>CASEJD010000026.1 GCA_949288145.1 uncultured Coriobacteriia bacterium
CAGGCGCAGTGGCGCTCCCGCAACAGCAGCGTGCGCTCCGAGCGCCAGCCGCGCGGGCGCTCCCGCGACGGCTTCTCCGCACGCCGCAACCAGGTCGATCTGAGCCCGGTCGGCGGCGGCATTATGCCCAGCGTGAGCGGCCTGCCCCTTGGCCTGATCGCCCGCGTGGTGGTGGCCATTGCGGCCATCGCGCTCGTGATCTTCGTGGGCTCGAACATCGCTAACGCCATCGCCATGGCACAGACCGTCACCGTGACCGTCGACGGCACCGAGCAGAAGGTCGCGGGCAAGAAGGACGTGGACGCGCTCCTGAAGAGCGGCGTCTCCACGGAGCCGGGCAACCTGGTGGCCGTGGACGGCTCCGTCCTCACGGAAGGCGGCGGTTACCCCGCCACCGTCACCGTGAACGGCGAGCTGGTCACGGACTACAGCACGCCCCTGGCGGAGAACGCCGAGATCGAGCTTTCGCGCGGCGGCGACATCACGGAGCCGTACTACGTGGAAGAGCGCGAGAAGAAGGGCGAGCCGAAGGAGTCCGGCAACGGCCCCATCCACCACATCATCGAGAGCACGCCGGGCAAAGAGCGCGTGCGCGTGGGCGAGACCTCGGGCAAGACCGTCTCCGACGGCGTGGTCGAAGAAGGCTCGCCGCGCATCTACGCGCGCCAGTACGTCGACACGGGCGGCGAGAAGGTCATCGCCCTCACGTTCGACGACGGCCCGCTGCCTGAGTACACCACGCAGATCCTGGACATCCTCAAAGAGAACGACGCGAAGGCCACGTTCTTCACGCTCGGCCAGCGCATCGAGGAGGAAGGCGGCGCCGACCTCATCAAGCGCGAGGTAGAGGAAGGCCACCAGGTCTGCACGCACACGTACGACCATGCCGCCGGCTCCGGCCAGGGCGTGAATCTGAGCTACATGACCGCCGACGAGCAGCGCGAAGAGGTCCAGAAGGGCCAGGACGCCATCAAGGCGGTGACGGGCCAGGACGCCAACAAGGCGCTGCGCGCCCCGGGCGGCAACTTCCCGCTGGAAGTGTGGCAGAACGTGGAAGGCCTGATCACGGCCGAAATCGGCTGGACCATCGACACGACCGACTGGCAGCTGCCCGGCTCCGACGCCATTTGCGAGCAGCTCCTTTCGGCGGGCCCCGGCGACGTGCTGCTCATGCACGACGGCGGCGGCGACCGCCAGCAGACGGTGGACGCCCTGCGCGAAGCGCTGCCCGCACTCAAGGAGAAGGGCTACCGTTTCGTGACCATCGACGAGCTCATGCAGTATTCTTTGGTGGACGAATGGACCGACTCGTCGGAGCAGACCGACGAGGGCGGCAACGCTGACAGCTCCGAGCACGCTGACAACTCTGACAGCGGCTCCAGCAGCGAGAGCGGCGACAACGAAGGAAACGAGTAGGGCGCCTGCCCGCGCACTGCGCGGGCGTCGCGCATGCGAGCGCCCCGTTCGCCACGAGGGGAGACACCATGGCTCGCGTGAAGATCAACTTCTCCGCCCAGGAGAAAGACCTGCTCAAGAAGCTCGGCATCACGGGCGGCTTCTCGTCGCTGACCGACGACGACCTCATGGGCATCGACGAGGCCGTGACGGAGTACCTCATGGACGAGTGCATCGACGAAGACGGCGCCGTGAACGCCGACGGCAAACTCTGCGAGCGCATCATCGAGAAGCTGGCGGAGTACTAGCGCCCGTTCGCCTCAGCCTGCCCCGCCCCCAACCTTTCCGCCTCCTCTATGGCACTCCGAGAAGGCCCGTTTTGGCACAATATCGCCGATATTGACCCACAACCGCCCGAACCTTCGCATCGCAAGGAACGAATGCGGGATTCTGGGGAATGAATGCCTTCGCGCACCGCTCGGATGGGTCAATATCGGTGATTTTTTACCATTTGGAAGCGCTGCTCGCGCACGCGGTGGGGGCCTTCGGCGCGCACCGCCTTGACGTGAACGAGCAGAACCCGCAGGCCGTGAGCTTCTACGAGCATGAAGGCTGGCGCGCGGTCTACCGCTCGTCGCGCGACGACGCCGGGCGGCCCTTCCCCTACATCCGCATGCAGCGCGAAGATGGCATCCGCGCTGAGATGGCATCGGGCGACTGGTATGAATCCGCCAACCCAGCCCTTGCGGCAGACCGCCTGCGCGCTCGACGCCTCATGCGCGCCTACGACGAGGCGTACTACGCGAACGAAGGCGGCGCGGACATCCTGCATGGCGTGCTCGGCGCGTTCGGGTTCGACTCGGAGCTCACGGCCGGTGCGCGCGTGGATTACGGGTACAACGTGTTCGTGGGCGACCGTTGCTTCTTCAACTACGACTGCACGTTCTTGGACGGTGCACACATCATCTTCGGCGACGACGTCATGGTGGGGCCACGGTGCTCGTTCGTCACGCCGATCCACCCGTTGCACCCTGACGATCGCGTCATGCAGCTTGAAGAGGACGGCACGCCCGCACACCTGGCCGAGCGCAACGCGGCGATTCACGTGGGCAGCCGCGCATGGCTTGCCGCGAACGTCACCGTGACCGGCGGCGTGACCATTGGCGAAGGCGCCGTCATCGGCGCGGGCAGCGTGGTGACGCGCGACATCCCGGCGAACACCTTCGCCTGCGGCGTCCCCTGCCGCCCCGTGCGCGCCATCACCGACGCGGATCGGATTGGGCTAGACGCGAAGTAGGCTCGAAGCGCAACGCGCGCCGAGATGGCGAAGATTGCGACCGTCCTCATGCGAGACGTTCTATAGGACAAAGGGAGCGTGAGCAGTCGCGCTCCCCTTCTATTCCATCGCCTCGAGCGTCTGGGTGATGATCTTGGCGAACTCGGCGCGAGTAGCGTTCGCACGGGGTGCGAGCAGGAGGGTTCCGTCGGGCTGCAGACGGCCGGACAGGATGCCGTGCTCGGTCGCCCAGGCCATGGTGGACGTCGCCCACGAGCTCACCGCCTGCCAGTCGGCTGCGAACTGCAAAGATGCCGGGTCGCCCGCGGCGGCTATGCCAGCCATATGCTCGGCATAGCGCGCCATGACCGCCGACACCTCCTCGCGCGTGATGGCGTCATCGGGGCGCACAAGGCCATCGCTGCCCTGCGCCAGGCCCGCGCCTGCCGCCCAGTTGATGGCGGCGGTGTACCACTGGTAGCTCGCGTTGTCCCGGAAGCCCGACGTGTCGGCAGCGGGCGGCTCGTCGATGGAGCCGGCGCCCGCGGCGCGGTACGCGATCGCGAACACTTCGGCGCGCGTGATGGAGTCGTCGGGGCGGAAGAGGCCGGCGTACCCCTGCATGAGGCCCGCGCCCACCACCGAATCAATGTAGGCGACGGGCGTCTGGTACCACGCACTCTGGTCGATGTCGGCGAAGCACAGCGAGGGGTGCTCGCTCGCCTCTTCGAGCACGGCGCCCACCGCCGCCTCCGCGTTCACAAGGCCCCAGCCGAAATACTCGTCCCGGCCTGCCGCCCCGCGATCGTCCGCCGTCTGGTAGAGCAGCTCCACCGCGTGCGTAGCCGAAAGCGCGGGGTTCGCCGCGAACATGAGCGAAAGCGCCGCCGAGACGATAGGCGCCGAGAACGACGTGCCCCGGCACGTGCCGTACGACGACGTGCCTTGAGCGGTCGTGGCCATGATGCGCTCCCCTGGCGCGGCAATGTCCTTGTGCTCGTTGTGGTCCGAGAAGGACGCCGGCTGCTGCAGCGAGGCGTCAACAGACGTGACGGAGACGACCTCATCCCAGTCGGCGGGCCAGCTGAACGAGACGGTGTGTTCGTTGCCGCCCGCTGCCACCACCGCCATGTCGCGCTCTTCCACGGCAGTCTTCACGAGCGTGTAGAACGCGCGGTCCATGACACTGCTTTGGCCGGTCCCGTAGCCGCCAAAGCTCATGTTGAGCACGCGCAGGTTGAGCTCGGGGTGCTCGTCGTCAAGCTGGAAGAGATAGTTCATGGCACGGTAGAGCACGGCCGTGGTGGTGGAGAGACCGGAGCCCGAGAGCACCGTGACGGGCACGATGTTCGCGCCGTAACTGGCGCCTGCGATGCCCGTGGCGTTATCGCACGCGGCCGAGATGATGCCGGCGACCTCGGTGCCGTGGTTCGAGGCGGCTGCCGTGCCAAGCGGCACCTGGTTCACGGCGTCCCAGCCGTGCTCGACATCGAGCGTGGTCGCAAGGTCCTCGTGGACAAGGCTCACAGCGGAGTCCAGCACGACGACCGACACGGTGCCGTTCGCGCGGGCGCCGTCCCATGCCTCGTCGAAACCCGTGGCAGCAAGATAGCTTTGGCTCGACCAGAGCGGGTCGTTCACGACCGTGGCGCGGGCGTCAGCGAAGGCGGGCGCTTCGACCGCCGCGGCGCCGTGCGAATCCACATCGTTCGTCGCGGCGTCGTGCGAGTCCACGTCGTTCGCGGCATTTTCGGGCGTCCCTTCGCCCGCACCCTCCTGCGCGCTCTCGGGCGTCCCTTCGCCCGCGCCGTCTTCGGGCGCGGCGTACACGAAGTTCGGCTGCACGTACGCCACGGCATCGTCCTGCGAAAGGCGCTCAGCCAACGCAGCGGTGTCGGCGGCATCGGACCCTTCGGCGGTCACGAGCAGCGCGTCGTCTGCCAGCTGCTCCACCTGGACGTCGACGGACGCGTCGCGCGCGGTAGCGCCAGCGTCGACACCGTCCTCCAACACTACGATGAGCTCGCCTTCGACAGCGGCTCCCTCGGCCACGGCGGTGGCAACCTCCTCGGCCGCCTGCTGCGCGGCAGCCTGCGCCGCCTGGGCGTCCTCGATTGCCTCCGCCACGCCCGTCATGGGCACAAGCGCGCTGGCAAGCGCCACCGCGCACACGCACGACAGGAACCGTTTCGCACTCTTCGCCATGACGACGCCCTTTCCTTTCGCTCCCTCAAACAGCAACGCCCATGCCAGCCTGGACAGCCGACATGGGCGTTTCGTTCATATCATTCACGTGACAGCGCTCGCGCTACCCGACCTTGTCGACCGTGCGAACGATGAAAGCGCACATCTCGGCGCGGGTCGCTTCGCCCTTCGGCTTCACGAGCAGCGAGCCATCGGACTCTGTGCTGCCCGTCATAATGCCCGCCTGGACTGCCCATGCCACGCGCTCGGCCGCCCAATCGCTCACCGTGTGGGCATCGTCCATGCCGGCAAGCGCAGCGGAGGACGCCACCGCGTTCACACCGCGGACCTTCTCGGCGTAGCGCGCGATGAGCGTCGCCAGCTCTTCGCGCGTGATGGTGTCGTTCGGGCGGACCAGGTCGTCGCCGTCGCCCGTCGCAAGGCCAATGCTGTACGCCCAGTTGATGGCGCCCGTGTACCACTGGCCAACTTGGTTGTCGTGGAACGGCGTGCTGTTCGAGCCGTTGCCGTAGAGGCTGTCAGCATCGGCCGCGCGGCACAGAATCGTGAAGGCCTGGGCGCGTGTGACCGTGACTTCGGGATGGAACTGGTTGTTGCCAACGCCCTCCATCAGCCCGGAGACGACCGCGCGGTCGATCAGCTCGGAGTACCACTGCGCATACGCGCCGAAATCAACGTCGTAGAAGTACGTGCCGTTCGCGGAGGCAACGTACTCGTGTCCCGTCACGTACGGCAGCGGGTCGATGCGCTTGCCCCAGTAAAACTCGTCAGGCGTGGCGTTGACGCGGATTTCGAAGTGCAGATGGTCGCCGAACGAGTTGCCCGTGTTGCCCACAAGGCCCAGCTGCTGGCCCAGGTAGACGCGGTCGCCCTTGTTCACATCGCGGCGCGACATGTGGGCGTAGTAGGTCTCCGTGCCGTCCTCGTGATAGACGACGACGCAGTTGCCGTAGCCGTCCAGCTCCTGCGGGTTCGTTGCCTCGGTGGCCACGACGACGCCGCCGCGCGACGCCACGATGGGCGTGCCTTCGGCGGCCCAGATGTCAATGGCGCCATGGCCGGACCAGAAATCCTGCGAGATATGATCCTCGCCAATGCCCGGCAGCGGCCAGCGCCAGAAGTCGTCGAGCGAACGGGCGGAAGCGGACGAACCGCCCTCTGCCAGCGCCAGCTCCTCTTCGGTCAGCGGGTCGTCGATGGAATAGGCAAACGCCATGCCAGCGGACGCAACGAAGCAGCCCGCCGCCAGGGCGGCAGCCAGCACGCAGCGCAGCGCACGGGACGCGAAGCCCTCTTTCACCTCGGTATGCATCATAGGGAATCCTCCTTTTCCAGCCAGTCGCGCATTCCGCGCCGTCATCGGCGCCTGCGACTCGCTAGAATCGTGACCGTTCGATTCGAACCGTTCGAACGTTTCATAGCCTTGCGCTCGAGAACAATCGCCTCTCGCACAGCTTGCACAAATTCATACATTATAATGCTTCGGTTGCACCAATCGGACACGAGGAACCATGTACTACCGAATCGCACTCATCGCGCGTCCACATCATGCCAGCAACGATCCTGTCTGGAGCACGTACGTCTCCCTGGTCGCCGCAGGCCACGCCGTCGAGTTGATCAATCTCGACGCGCATCCCGATGCCCTGTTGCCTGACGGCTCGGTCAACGCTTCCGTGCTGCAACCGTTCTTTGACGCGTTCCGTCCTGACCTTGTCACCACTGAGGCCGAAAGCCCGGAAGCCATCCTCGAAGCGTGCGAGCAATCGGGCGCACGCGGCATGAGCGCTCCCGCAAAGCGGTTCGTCGTCCTCGGGTTCATCGGCGAAGAGAATTTTGGGGACGAGCTGGTCTTTTCCCTTATCTGCCAACACGTGCGCGAGACATACCCTGAAGGCTATGTCTCGCTTGTGGGGCACAACCCGCGCAGGACGCTAGCGGAGCATGGCATCGTGTCCGTCGACGTGACCGATAAGTTCGCGATCGACCTCATGTTCAACGGTGCCGCCGCCTTCGTGATGATGGCCGGCATCCTGTTCGACCTGTACTTTGGCACCACCACGGGTCGCATCGACTACATGCTCGAGCCGGAATGGGAGATTCCGGGCCAGGTGGCGTGCGTGCAGCTCGCCTGGATGCACGGCGTCCCCACCGTGTACATGGGAATTGGCGCCGGCCCGCTTTCCAACCCTGACGCGTGCGCGTTTCTGCGCCTGGCCGGGCGGCTGGGCGCCGTGTTCTGCGCGCGCGACCACGAGACGGAACGCCTGCTGGCGAACGCCGGCGTGCCCGACGAGGCCATCGTCCGCACCGCGGACATCGCCCTCACCTTGGCAAGCGAGCGCGAACGTTACGTCGCAAGCGACGAGAGCGACGTGCTGCTCGTGACGCTTCGCGACTTCCCGTCGGTCGACGAATCGTTCGCCGAGCGGACCGCTCGTGCGATCGACGCCCTGGCGGCCAGTCACGACGTCCGCCCCGTGTTCCTGGACCTCGCACCCGAAGACGGCGAACTCCACGCGCGCGTGCGCGAGCTGCTCTCACCCCGAACGCAAGAGCGCGCGGAGCAACAGCGTGTGCGCACCATCCCCGAAGCGCTGTGCACGATCGGCACGGCGCGCGCCGTGCTCGCAACGCGCCTGCACGGTTCCATCGTCGCGAACGCGTTCGGCATCCCCAGCGTCGGGTTCGACTACAACGAGAAAGTCCGCGCGTACTACGAGATCATGGGCGTGGAACGCCTTCTCCTGCCCATGGACGCGCCTGCCGACGACATCGAGCACGCGCTGCGCTGCTGCCTTGACGAGTACGACGCGCTTACGGCACAGATCGATGCGCGGCTCGCCGGCGCAGAGGCAGACGTGCACGCCGAGCATGCCGGCGACACCGCATGCGACGCCCACAGCCTCACGCGCCGCAGCCTTCTCAACTTTGAAGTGCTTGACCAAACGGTGGCGCAGCACCCGAACGCCCCGCGCGCGCTGCGGCTGTACGAAAAGACCGTCGCCCCCTCGCGCGAGCGCGCCGAAGCCCTCGAGCAGGAGCTTGCCTCCGTTCGCGAAGAGCGGGACCGCCTTGTCGGCGAGCTGGACGAGCTGAAAGCCTCCACGTCGTGGCGGCTCGGCAATGCCCTGACCGCTCCCGCACGCCTCGTCAAAGACCGCCTGTCCGGGCGGTAAACTCATCGTGCACCCTTCGAGTCCAGCCTGATTACGCGAAAGGAACACCGTGCGCACAGTCAACGAACACGACGGCCTTCTGCACATCGCGCAATCCTTCGCCGCCGAGTACGACGGCCTGCGGAATTCGCGCGCGATCAGCTGGTACCTCAAGGTTCGCAACAAGCTTTCGAGCAGCCCGTACGAGCCGCTCGCGCTGGAAAGCGACTTCCCCCACAACAAGGCATGGATGCGCTTGAAAGCGGCAGAGAACCCACTCAACCAAGAGTTCGTCGAACATCGCGCCGACTACCAGGCACGCCTGACGGAAACGAACGGCTCGGGCTACTTTGCCAGCACCGCCCGTCCGCGCGTGGGCATCATCACCGACGAGTTCATGTTCGACTACTACGAGGATGCCCTGGACCTCACGTACCTCTACCCTGACACGTACCAGCAGGCCATTGACGAGGGCGACCTGGATTTCGTGCTGTACGTGACCTGCTGGATCGGACGCTACGAAAGCGGCGAGCCGTATTACCGGAACGACCCGGAGGGCCACGAGCGCATCGCCCGCGTGCTGCAGTACGCGAAGGACGCCGGCTTGCCGGTGGTCTTCCAATCCATCGAGGACCCGCCCAGCTATCACGAGTACCTGGATTTGGCGCGCATGGCGGACGTCGTGTTCACCAGCTGCGAGGAGAAAATCCCCAGCTACGTGCGCGATTTGGGCCACGATCGCGTGTTCGCCAGCCTGTTCGGCGTCAACCCAATCCTCAACAACCCTGTGGGCATCGGCCTGCGCGCACGGCTGCATTCCGCCTGCCTGCGCAGCACGGTGCTCTTCGCCGGCACGTGGTACAACGTCCATGAGCAGCGCTGCAAGGACACGCGCACGGTCTTCGACGCCATCCTGCAGGCGGGCAAGAACCTGGCCATCGTTGATCGTCGCTGGCCCGTGGACTGGGGCGACAACTTCCCCGAGAAGTACTGGCACTACCTCATGCCCGCCATGGGGCACAAAGACCTCCAGCAAGCGACGAAGCTGTTCGACTTCGCCGTCAACATGAACACGGTGACGGACTCGCGCACGATGTGCGCCATGCGCACCTACGAGCTGCAGGCCGCCGGCGTGATCGGGCTTTCCAACGACGCGCTGGCGCTCAAAACGCAGTATCCCGAGCTCGTGCGCATCACCTCCGCAGAGGACGCCGAACGGTACTTCGACGAGCTGACGAGGCCGTCGATGCTCGAGCAGCAGTTCGCGGGCATCAGGCGCGTGATGTCTCACGCCACGGTCTACCAGCGGCTCAACGCAATGTTCGACCAGATGGGATCCGATTTCCGCTTCTCGCCGCGACGCGTTGCCATCGTCGTGGCGGAGGACGACGCCGACGCGCAGGACGCCGCGCGCCGCCAGTCCGTCTTCGACAACGCCGCGCAGGACGCTTTCCCGCTCAGCACGTTCGACATCGTGCCGTTCGGCAGCCCTGAGATCGAGCAGTACGACTTTGCGCTCGTGCTCGCCGGCGGCGATTGGCCGAGCACGCTCGCCGAAGACCTGCTCAATGCGTTCTTGTACACGGACTGCGACTACGCCGCCGCGACGGACGCGTTCGACCCCCAGCGCTTCGAGTACCGCGAAGGGCCGGCTGCGTGCGCTGGAACCATGTTCAACCTGACGCGCGTACCCTGGGACTCCATCGCCCGCGCGCATGCCGAAGGCGGCGAAATCGGGCAACTGGGCTTCCTTGTCCCGTTCTTGCACGATGCGCATGCGGCCGGACAAAGGTAAGGCGCATGCGCACTGAAACGCTGTGCGGGAACGCGAGCAGCCTGCCAAAGCTCGCAGCGGACAAGCGCTTGATTGCCTGCTCCGCGGTCGTAGGGTTCGTGTTCGCGTGCTCGATCGTCATCGGGGCGAGCTTTGCCGAAACGCTTTCGTTCGAGGGAGCGTTCGGAAGCACCGGGCGCGCTCTTGCGAGCGTCGCCTGCATCGTCGCGTTGACGGGCCTCTTCGCTGCTGCGCTCGCGGTCGCCTACCGCGCCATCGGCCGGCAAGCTGCCGCGCGCGCACCGCACACCGGCCGGGAGGCCGCCGACTCGTTCGCTGCGCACCTCAAGAAGCGCTTCCCGCTGTACGCGGGATTGCTCGCCTTGGCTTGGCTGCCCACCATCGTCGTCCACGCCCCGGGCACCATCACGTACGACAACTTCGTCCAGATGCTCGTCGACGACGGCTTGACCAAGTACTACTCCGCCCACAACCCACCATTCGACACATGGCTGTACGGCCTGTTCTGGAACATTGGCGATGCGCTGGGCAACCGGTCGATCGGCCTTGCGCTGCACACCCTGCTGCAGTGCGCCTTCGTCATTGCCGGGCTTGCTGCGTCCTTCTGCTGGCTGCGCCTTGTCCGCGTGCCCCGAGGCGTTCGTATCGGCCTGTTCGCCATTGCGTGCGCACTGCCGCTCTTTCCCCTCTCCGCCGAGTGCATGACGAAAGACTACTCCTTCGCGGCCGTGTTCTTGCCCTGGTCGCTCATGGTCTGCGAGTACGTTCGCACGCGCGGGCGCTTTTTTGACCGCCGGTTGATCGTGTCCGTGTTCGTCATTGCCACGATCCTTCTCATGATGACGAAGAAGACGGGCGTGTACGTTGCCGTTCCCGTCGCGCTCCTCGCATTGGCGGTCTTGAGGAAGGACGGCGTTCGCCTCCTTCTTTCCACGCTCGGCGCGGCACTCGTCTACCTTGTCGCCTTCGAGATGGTGTTCTTTTCGCTGTTCGGCATCGTGAACGGCAGCAGCCGCGAAATGCTGTCCGTTCCCATGCAGCAAACGGCGCGGTGCGCTCTTGAGCACCCCGGCGACGTGACCGACGCAGAGAACGACGCCATAGCCACGGTCTTCGGAGAAGAGTGGCAAAGCTCCTTGCCCGAAGCGTACAACCCCGCCTTGTCCGATCCGGTGAAATCCCAGTTCGATCCATACGCCAGCAAGCTCGATACGTTGTCGTACTTCTCTGCGTGGCTCTCTCAGGGCTTGCGCCATCCGGTGACGTACCTCGAATCGTTCTTCGCCAACACGTACGAATGCGCCTATCCCTTCGTCTTGATGAGCCAGGAAATGGACATTCCTGCGGAATGGGACACGCCCGAGTTCGCCGAAAGCATGCTCATCTACACGCGGGATGACGTGAGCGTCGATGAGGTGCACGAGAGCATTGGCGGCGTTCACAGTTCGACGGCGCTTGCGCCTGCTCGCGAGCTCTACAACGACGTGCACAGTGTGATCGCGTCGCTGCCTGTCGTCAACATTCTCACATCCAAGGCGCTCTACGCCACGTGGATTCCGCTGTTCGCCGTGGGCTGCCTGGCGTACCGCCGAGAATGGGGCGGGCTGCTCATGGTGAGCCCGTCGTTGCTCTGCTTGTGCGCGCTGCTGGCGGGACCGGTCACGCAATCGCGCTACATCACGCCCGAGCTCTACGCGTGCGCCCTCATCATCGGCGCGTGCTGGGTAACGACGCGCGCTTGCCAGATGAGCGCTCGCGCGAACGGCCCCTTCATGGACCGTCGTCGATCAAAATGCGGGCGTCATTCGAAGCGCTAACGCCTCACGGCGTCTTTCAGCGCGCGCGGAAAAGCCGTGATGGCGCAGCCGACCTTCCATGCCGTCGAGCCCTCCAGCTCGGCAATCCGCTCCTGAGCCTCTGCGAGCGCACGTTCCGCCTCTTCGGCACGACGGGCTGCGTCATGGTGCGCCGCTCGCTCGCTGGCGGCCACGCGCGCAAGGCGGGCAGCGAAAACGGCAGAACGCGCGCTGCCTTCGCCAAGCCCTTCAACGGCGCCCACGTCATCAGGGCAGTTCTCAAGCACGATGTCGGCATACCATCCGGTCAAAGCGCCAATGGCGTCCGCGAGCTCTTTCTTGCCCTGCCTGAGCGCTCGCGCGCGCTCGAGCTCGAACTCCTGGCCGAGCACAAGGTGCGCAAGGAAACGCTTGTCGCCGCTCCAGTTCAGCGTGGTGACCGAGCCCATGCGCACACGATATTGATACAGCTTGCGCGAATCAACGTCCGCACGCTGTGCGCGCAAAGTCGCCCTCAGCACGAACAGGTTGTCTTCGTTGATGATGCCTTCGGCAAAACGCACGCCCTGCTCGCGCACGAAATCAGTGCGCGTCATAAGAACGCACGGCGATCCGCAATAGTTCCCGTCGCACTGCTGAGCGACGAACATGGACTCGCCGTCCATGACGCCCGGTTGCTGCCGACGCTCAAAATACCGCGGGTCTTGCGGACGCGTGCGCTCTGCTTCGGGAGATTCGTACGCGACCGAGCCTCCGAAGAACAAAACGTCCAACCGCTCTTCGACGCAGGTGCCGACCAACGAGGACAGCGCGCCATCCTCAAGCCCATCGTCCACGTCGAAGAAATACAGGTACTCTCCACGCGCTTCGTCAATGCCGCGATTTCGGGCAGCGCCGGCACCTTGGTTTTCCTGGGAAACGACGCGCAACCACGGATACAACTGGCTGCGCTCGTGCAAAATCTCGCCCGTGCCATCGGTCGAGCCGTCATCGATGGCAATGACCTCCCATTCGCCCGGCTCGAACCCTTGCCGCAAAACTGTCGCAAGCGCGGCGTCGACAAATGAGCGGGCGTTGTACACAGGGGTGATTATGGAAAGACGAGGTCTCATGGGCGGGTATTGTAGCACAGGCGAGCAGGCCCCGGCGCATGCCCGACTACGCGGGCGGCGCCCTGCATCGTGCAAAGGCGTCGCATCGCGCGCGCAGACAGCCGCTGGACGGTCAGTCCACTACGAACCCTCCCGGCCTGTCTCCTCGTATGTCGTGCGATCAACGATAAAGCGAGGACGTCGCTTGGTCTCCAAGTACGTTTTTCCCACGTACTCGCCGATGACCCCCAAGCTCACCAGCTGAATACCGCCCATGAAGCACACGATGCAGACCGTCGACGCCCAGCCCGCGACGCCGTTTCCTTGCAAAGCGGTGACGATCGCCCACAGCACGCCAACGAAGCTCAAGGCGGAAATGACAAAGCCCGCGCACGCGATCAAGCGAATCGGCTTGATGGAGAGGCTCGTGATGCCGTCAACGGCCAGGCCCAGCATCTTTTTGAACGGGTAATGGCTTTCGCCCGCCATGCGCTCGTGCCGTTCGTAATACACGCACGTCGATTTGAAGCCGACCAAAGGAACCATGCCGCGAAGGAACACGTTCACTTCCTCAAAGCGCAGGAGCCCGTCGATCGCGCGCTTGCTGAGCAAGCGATAGTCGGCATGGTTGTAGACAGTCTCCACGCCCATCTTCTCCATGAGGCGGTAGAAGCCCTGCGCGGTCGAGCGCTTGAACATGCTGTCCGCGGTGCGGGATGACCGCACGCCGTAGACGATATCGCACCCGTCCGCGTACGCGTCGAGCATCGCCTCCATGGCGGTGACGTCGTCCTGGCCGTCGCAATCGATGCTGATCGCCACGTCGCAGAACCGGGAAGCCTCGGAAAGGCCGGCGAGCAGCGCGTTCTGATGGCCGCGATTTCGCGAGAGCGCCATGCCCTCGAACTCAGGGCATGCCGCCGCGAGACGCTGAACGATGCTCCACGTCCCGTCCTTGCTGCCGTCGTCAACGAACAGCACCCTGCTCGCGGCGTCCGCCTTTCCCTCGCGGACCAAGGCTTCGAGCTCGCGCTTGAACAGCTCGTTCGTAACAGGAAGCGTCTCTTCCTCGTTGAAGCACGGCACGACCACCCACAAGACAGGGCACGCCCTCTTCTCTTCCATCACGAACTGAGCCTCCTGTTCGAACCGTGCGTCGCCGTGCGAACGTGCACGCTCCTGCGGGCGACCGCCGAACGACGGGGCAACCTTGCCTCCACGAACCGCAGCGCGCCCTGCCATCCAAGCGCTGCCACAAGCATGAAATATGGCGCGTACAGGAACAAGTACCGTGCTCGACATTCAAACACGCCGAGAAACGCGCTCACCGCGAGCAGCGAGGCGACGGCAACGGCCTCTCCGTTTGTCGATCGGGAGCGAAGCAACCCGAGCGCACAGCCTGACAGTACGAACAGCCACACGAACTGCGCCATGTGGAAGTACGGGGTGGCGTTCTGGGAACTGCCGGCAATCCAGTTCTTCTCGTGCCCGATGTTATAGAAATCCTTGATCGCCTGGTTGTCGCCTTTGACGTCGCGATAGAAGGAGCCTTCTCCTTCCCACCAGAACGAGCCATCCAGGTAGTTGTTCAGCGTCTTCTTCACGAACAGCTTCGCCACGCCGACCGGCCCCATCTCCGAGACGCGCTCTTTCCACTTCTCCACGTTCGCGGCCTTGCGCTCCGCCGGGTCTGCGATGCTGGTCGAGAACGCCAGGTCATCTTCGGTGTAGCGGCCCGTGCTTTCGTAGTTCGCGCCCATCATGAGGTAGTGCTCCATCGAAAGCGCGACGTCGTCATCGAGCTCGTACGGGGCGGTCATCAGGGCGTTCACGCCAAACGACAATGCCACGCCCACAGCAAGGGCTGCCAATGAGAGGGCGCCCTGCCGAAGAACCCGGCTCAACCCTTCCGCGCCATGGCGCTCTTTCAGCAATGAGAACGCCTCCACCACGACCACCGCCGCGAGCACGAAAATGCTCGTCGGCTTGATGTAGTAGCCGATGACCGACACCGCCGCTATGGCCCCCAGACGAACAGGGCGCCGCCGCACATGGACGAACAGGAAGAGCGCGAGCGTCGGGCAGAGCATGCCGTACGAATCGGAGTACGGCACGAACATCCACGGCGAAAAGCCCACGAGCAGCGTGCAGAGCGCAAGCGCCAGCACGGCCACCCGCACGCCACCAAGCTTGCGAGCGACCATTCCTATCATCGCGGTCGACGCCGACAAGCACAAGCACCCGCCCACGACCAGGGCGTAGTACACAGGGTCGAAGAAGTCGCCCGGAACGAGCTGCGCGATCGCCGTGAAGACGGAGAGCAGGAACGTCTGGTTTGGGTAGAGCGAGAAGTAGTACGGGTTGACGTCTATCCCCTCGACGGCCCCCCAGACAAGAAAGCCCGCGTCCCAGTCGGTCGTGAACCATGCTTCGTGGACGATCACCATCTGCGCGGCGAACACGACGAGCGCAAGCCCCCAGGAGACCAGCGCGAAATGCCGGTCCAGCGTTTCGAACGCCCGGGCAGTGCGCGTGCGCCGAGCAAAAGCCAACAGCGCCACGCCCGCCGCGAGCGCGAGCGCGAGCAAAATCGGACCGCATGCGAGCACGTCCGCTCGCATGCCCCGGAACCACATGAACGAGCTGAAGAACACGACGACGATCAGTGCGAACGCAACGTAGGCCAGCCCGCACGCGCGGGCGAAACGCATGAGCCGTCCCGCCGGAGCGCGCGCCACCTCTCGTCCGGGCGACATCGGCGCCGCCGCGTGCCGTGCGCTACGCACGGCCGCCCCACTCTAGAATGATCCGCGCGATGCGCTCGGAGGCGTGGCCGTCGCCGAAGGGGTTCTCCTGGCAGACCATGCCCTGGTAGAACTCCTCGTCGTCGAGCAGGCGCAGGGCGAGCTCAAAGATGCGCGCTTCCTCCACGCCGGCGACCACGGCCGCGCCGCACGCCACCACCTCGGGACGCTCGGTCTCGGTGCGCAGCACCAGCACCGGCTTGCCCAGCGAGGGCGCCTCTTCCTGCAGCCCGCCCGAATCCGTCATGATGAAGCTGCTGCGGGCCATGGCGTTGTGCATGTCCATCACATCAAGCGGCTCCACTAGGTGCACGCGCTCAACACCGCCCAGGATGGCGCGCACCGCGTCGTGCACCACCGGGTTCAAGTGCACAGGGAAGACTACCTGCACGTTCGGACGCTCCTCCACCACGCGCTTCACGGCGCGGCAGATGTTCTCGATGCCGGTACCCCAGTTCTCGCGGCGGTGCGCCGTGAGCAGGATGACCGGGCCCGCGGCGAAGTCCACCTCGCGCAGCGCGGGGTCATGGAACGCGTAGTCTTCGCGCACTGTGGTGGCGAAGGCGTCGAGCACGGTGTTGCCCGTGATGTGGACCGCACCCTCCACATGCTCCTGCGCGATGTTCTCGGCGTTCGCGCGCGTGGGACAGAACAAAAGCTCGGAGAGGCGGTCCGTGATCTGGCGGTTCGCCTCCTCCGGGAACGGCGAGTAGCGGTCGTACGTGCGCAGGCCCGCCTCCACGTGGCCCACGGGAATCTTCTGGTAGAACGCAGCGAGCGCCGCGCACATGGACGTGGTGGTGTCGCCGTGCACGAGCACCAGGTCGGGCTGCGCCTGCGCCAGCACGCCCTCGAACCCTTCGAGCACGCGGGCGGAGATCTGCGTGAGCGTTTGCGAGCGCGACATGATGTCCAGGTCGAAGTCCGGCGTGACAGAGAACGCCTCGAGCACCTGATCGAGCATCTGGCGGTGTTGCGCCGTGACGCACACCACGCTCTCGATACCAGGCGTGGCGTCCAGCACTTTCACCAGCGGGCACATCTTGATGGCCTCGGGCCGCGTGCCAAAAACGCTGAGCACTTTCATGCGCCGAACCGCCTTTCTTTCTCCATGGTTTCGCCGTGCGTCCGTTCAGTATAGCGAATGAGGCGGCGCGTCGTGGTTTCGCCTGCTCGCACGGCATGGGCGAACCTGTGGGCGCCCGCCGCGCAGCAACCGAACGTTAGGAGGAACCATGCACGTCGGAGGAACCGGAACCATCGAGAAGCGCGGGCCGAACACCTGGCGGATCAGGCTCGCCATCGGGCGCGACCCGATCACGGGCAAGTACCGCCAGAAATCCCGCACCGTCCACGGCACGAAGGCCGACGCGCTCCGTGCGCGGGAAGAGCTGCGCTGGGAGCTGGAGCATGGCCCGGTCAGCACGCAGGATGCCCTGACGTTCGGCCAGTTCGCGCGGCAATTCCAGCAAGACCGCACCATCAGCGGCAGATTCCGCCCCGCCACCCTGACCGGCGACCGCATGCACATTCGGCGGCTATGCCGCTACCTGGAGGACGTCCCGCTGACCGCGCTGGACGCCGTGCGCATCATCGCGCTGCAACGGCGCATGGCCGAGGACGGCTTCTCGCAGAGCATGCTGCACGGCACCCTGGGCAAGCTACGACAGATCCTCAAGCGCGCCTACCGGCTGGGCTACATCCCCGCGAACCCGTGCGACCAGCTGGACATTCCGCGCGAGCCTGAACGGCGCATGGCCTCCCTGGACGAGCAGGGCGCACGAAGGCTACAGGCCGCGCTGGCCTTGGCGGACACCGCGGCACGACGCGACCGGGCACTGGGTGCCGACCGCGCGCTGCTGGAGCGCTCGCGCATCATGGCATGCCGACTGGCGCTGTCCACCGGCATGCGGCGCGGCGAGGTCCTGGGGCTCACCTGGGAGAACGCGAACGCGGAACGCGGCGTGCTGCGCGTGGTGCAGCAATTCACCTCGGAAGGAGACGTGCTGCCGCCGAAATCGCGCTACGGCACGCGCGCCATCAGCCTGGACGAGCGCATGCGCGGCCAGCTTGCAGAGTGGATGGACGAACAGCGAGCGCTGCTGGAGCTGCTCGGCCGCTCGCAAGACGCGCGCACGCCCGTGTGCTGCAATTCGTACGGCGCGTTCCAGAACGCCGGCAACTTCAGCGAATGGTGGGCGACGTTCCGCGCGGCCAACGGCTTCCCCGGCCTGCGCTTCCACGACCTGCGGCACACGCAGGCCACGCTGCTCATTGGCAACGGCGTGGACATCAAGACGGTGCAGAGCCGCCTGGGCCATTCGCGCGCGGCCACCACGCTGGACATCTACGCCTGCGCCCTGCCCGAGAACGACCGCAAGGCCGCGAACCTGTTCGGCGCGCTCATGGAAAAAGGGGCGATTTCCGCTTGATTCAGCCCGTATTCAGCCCGAAAGACCGCACGAGCGCGCGAGCGGATTTTCTGGACTGAACAGGCGATTGCGAACGGTGCAAAGGTGGCCGGAAGCAAAGCGCCGGCGCGCCCGCGGGCCGCCTTCGCATGCAGCCGATTGAGTCAACAGATGCGCGCACGCGAGCCCTTTGGGAACAAAGGGCCCGCGGGTTTTCTGGCGTCGCACGCCCGTTCCGTCCGCCGGCAAGCGAACCGTTTGCCAGCATTCAGCCCACCCGCTGTCACGCCACGCGGAAACCCAGCTCACCCCAACCAGCACCCTCCCCGGCGGAGAAGGCGTGGGCTGCTGGCACCGGCGTTACCTTCACGCTGGACGATAGCACCGCGACCATCGGCAGCACGACGGGCCAGACCGCCAAGAGCCTGTATGAAGGCATTGCAACCGCCGACCCCGACGGTAACGCAGAGATCGCCATCACGGGCGCCGAGCTCGTTCAGGCCGACTGGACTCCGGGCTCCGTCGCTTCCGACCTTGGCTTCTACATCCCGCTGAAGATCACGGGCGCTGAGGCCAATGCCACGGTCGAGGCGAACGGCGTGACCGCCCAGCTCGACGGCGAGGGCGCCGGCACCGTGTTCATCCCGGTCAACGCCGGCCAGTTCGGCCAGGGCACCATGATCGTCGCCATCAACGGCGACGACTACGAGCTCGTTCTGGGCGCTGCGGGTATCGACTACAAGAAGACCACCGACCTGCTCGGTGACTTCGTCGTCGAGCCGGCTACCGTTGTTTACGATGGGCAGGAGCAAGGCGGCGACAACGTGTTCGCCGTTTCGGCAATCGATCGCGCTTCTGGTGCGACCGTCAACGCCGACAGGGCTTTCACCCCGAAGCATAGCTCTGCAGTGGATGCGGGCTCCTACGACGTCGACGCGATGTTCTCTGCCTACGATGCATTCAACTGGGTGAACTTGAAGGACGCCTTCACCATCACCGCTGCGAGCATCGAGGACTACACGTTCGTGTGGAACAACGGCGGCGTCTTCGACGCCGGCGAGGACACGGTCGACGCTGTCACCAACAGCATCGCCATCCAGAATGCCGACGGCACGGTGGACTACGCCGCGTTCGGCAAGCTGGTCGACGACGGCGACCTCAAGGTCACCGTCGACCGCGACGCCCACACCGCCACCATCGTTCCGGCGAGCGACAACTTCACCGGCTCTGCCCAGCTGACCTACTCGCTGCGCAACGCCGGCGCCATCGAGCTGGAGAATAACGTCACAATCGAGCTCGAGCAGTACATGGAGTACAACTTCGGCGAGGCCGTCGAGCCTGCCGTCGAAGCAACGTTCACCGGGAACGGCACCACCAAGACTCTCGTCGAGGGCACTGACTTCACGGTGACCTACTCCAACAACACGAAGGTCACCACCGCCGAGTCCAAGGCCGTCGCCACCATCACCGGTATCGGCGCCTACACGGGCACGATTGAGGTAACCTTCGAAATCGGCAAGCGCGACATCTCCGACGCGACCGTCGAGGTCGCCGGCGACCGCGTGTACAACGGCAAGGAGCAGGCCGTCACGATCGACGACGTCACCGTCACGATCGAGGGCCACAAGCTCGCCGCCGCCACCGACTTCGTCATCGGCGGCTACACCAAGGGCACGAACGCCAAGGAGTACACCCTGACGGCTACCGCCCAGGGCGAGAACTTCACCGGCACCGCGAATGGCAAGTGGGTCATCGCCAAGCTCTCCCTTGAGGGCGCGACGTCCACCGCCGTCAAGGACCTTCCCTACAGTGCTCAGGGCTATGTGCTGGCCGATACCTTCAAGCTCGACGGCACCGTCACGGTCAACGGCGTCGCGGTCGAGGCCGGCCAGTACGCCGTGTCCTTCGAGGACGCCTCCGGCAAGGCCGTCGAAGAGGCCAAGACCGTCGGCGCGTACAACGTCGTGCTGACCGCCAAGGTCGACGGCAACTTCACCGGCTCCGCCAAGATTCCGTTCACCATCGGCGCGGCGACCATCACGCCGTCCATGGTGCACGTCACCGGCGCTGACAACCTCACCTACACCGGCAAGCCGGTCGCAGGCGCGGTCGCCGTCACCGTCGACGGCGTCCCGGCATCCGGCTACACCGTCAAGTTCTACAAGGACGGCGCCGAGATCGCCAAGGACGCCATCACCGCCGCCGGCACCTACCAGGTCGTCGTCGAGGGCGTGAGCCCCTACGCCGGCACCGTGACCACGAGCTTCAAGGTCGCCAAGGCCAGCATCGGCGACATGGAAATCACCGTCGAGAACGCCAAGTACACCGGCGAGCCCGTCCAGCCTAAGGTGACCGCCAAGATCAAAGCCTCGGGCCTCGAGCTCGTCGCTGGCACCGACTACGACGTCGTCTACGTCAACAACGTCGACGTGACCGACGACACGAACAAGGCGTACGCCATCGTGACCCTCAAGGGCAACTACGACGGCGCCGCCAAGGTCGCCTTCGAGATCGCCAAGGCCGACTTCGACGCGTCCAAGGTGACGGTCAAGGGCGTCAACGACGTGACGTACACTGGCGTTGCGCATGATTTCCAGAAAGCCGATGACTTCGCCGTCGAAATCGATGGCACGAATGTCTTCGCGGGCCGTTACTATGTCAGCGCGTCCGACAAGAATACTGTCTTGGCCGGGCTTGCTAACGGCTCTATCAGCTGGCAGCCGACCGAGTACGCTGCACACCCGATCAACGCTGGCGATTACGCCATGATCATCAAGGTGAACGAGACCGACACCATGAAGGGCGGCTACATCGGCGTCGACTTCCGCGTCAACCAGCTCGACCTGAGCAAGGTTGAGGTCGTCGGCAACACCGTCGCGCTCGAGGAGACCAGCGTTGTTGTCCCGACGGATCTCGTCATCAACGACGAGATTGTTGAAGCCAGCACTGCTCATGTGGTCATCTCCGTCGTCGACGATTACAACGAAGGCGTCAATGTTGACGACACGTACCATAAGGCTCCTTGCACGTACCACTACGTGCTGACGACCGAGGACGCCGCCAACGTCACCGGCAACGGCGCCCGCATTGCCGTCCAGGTCGTCTCCGAGGACGACAACAACCTCGCCGTGATGGACACCGCCACGGGCACCGCCATCGAGGATCAGACCTACAACGGCTCTGCCATCACGCCCGCCGAGAAGGACATCACCCTCAAGGCCAATGGCCAGACGCTGAAGCTGGGCAAGGACTTTGAGATCGCCTCTGTCGAGAACAACGTCGACGCCGGCACTGCGACCATCGTCTTCAAGGGCATCGGCGACTACTCTGGCGAAGTCGAGAAGACCTTCAAGATCAACAAGAAGGACATCGACGCCTCCAAGGTCAAGGTCACCGTTGACGCTAAGGACCTGGTGTACAACGGCACCGAGCAGGAGCCGGCCGTCAAGGTCGAGGTCCTGAACGCCGAGGGCACCGCTTACACGACCGTTGCTGCCTCCGAGTACGAGGTTGTGTACAAGAACAACAAGAACGCGACCACTGACAAGTCCAAGGCCTCTGCCACCGTCGAGTTCGTCGAGAAGAACTACGACGTGAAGAACGGCACGATCCAGGGCGCCGATTTCGAGATCGCCCAGGCGAACCTGTCCGACCTCGAGGTCGCTTGGACCATCAACGAGACGTCCAAGCGCGTCTCTGACGATGGCGAGAACCCGGTCCCGGCCAAGGTCGAGGACGGCGTGAACGTCTACGTCATGACCGAAGGCGGCGTCCAGCCTGAGATCCTGAAGATCGTCGCGGGAGGCATGGAGCTGACCTCCGACGACTACACGCTGGTTTCGCCTGCCACGAATGCCAAGGGCGACGTTGCCTACACCATCACCGGCAAGGGCAACTTCAAGGGCGAGGCCGAGTGGGCCTACAAGATCGTCGACGCGAACGACGTGGCCGCCGCCACGATCACCGCGACCGACGTCGCGTGGACCGGCAAGGCCGTCGAGCCCGCCATCTCCGTCGTCTCCTTCGACGGCAAGACGCTCGTCAAGGGCGTCGACTTCACGGTCTCCTACCGCAACGCGCTCGGCCAGACCGTCCGCGAGGTGACCGAGATCGGCGCTTACACCGCCGTCATCAACGGCCTCGGCTCCTACACCGGCACCGCCGCCGTCACGTTCAACGTGACCGAGGGCCTGTTCCAGGGCCTCGCCTTCGAGGACGCCACCGTCGCATACGACGGCAAGGCTCACTCCGTCGCCGTCTCCGGCCTGCCGGAGGGCGCCATGGTGACCTACGTGTGCGGCGACAAGACCTCCAACGAGCCGCTCGAGTTCACCATGGTCGGCGAGTACGAGGTCACCGCCCACGTGAGCGCCCCGAACTACGTCGAGTGGGCCGACTCCGCCACCCTCACCATCACCGAGCC
>CASEJD010000027.1 GCA_949288145.1 uncultured Coriobacteriia bacterium
CGAGGCCCCGACCGCCGACGCTGCGGACGCTACCCCTGCCGCCCCGGCCGACGCTGCAACCGCCTCCGAGCGCCCGCTGCGCATCGCGCACCTGTTCCCCGACCTGCTGAACCTCTACGGCGACCTGGGCAACGTGCGCGTCCTGCAGCGCCGCTGCGCGTGGCGCGGCATCCCGGTGGAGGTCGTGGACGTGCGCCACGGCCAGGAGATCGACCTGTCCACGGTGGACATCGTGTTCCTGGGCGGCGGCCCCGACCGCGAGCAGCGTCTGGCGTCCGCCCAGCTGCTCCAGATGAAGGACGACCTGCGCGCGTTCGTGGAGGCCGACGGCGTCATGCTGGCCATCTGCGGCGGCTACCAGATCCTCGGCAGCGAATGGCTGCTCGGCGACGAGTCGGTCGAGGGCCTGGGCATCCTCGACATCGTGACGCGCCGCGGTGGCACGCGACGCCTCATCGAGAACATCGTGCTGGACTCCCCGCTGGCGCAGCGTCCGGTGGTCGGGTACGAGAACCATGCCGGCCGCACGCACCTGGGTGAGGGCGTGCAGCCGTTCGGCCAGGTCATCTCCAAGACGGGCGACGGCAACAACGACGAGGACCACGCCGACGGCGCCCTGTACCGCAACGTGATTGGCACGTACCTCCATGGTCCGCTGCTCGGCAAGAACCCCGAGATTGCGGACTGGCTCATCGCCCGCGCGCTCGAGCGCAAGGCGGGCGCGCCGGTGGAGCTGCCGGCGCTCGACGACACGGTGGAGCTCGCGGCCAACAAGGCGATGGTCGACCGTCTCGTTTCGTAAGCGTTTCGTCGGGCCGTTCGGCGGGCACTTTCGTAAGAATTGCCTGTGGAAGCGGTGGAGCTTCTTGCCCGCCGCTTCCCCCTTCGGCAGAATTGCCGCATGGACAAGAAACGCAGCACTTACTCGCACTCCTCATACTCCGGGGCTTCGGGCTCCGGCTCGTACCGCGCGCGGTCGCGCGGGTCGTACGGTGCCCATGGCGCCCACAGTGCGCCGTCAGGTCGTGGGTCCCGCTCGAGCGCACGCCGTCCGGTCGGCGACTACAGCGTCGACTACGGCGAATACGGCTACGGCTCCGAACGTCGCGGCGGCTCCTATCGCCCCACCTATCAGCGGCCTCCCCAGAAGAAGCGTAGCAAGCTCAAGGTGGCGCTCATCTGCATCGTGCTCGCGCTCGTGTGCGCGGGCGGCGCGGCGTTCGCCTACTTCACGGTGCTCGAGGGCAACCTGCATGCAGGCCTGGGCGGCGTGGAGGACGTCCTGGTGGACTCCGACATCACTGAAGAGCCCTTCTACATGCTGCTGCTCGGTACCGACGGCTCCTCTGAGCGCGACGCGGCGGGCGATTTCGGCGGGGCGTACCGCTCCGACTCCATCATGCTCGTGCGCATCGACCCGGTGGACAAGAAGGCGACGCTCGTGTCGCTGCATCGTGACACCCTGCTTGACATGGGCGAGAACGGCAACCAGAAGCTCAACACGGCGTACGCGCTCGGCGGCCCGTCTTACATGGTCGAGACCGTCTCGAAGCTGGCGGGCGTTCCCATCTCGCATTACGCCGAAGTAAACTTCGACGGCTTCAAGGACATCGTCGACGCTCTGGGAGGCGTCGAAGTGGACGTGCCCATGGAGATCGACGACGACGACGCCGGCGGCCATGTCGACGCCGGCCTGCAGACGCTCACCGGTGACGAGGCCCTCATCCTGTGCCGCGCGCGCCATGCTTACGACGAGTACGGCGACGGCGACTCGTTCCGCGCCGCGAACCAGCGCCTGGTCATGAGCGCCATTGCCAAGAAGGTGCTTTCGAGCGATATCGTGACCATGACGAACACCGTCCAGGCTATGTCGCAGCACGTGACGACCGACCTCACGCTGACCGAGATCGTGGCGCTCGCGCAAGCGCTCAACGGCATGGACGTGACGACCGACCTGTACACCGCCATGGAGCCCACGTCGTCGGTCTACATCGACGGCGACGGCTGGTACGAGATCAACAACCTCAAGGCGTGGAAGGCCATGATGGAGCGCGTCGACGCCGGCCTGCCGCCGACGGAGGAGACGCAGATTGACGAGGCGTCCGGCACGGTACTCGCCACGAGCGGCGACGGCAGCGTCGACCCTGCAGCGGACGGCTCCGGCGCGGCCAACGAAGGGTTCACCGAGGGCGGCACGGTCATCGTGCGCAACGGCGCGGGCATCTCGGGTATCGCGGCGGAAGCTGCCGACAAGCTCACGCCCGAAGGCTACGACGTTGAGACGGGCAACGCCGACGACTTCGACTACAGCGAGACGCTCATCGTTTACAGCGAGAACAGCCAGGGCGCCGAGGCGAAGCACATTGCCGAGACGCTCGGCATCGGCACGGTGCGCCTGGACGACGGCACGTACGACTTCGACGGCGACTTCCTGGTTATCGTGGGCTCGGACTGGGTTGAGTCGGGGTCGTCCTCGGCTTCGGGATCGGACGCGGAGTCGGCCTCAGACTCGGCGGCGGAGTCGGAGTAGATGAAGATCACGGTCGTCGCGGTCGGCAAGCTGAAAGAGAAGTTCTGGCGCGAAGCGTGCGCCGAGTACCTGAAGCGCCTGCAGGCCTACGCGAAGGTGGAGGTGCGCGAGATCGCTGACGTCGACCCGGCGAAGGCCGGCGGCGTCGAGCAGGCGCGCGCGAAGGAAGGCGAGGCCATCCTGGCCGCCATCCCTGCGCATGCGCACGCCATCCTGCTCGCTATCGAGGGTACGGAGCGCTCGAGCGAGGGGCTCTCCGCACGCCTAGACCAGCTGGCATTGCGCGGCGAGAGCGAGTTCGCCTTCGTCATCGGCGGGTCGGACGGCGTGAGCGACGCCGTGCGCGACCGCGCCGATGAGACGCTCTCGTTCGGCCCCATCACGCTGCCGCACAACCTGGCGCGCGTCGTGCTGCTCGAGCAGATTTACCGCGCGTTCAAAATCTCGCGCGGCGAGCCGTACCACAAGTAGCACGGGGGTCATCTGGCGAAACGAAACAGGGCGGGCGCTGCTGTGGCAGCGTCCGCCCTGCGAAGGTTCGGCACGGTCCAATGCGTTTGGCAATGCGGCCAAGCGCGCGATCGACCACGCGCCTGGCAAGGTGCGCAAGCCCCTTACGCCGAGACTTCCTTCTCGACAACGAGCTCGTTTTTGATGTGGCCGACGAGTTTCTGAAGCGCGTCGACGACGTTCGGGCGGATGTCGCCGCCGATGAGCACGTACATGAGCGAGCCGCCCACGGCCACGCGCCCTTCGTTCAGCCACACGCGCACGTAGTAGATGCCCGGCCACGTCTTCGCCTCCTCGATGGCGCGCTCAAGGCCTTCGGCGTCGTAGGAGAACTCAACCTCGGACACGGGCGGCAGGCCCTCGACGCCCTGGCGCACCTGGGCTTTCGGGGTGGCGCGCACCACGCCGTTGTGAGTGAGGTACATGCCGCACTGCGCGGCGCTCGGGTCCTGCTTGGCCTCTGCCAGCCACTGGTCGATGGACGGTTCGGGACGGGTCATGTGCTCCTCCTTGGGAAGTTCGGGTGTCGCGTGGTAGTCTAGCAATATTCTAGGGAAAGAACAATCGCGTGGGCTAGGGAATGCTGAGGCGCGCGGGCCAGGTATGCCCTCGCGCACCGGGTCTGCCGCCGTGCCCCGCGCCCCGCGCGCTGCCATGGGCGCCGGACCCGCCG
>CASEJD010000028.1 GCA_949288145.1 uncultured Coriobacteriia bacterium
ACGACGAGGTGCAGGCGGAGGTGAACCGCATCCTGCTAGGCGGCTCGGGTTCTGCGGCACCGGCTGCAGCTGCGCCCGCGCCCGCCGCTCCCGACATCGAGGCGCTGGCGCAGGCGGTGATCCGCGGCGAGTACGGCAACGGGGACGCGCGCCGAGCGGCGCTTGGCGCCAACTACGACGCGGTGCAGGCCAGGGTCAACGAGATCCTGGGCGTGGGCGGCGGGTCTTCGGGCGGCTCCGGCGGAGCCGACATCGAGGCTCTCGCCCAGGCTGTTATACGCGGCGACTACGGCAACGGCGAGGAGCGCAGGCGCCGCCTGGGCTCGCTCTACGATGCCGTGCAGGCGCGCGTGAACGAGATCCTGCTGTGACGCGGGACGACCTCCGCTGGGGCGTGGCCACGGTGCTGGCGGCGATACTGTGCCTGTACGCGCTGCCGTTCCTGCCGCTGGCGTGGCTGGCCGGCAGGTCGGGCCGTTAGGTTCGTGCCCGGTGCACGGCTTTTCAACGCTTTCCACGCGCCGGAGGGCCCCTGCCATGGCCCGCAGGCGTATGGGAAGGGTTGGAAAGCCCCGGGCCCGCCTCTTTCCGTTTCTCAAGGTGCGGCCCCGCATCCTCTCTCGGGATGCGGGGCCGTCTCGGCTCAGATGGTTATCGTGTCGCGGTGCCTGGGGCCGGCGACGAGCATGCGGTGCCACCAGTCGCGGTGCCTGGGGCCCGCCCCTGCGAGCGCGTCGATGAGGCGTGTCTGGGTGACCTCGTCGAAGCGGGCGAAGTCGTCTCGCATCGCGTTCTCGATGGCCGCGGAGGCGGCGACCATGTCGCGCAGGATCTCTTGCTTCTCCTCGAGGGTGAAGCTTTCCGGGGAGATTTCGACCAGTTCGGCCATGAAGTAGGCGCGGTCCTCTTCGGCGGTGAGGGCATTCCAGTCGGTTGCCATTTGGAATCTCCTTTTCCTTCCGGAACCGTCTTTCTGGGACTTCTGAGTGGTACGAATTCCGGTACGAAGGAGCCTGGAAGGAGCGTTTCGCAGCGTTTTCTTGGGTTGTGCGCATCAGTTTGAAAAACGGTATTCTACCTGCTGGAATGATGCGTTTTGTTGCGAAGCGCTCCTTGGTGCTTATACCCCCTCAGTCCCCCAATTCGTCACGGATTGACGGGACACGCCGAGCAGCATGGCAAGCTGCTCCTGCGTCATATTGCGCTCCGCGCGCAGGGCTTGGAGGTTGTTTCGGAGGCTCACGGCAGGTCCTTTCGTTCGAGTCGCGCCGTCATCTCGACGCTTCGTCTACCTTCTTGCCGGCGACTCGAATTCTGAGGCAACAGGAGCCTCGAATCCACCAACCAGGGGCTTCATTTTACGCACTTTACAGGCGCCTTACGGTTGCAAAGGCCAGGTCAGACGTGAGGACCCAATCAGTCGCGTTTCATTTTCGCGCGAGCGCGTCCAGTCACCGCAAGCAGGTGGCGCCTGTCGAGCGATCGTCCAATCCGCTGCTTTCGGCTATCGCTCCTCCCTGTCGCCCTCGTGAATCAGCTGCACGAGAGCGAGGCAGGCAACGCCGACACCGAGCAGGCAGAGCGCATTGCGAGGCTCGACCTCGTCCATGATCGTGAGCGCAACGACCCCTACGCCCATTGCAAGAGCGACCGCTTTGAGCATCAGCTCAACCATCGCGCCGATGCCCTTGCGGGCAGAGTCGCTTTCTTCGGCAACTTCTTGCGCTGCCGTCTTGGCCTGGAGCAGTTCGTCGACGGAGATGCCAAGCTCCTCGGCGAGTTTGGGAAGCGACCCCACATCGGGAATCGACAAATCCCGCTCCCACTTGGAGACCGCCTTGTCGGTGACGCCCATCTTCCGCGCAAGATCGAGCTGCGTCATGCCCTTCTCCGAACGGAGTGTGCGAACCAACTCGCCAAAGCTTTGCTGTGCCATGATCGTCCTTCCATCGTGGTGAAACGGCCCGCAATAATCGTTCCACGCACGGATTTCGCGCTCAACCGACCGTCAGTAGAATTGCCTCTACCGACAGTTTATCTGTAGTTTCGCACCATTGAACAGGCGCTTTGCAAAGCAGGGACACGAGCTCGCCCTGTTCGTATCGCCTGCTCAACGTGCTACGATGGCCGCACACCCCGTCGAAAGGACGAACATGCAGCCTTCTTCCGAATTCATGCAGATTGCGATCGAGGAAGCCTACCAAGGCATCGAGGCCGGCGATGGCGGTCCGTTCGGGTCGGTCATCGTGAAGGACGGAGAGGTCGTCGGCCGGGGCCACAACCGCGTGCTGGCAAACAACGACCCCACCTGCCACGGCGAGATGGAGGCGATTCGTGACGCGTGCCGCAACCTGGGCACGCACGACCTTTCGGGCTGCGAGCTCTACACCACCGCCGAACCGTGCCCGATGTGCCTGGGCGCGGTCCTCTGGTCAAACATGGACGCGGTCTACTACGGCTGCACGCGCGAGGACAGCGCCGAGATCGGCTTCCGCGACGACATTTTCTACCGCCAGCTCAACGGCGAGGATGAGACGGTGAGCCTGCAAGAGTTCGATCGCAGCGTTTGCCGCCAGCTCTTCGACGATTACGCCGAAGGCGATGCCCAGCGGTATTAATTCACCAGCCTAGGCAAACCCCAAGAATGAGAAAAAGGGAATCAGACCACCCCTTTTATCTCATTCTTGCGCTACGCGAGCTCCTGCGGGATACCGCTCAAGTCGTCGAGGCAGTGATAGTCTTTGCCCGCCGCGCTAAAGGCGCGGACAACCTTGTCGACATAGCCGCCCTTGAAGAAGAGGCACTTCGCCTTGTCGGCGGCCAAGAACTCACCCGAAAGCGCGCAGGCAATGGCGCGGCAGCCGCCCATGCACACACGCCAGTAAGGGCACGCCTCGCACTGCTCGTTGCGCTCACGCACCTTCGACACGGGCGTCGTCACGCAATCGAGGTAGGCGCCCTCGGTCAGAAACTCGCGCAGCGGCTTCTGTTTCACATTGCCAAGGCTCACGCCGTGCGCGGCGAACCAACCTGAAAGCTGATTGCACGGCGAAAGCTCGCCGGTGTGCGACACGGCGATCGTGCCGCGCGCGCCCTTGCACACGGGCGCATTGTCGCGGTGGCGCGCACAGCTGCCCAGCACGGGGTGTATGCCGTACCAACGCCCGCGCGGGCTGAAGTAGACAAACTGCCACACGTCCACCGTGATGCGCATGTCGCTGTTCGCGACGCGCTCGATGAGCTCGAGCATCGCGTCGTAGTACTCGTCGATGCCGAGGCACATGCCGCGCGCGTTCTCCTCCCAGCGCGGCGCCTCGGACGTGCGGATGATGCGAATCTCCTCCACGCCCAGGCCGTCGAGCCATTTCACCGTGTCGTACATGCAATCGAGGTTGCCGCGATGGACGTTCGTCTGCGCGCGGGTACGGAACCCCTTTTCATGGCAGAGCTCGAAGGCTGCGCGCGCGAGCTCCTCGGCTCCGGCGCGGTTGCGCAGCCAGTCATGGTGCCCCACGCCGTCGTAGCTGATCTTGATCTCGGGATTGAGGCCAAGACCATGGAACTCGTCGAGCATCTCGGGCGTGATGAAGCTGCCGTTCGTGTTGATCTCGGCCAACGTCAGGTGCCGCCGCGCGATCTCGCGGCAGAGGTCCATGAAGCGCGGGTGCAGCATCGGCTCGCCGCCCGTAAACGTGATCGTCTGGATGCCCGCGAACTCGACCTCATCGAGCAGCGCCAGGCACTCGTCCCACGTGAACTCCTCCATCATGGGAGCGTTGTCCGCCGCCATGAAGCAATGCAGGCAGTTGAAGTTGCACTTGCCCGTGATCGACCAGTTGATGTGCGGAAAGTATCGCGTAGGAGAAAGACGGAGGCGCTGCCAGGGGGTAATCTCGTCGCCTGGCTCGCATGCCACGACGAGGCCGCGCTCCATAAGGCTGCGCAGCACGGGCGTATCCTCCACGTCGTGCGCGCCGTCGCACTTGAGCATCACGGAGAACTCCTCGCGCGAAAGCCCGCGCGCCTCGCGGACGCCGTAGTCGTAGCAGGCGCGCGGCACGAGCTTCCAGCTGCGCAGCGCGATGCGGTCGGCAAGTTTGCAATACATGCGGCGTCCTTTCGAAAGCGACCTGTTGCCTGCCCCTGCGAGCAAAGGCGCCAGCACGCAAACCGGGACGCGAGCGCGACCGCGCACGCAGGCTAAACGTGCTGCTCATTATAGGAACCATACCAAGAATGGCAGCAGGTCATCACACCCGTTTCGCACGAAAAACGGAGTATGGTAGGACGGAATGAGAAAAGGGAGCTAACCCCTTTTCTCATGTCCCGTTTCGAATTTACGCGCACGCATGGATCGCATCGCGCAGGAACTGCGCCGCACCCGGCGCCACCTCCTCGTAGTAGCGCGTGAAACGCTCGTCGGCAACGTACCCGTCGGCCAGACCCTTGTGCGCCTCGGGCGTGTACATGCCGTCAGGCCAATACATGCACAGCCACTGCCTATGCAGCGCGACAAGCTCCTGCGCTTCCGGACTCGCCGCATCGCCCGTGTCCATCGCGCGGCGCAGCTGCTCTTTGATGGCGAGCTCCAGCTCGTCCGCCTGCAGGTGCGCCGCTTCGCCCATGCCGACGTACTTCTTGTTCGCCGCGTCGATCACCCCGTCGCCATACTTCGCGCGGGCCTCTTCGCCGTACGCCGCCTCATTGCGCGCGACCTCTTTCCAGCGCTTGAGGTGCGGCAACAGCGTCATCATGAGCGACACCGCCTCATCAAGCGAGATGCCCATCGCCTCCGCCTCCATGGGCGCCGTCGCCTCCACGAACTCCTCCAGCGTCACGCCCTGCGCAGTGAAGTCGCCCTGGTCGTAGCAGTACTTGCAGAAATCGTCGCTCATCGAGCCGTCCGCCTGCGTTCCGTGCAGCTCGCGATCGGGGATGGGCATGCCGCAGCACTGGCAGAAGTAGTTCTCGGGCATGTCGAAAAAGCGCTCGAGCGGCACGCCGAACGTGACGCAGATGAGCTTCACCATGTCGATGCCCGGCGTGGTCTCGCCGTTCTCCCAACGCGAGACAGCCTGCCGGGTGACGTACAGCCTGCGCGCCATCTCCTCCTGCGTGATGCCGGCCTCTTTGCGGATGGCGGCGATGGTCTCGTTGATGTTCATTCGTCCTCCTGAACTTCCGGATGATGTGCGCTCGAGCATTGCACGACCATTGTTGCCGACACCAACCCCACCTCGCAAGAAACAGCCCGTTGCGCAGGCGGGCGCCTAACTCGCACAGTCTCTGGCCTCGTTCGCACAGTCCTGAAGCTCGGTGTAGTATGCGAACAACAAAACGCCACACGACGAGGAATCGAGGTGAGGGAATGATGCCGGCGCACGACGCGCATGCGAACAAGACAAGGCCGCCGCACGGCGCTGGTCAGCCCTCCGACAATCGCAATCCGTCCGGCGCAGCCCACGCCGCGCCCACCTCGGCACGGCTGTCTGCGCTCATGCTGCGGGCGAAGTCCGCGACGGACGACGACGTGCGCGAGGCCGTCGACCTCGTCCCGACGCTCTCGTACGGCTATGGCGAATGGTCCGCCAGCTTCAAGGTGACCGCTCCCGCCGGAACGTACGTGCTCAAGAGCATCTCCGACTTCCTGGAACTCATTGACCGGGATGAGGACAGCTTTGACACGGACAGCGCCACGGTGGGCGGCTGGACGCTGGAGCGTTTCGGCGGTTTCCCCAAGGTGGGGCAGCAGTTCACCTGGCAGAACCTCACCGTCACC
>CASEJD010000029.1 GCA_949288145.1 uncultured Coriobacteriia bacterium
CGGCCCCGCTCCCTGCTGCCGAGCGCGCGCGTTTGTCCCCTGCTGCCAAGCCCGAGCGTCGTTCGCGCTCGACACGTCAACCCGCGCGCGCTGCGCGCTGCGCCGTTCGGGATGCTGCCCCCGCGTTTCCATGGCCCACCCTGCCCTTCGAACGCTTTTCCCGCGCGCTTCGCGCGGGCCTCTCGGCGCCATGATGGCATACTCCGGGCATTCCGCAACCGTCCGCGCGCCGGAATTCGGCAACGCGTCTTTGTTACAATCGGCGCGCTGGCCCCGCTTGAAGAGCGGACAGCGCCAGCCAGGCCGGCAATTATGCCGAACGGCCCCCAGCACGCAGCGCCGCCGGCGGCACCCCGAGCGAAAGGCCCGCACGATGACGACCGAGCACGACACCCCGACGAACAGCCCCCGCCGCCTGCCACGCCTTGACGCGGAAGAGGCGCTGGCCCTGTGCTTCAGCCTGACCCTCTCGCAGGGACTGTTCCTGGCCTGCGGCGTCGTGGGCGCCATCGTGCTCGCGGGACTTGCCAGCGGCGATTGGCCCGCTGCCGTGCTGGGCGGCTGGCTGCAGGGCATCGAGGCATCCGTCCGCGCGTTCCCGACCGCCGTGACCGTCGGCGCGGCGTGCGCACTAGCGCTCATCCTGTTCGCGCTGTCCTGGAACTCCGAGAAGCGGGCGCTCTCCAGCGAAGAGGGACGCGCCGCCGTCATGCGCAGCCGGCAGAGCATCAACGGTGAGATGCCCCGCGTGCCGCTGCTGGCGCTCATCGTGCTCATGACGCTGACCGGCATCGCCGAAGAGCTGTTGTTCCGCTACGTGATCTTCGGGCTTGCGCAGCAGCTGACCCCGCTGCTGCCCGGCTTCGTCGCCGCGGGCATCGGGCTGGTCATCTCGTCCGTCGCGTTCTTCCTCGCGCACGGCGGCAGGCCCGAGCTGGCCACCTCGGGCACGTTCCTGCTGGGCGTGGCGTTCGGCGTCGCGTACCTGGCGACGGGCAGCCTGGCCATCGTCGCGCTGGCCCATGCGCTCTACGATCTGCTCGTGCTCCTGGTGCGGCGCCGCCAGATGCGCCGCGATCCCGACTACTTTGGAGGCCCCGCCCCGCAGCGCGTTGTCATGGACGAGCCGGACGAGGACACGAAGGAGGCAGCACGCCCCTGACGGCCTTTCGGCGCGGGCGCGCGCCTCGATATAATCAGAGGCGCAATCGGCATCGGACGAAGGAGCCACCATGAGACGGCCGCTCTCCCTTCTGCTCGCATTCGCCTTGACGTTCGCCCTGACGCCTTCCGTGGCATTCGCTGACGTCGCTTCCGAAAAGAGCGCCGCCCCAGGCGACAGTCCCAGCGCGGCGGAGGCAAGCGCCGACGCCGCCACCGTAAGCGACGACGGCCCCACAGCTTCCCTTGTCGGCAACGCGCCCGGCGACGCTGTCGAGCCCGCCGGCGCGCTGACGGTCACCGCCTCGCACATTAACCCTGAGTACGCTGACGTGCCCAACGCCGGCTCGGCAAGCGCCCGTTCCGCCCTGGAGGACGCCGACGAGTCCGGCGCGGACCTGCTGCCGCTCTACCCGCTGTTCACGAGCTTCGGCGACGCGGCGGAGTACCTGCGCGACTGCATGATCGACCGCGAGCCGCAGGTCACCCTGCGCTACCAGGCCACAAGCAGCTATGACCCCCAGGACGCGTACCACCAATTCCTCGACAGCGCCATGCTGGAATACGAGTCGTCCACCGTCGCCGGCGACTACCTGCTGAAGCACTACAGCAGCTCCCATTGCTCCATGAGCGGCGGCGGCTCTTCGTGGTCCTTCCGCTTCGACTTCGTCTATCACACTTCGGCAGCGGAGGAGGCAGCTACCACCAGCGCCGTGGATAGCCTGCTCAACCAGCTCAACGTCTGGCACGCAAGCGATTATGCGAAGGTGAGGGCCGTCCACGACTGGATGGTCATGAACATCCGCTACGACGACTACTACGCAAGCCAGACCAGCTACTCTCCGTATTCCGCCTACTCGGCCATCGTAAAGCGCAATACGGTTTGCCAAGGGTTCGGCTCGTTGTTCTACCGCCTGTGCAAAGAGCTCGGTGTGAACGTGCGCTACATCTCTGGCTGGGGGCAGAGCGAAAGCCACGGCTGGAACATCGTGGAGCTGGGTGGCTGGTGGTACAACGTCGACGTCACGTGGGACCAGAATATCGGCAACAACCAGTGGGTCTGCGACCAGTTCTTCCTCAAGTCGAACAGCGAGTTCCCCGACCACACGCGTGACGCTGAGTTCAACACGTCCCTGTTCAACCAGCGCTACCCCATGTCTCCCACGTCGTACAACCCGAGCACGCCCACGACCGAGAGCATTGCCGGCGCCAGCGTGACCGGCGTGCAGGGCAGCTACCTGTACACCGGATCGCCCATCGAGCCTGCCGTCACCGTGCGACTAAACGGAAGGACGCTTTCCCGCGGGTCCGATTACAGCGTCTCGTACCAAAACAACGTGACGCGCGGCACCGCGACCATCCTCATCACCGGCATGGGCAACTACCACGGCACCGTGCAGCGGGCGTTCCAGATTGAGTGGACGCCCGAATGCGACCTGTTCCTCGACACGCCTGCCGACGCCTGGTACGTCACGGACGGGTCGCTTGGCTACGTGGTGGACGCCGGCATCATGGAGGGCAACGGAGGTGACCAGTACGGCACGTTCGGACCGGGCAACGCCATCACGCGTGGTCAGGTCGCCACCATCCTGCACCGCTTGGCGGGCAAGCCGCACGCGTCAGGCTCCGGCGGCTTCTCCGACGTTTCCGCCGGCGTGTACTACGCCGAGCCCATCGCCTGGGCGCAACGGCTGGGCATCGTCAACGGATACCCGGACGGGACGTTCGGCCCCGACGACCCGGTGCAGCGCGAGCAGTTCGTGAAGATGCTCGGCGCGTACGCAGAGTTGTACCTTGGCATGGACGTCTCTTCCGATTGTTGGGCAGCCATGCACATCAACGAGTGGAACCTCGTCTCCTCGTGGGCGCAGGAGTACCTGGGCTGGGCAGTCGACAACAAGATCATGGGCGGCTCTTTGGAGAACGGCGCCTACTATCTGAAGCCACAAGGCAACGCCTCGCGCGCCGAAGCGGCGAAGATGTTCATGGTCTTCGACCGCGACGTCGCAGGAGGCTACGTCCCGCCCGAGCCGGAGCCTGAGCCGGACCCCGAACCCGAACCTGAGCCCGCCGTCGTGACGCCTTTCGAAGAGAGCGGCTTCTCCGGCGTCGTCATCTCCGAGAACGACGAGTACGAAGTGGGCGAGCTCGTCAGCCTAGACGAGCCGAGCGAGCTGTTCAGGTATTATGGCCCCGGCGCGTACACGTTCTCGTACAGCGGCGCCGAGACCGACCTGGTCCTCCCCCGCACGCTCGCGGGAGCAGCGGTGCGCAGCATGGACGTCGAGTTCGCCGCTATCGACACCCTCGACGCGACCGGCTGCGCCGACCTTGCGTACTTGAACTGCTACGGCTGCGACCTCACGACGCTTGTCGTTGACGGCTGCTCTGGCTTGATGGAGCTGGAGACAGGCGGCAACGCCTTGATGGCGCTCGACGTGAGCTCGTGCACGAAGCTCGAAAGCCTGGTGGCCTCGTGGAACTATTTGGAGACGCTCAACCTGGGCACGATCGGCTCCCTTGCCTACCTGGACGTGACCGGCAACAGCCTGGATGCCGTGGACGTCAGCAGGTTCGCGAACTTGGCGACGCTCGATGTCTCCATGAACGAGATCGCGCGGCTTGACGTCTCCGCGAACACGGAGCTTACGTACCTTGACTGCTCCGACAACGCGCTCACCGAGCTCGACACCACCGGCCTCGACAAGCTGGCCTACCTCTACTGCGACGGCAACCGCATCGCGGACACGAGCGCCCTCGAGGCGTGGCTCGCGGAAGCGGGCCATGAGGGCAAGGTGACACCGCAAGAAGTGTAGGGTGCAAGCCCCATGTAGCAGCACGAGGGTGGAACGCGCAGTGTCCACCCTCGCGTTTCGTGCGACAGCGGATGCGAGCCGCCTTCAGCGCGCCAGGAAAAGAGCGCGCTTACGCCTGCTCAGCGCGCTCCCAGAGGCCGGTCTTGCCGCCGTCCTTCAGCAGCAATCGAACGTCCATGATCTCCATGCCGCGATCCACGGCCTTGCACATGTCGTAGATGGTCAGGCACGCCACGCTGGCTGCCGTGAGCGCCTCCATCTCAATGCCGGTCTTGCCCGTCACGCCGCAGGTCGTGGTCACGTGGACGCCCACGCGCCCGTCGGCGCGCTCTCCGGCGAACACGGGCGCGCACTCCACCTTCGCCTTCGTGATATTGAGCGGATGGCACATGGGAATGAGGTCGCTCGTGCGTTTGGCCGCCATGACGCCCGCCACGCGCGCGCACGCCAGGACGTCGCCCTTCTTCGCAGTGCCGCCCGCGATCATGGCAAGCGTCTCCTCGTGCATGGAGATGAAGCCTTCGGCGATGGCGACGCGCTCGGTGTCAGCCTTCTGCGAGACGTCCACCATGCGGACGTCGCCCTTCTCGTCAATGTGCGTGAGTTTCTGCTCGGTCATGGAATGCTCCGTTCGTTCGCGGTCGTTCTAAGCGTCAGTGAGGTCGTTTCGCCGGCAGGCCGGCGGAACAGGCTACCCTCCGATTTGGCTCATCTTGCGGTCGGTGCCCACGATGTCGAAATGGTCCTCCGGCTTGTGGCCGAGCGCCTCGAAGATGGCGGCCTTCACGCCCTCCATGTCGCCCGCTCGCACCGGCGTGCGCACGTCGTACTCCAGATCGGAGAACAGGCACGGGCGCAGTTTGCCGTCAGCGGTCAGGCGAAGACGGTTGCACTCACTGCAAAAATGGCGCGACATGGGAGAGATGACGCCCACCGTGCCCTGCGCGCCTTCGAAGGCGAAGTAGCGCGCCGGACCCCAGCCTTCGGCCGCCTGCTCGTTCTGCGGAATGAGCGGGCCCAGGCCCTCCGCCTCCGCCTGCTCGCTCACGATGCGCACCACGTCGTCCGAGTCGATCACGTCGTCCGGACCCCAGCCGCAGCCGTCAACGCCGGAGCTCTCTCCCACCGGCATGTACTCAATGAAGCGCACGTGCAGCGGGCGGTCCAGGGACAGCTTCGCGAACGCCAGCAGGTCCTGGTTAAGGCTGCGCACCACCACGGCGTTCACCTTCACGGGGTTCAGGCCCGCCTCGAGCGCCGCGTCGATGCCCACCAGCGTGTCCGCCAGCTCACCGCGGCGGGTGATGAACCGGAACTGGTCGGGGTCGAGCGTGTCGAGCGAGATGTTCACGCGCGAAAGACCCGCTTCTTTCAGGTCCTTCGCCATGCGGGGCAGCAGGGTGCCGTTCGTGGTCATGGCCACGCGCTCGATGCCTGGCGTGTTCACGATCTCGCGAACGCAGTCCACCACGCCCTTGCGCACAAGCGGCTCGCCGCCCGTCAGGCGGATGTGCTTGAAGCCCAGCTCGGCGGCGACGCGGACGATGGCCTCAATCTCCTCGAGCGTGAGGATCTCCTCATGGCTCATGGAGCACACGCCGTCTTCGGGCATGCAGTAGATGCACCGTAGGTTGCAGCGGTCAGTGAGCGATATGCGCAGATAGTCTATGGTCCGTCCGTGGGAATCCTTCACGAAGCCCCCTTCGTCACATTGTTTTCGGAACAGTATAGCGTCAACGCCGGAGAAACGCCTCATGCCGCCAGCGCAACGCGGCGCCCGAAGCGCGTGCGACGTGCTCGGCGCGGCATGACGTCAGCCAGCCCGCAGCACCCAGCTTTCGCGCTCGAAAGATGGCGTCCTTATTTATCAACCAGATAGACCTTGTCTTTCGGGATGCGCACGAGCAGATCTTGCCCGCGCTCGGGCAGCTGGGCGGCGTCGATCGCCAGCTTGTCGAAACGCCAGAACATGCGCTGGTGCAGGTAGTGCATCTCGTCGGCCGAGGCGTCCTGCTGCAGCTCCGAGCCGTCCTCGCGGTCCAGGAACGACACCAGCGCCGTGCGCTCGAAGCGCGAGTCGCTCACGCGGTCCACGTGCACGCGGAACACGTTCTCGCCCGGCTCGTCCGCCCGCTCGAGGAAGAACGCGCGCACGCCGAGCGTCCTCACGCCCTCCGGCACGGGCTTGTCGGTCGCCACCGTGATGCCCCAGTACGGCAGCCATACGTGGTGCTCGTCCACGCGCTGCGCCTTGGCGGCGTTCTTGCAGCCGGAGAGCTTGATGCCCGCCGTGCTCTGCGGCGACGCCACGAGCTCGGGGCCGGTAGCCTGCTCCATGATGCTGCCGGCCTCCATGACGGCAATGCGGTCGCAGAAACGCAGCGCTTCGTCGATGTCATGGCTCACGTAGAGGATGGTGCCTTCGAACGCGTCGAACAGGCTCACGAGGTTCTGCTCGAGCACGCCCTTCAGGTGCGCGTCGAGCGCCGAGAACGGCTCGTCGAGCATGAGGATGCCCGGGCGCGCCGCCAGCATGCGGGCGAGCGCCACGCGCTGCTGCTGGCCGCCGGAGAGCTGCGCCGGGTAGCGCCGTTCGAACCCGCTCAGGCCGAAGCGGCGCAGCTCCCCCTCCACGATGTCCGCGCGCTCGGCCTTCGACACGTCCTTGCCGATGCCGGCCGCCACGTTCTCCTCCACCGTGAGGTTCGGGAACAGCATGTAGTCCTGGAAGAGCAGCGCCGTCTTGCGCTGTTGGGGTGTTAGGTTGATGCCCTGCTCGGAGTCGAAGAAGACGGTGTCATTCACCACGATGCGGCCTTCGTCGGGCGTCTCGATGCCGGCGATGCTACGCATGGTGAGCGTCTTGCCGCACCCCGACGCACCGAGCAGGCCGATGGTCTCCGACCCCGCGGAGAAGTCCACGTCGAGCGTGAACGTCTTGAACGACTTCTTGATCCTGACCTCGAGGCTCATCTGCCCGTCCTTTGCCTTTCCTGTCCTCGGCGCTTGCGCCGCTCGTCCTTCGCGCGTTCGAACCAAGCCGCCGCGTCACTCGGCGCCGCGACGGTACTTCGTGGTGCGGTTCGACCACAGGTTAATGAACAGGATCACCACGAAGCTGAAGATGATGATAATCACCGTCCAGAACATGGCGACCTCCCAGTTGCCGCTCATCCATTCGAAGTAGATGGCGATGGGGATCGTGCGCGTGATGCCCACGTAGTTGCCCGCCAGAAACAGCGTGCAGCCGAACTCGCCGAGCGCTCGGGCGAACGCGAGCACCGTGCCCGCCGCGATGGAGCTCCACGACAGCGGGAGCATGAGCTTGAAAAAGATCTTGCGGTTCGACCAGCCCAGCGTGCGCGCCGCGTCGAGCATGTTCGGGTCGAGGCTTTCGAAGGCGCCGCGGGCGCTGCGGTACATGAGCGGGAACGCCACCACGACCGCCGCGATGACCGTGGCCTCCCAGCTGAACGTGAGCTTGATGTTCAGACTGGCCAGCCACCGGCCGAACTCCGTGTTGTTGCCGAGCACCCATAGCAGCAAGAAGCCGCAGACCGTGGGCGGCAGCACCATGGGGATGGTGAACACGGTGTCGGCGATGTCCTGGGCGCGCTTCGGGATGCGCAAGCTGAAGTACGCCGCCGCCAGGCCCAAGACGAAGATGAACACGATGGCCGTGCCTGTGGTCTTGAGCGTGACCCACAGCGGGCTGAAATCAACGCTCGAGAGGAAATCCTGGAACGCCTCGAACCCCTGTGCCGGCAGTGCGATCTCCACGGCGTCCGGCGCCACGACGTGCGCGAAGTCGGCGTGCGTGAGCACCACGGTGTCGTCGGAGACCACATCAGAGCCGTCCTCGCCGATGACGCACGTGTAGAAGGAACCCTCCTTCACCTCTTGGCCGAAGTTGAACACGACGCCGTCCACCACGTAGCGCTGCTCGCTCGTGAAGTGCCACGGCACGCTGTCGTCCATGACCACGCCACCGTTCATGGCAGCGGCGTCGAGTGCGATGAAATACTGCTTGACCTGCTCCTGCACGGCAGGGTCCGACACGTCGCACAACCCGGCGGCGCTGGCGGGCACGTGCACCACCACGTAGCCCTCCGTGGCGACGGCCGCCGCCCAGTCCACGCTGCCGCCCATGTAGTAGCAATACCCGCAGTACGCGCCGTTCTGGTCGCGGTTCGAGCCCTTCTGCGCGCGCGAGAAATCGCCAAGCGCGAACGACGCGCCGTCCATGAGCGCCGCGTCCGCCTCGTCCGAGACCGTCACGCCACTAGAGGAGGCAGGGTCGTCGGAGCTTGCCTCGCCGTCCGAAGCGCCCGCCTCAGCCGCTTCGGCCACCTGCGCCGTCGCGCGGCCGTCCGACGCGCCCGCCTCGTCAGCCCATGCTGCCGCCGGCACGAGCATGCTCGCCGCCAGCATGAGCGCGACCATCGCCGAGATGATCGCCGCGATTCCCCGTCGTTTCATATCCTCCCCTGTTCGCACGAAGGAGGACGGACCGTCGGTCCGCCCTCCGTGCCATTGTATGCGATGGTGCCGCTGCATCCGACGACCAGTCGAAGCGCCGATGCTCCGTCAGGGCCGGTCGCAGCTTCGGCGCGTTGCCCGCTCACCGGGCTTGAACCCTTAGGCCAGCTCGAAGCCCCACTCCTGCCAGACCTTCAGGGCCTCCTCGTCGGTGGTGCACCAGTCAAGGAAGGCGGCAGCGGCCTCGGCGTTCTCGGAGTTCGCGCAGACGGCGGCCGGGTAGATGATGCTCTTGTGGGCATCGGAGGGAACCGTGCCGACGATCTTCACGCCGCCGAAGCGGTAGACGTCGGAGGTGTAGACGAAGGCGAGGTCCACGTCGCCGGAGTTGGCGTAGGAGCACACGTTGCCGACGCTGGAGCCCTCGGTCACGAGACCGGCAAGCGGGGTGCCGTCGAACGTGCCGCCCTTGCCGTCGGAGTCCTTGCCGGTGGTGCCTTCCTCGTCGACCCAGCAGCCGACGGTGGACAGGGCCTGCTTGGCGTAGTTGCCCGCCGGGACGTTGTCGTCGCCGACAGCCACGGTGTACTGGCCGGACGCCACGTCCTCCAGCGTGACCTCGGTGATGTCGGAATTCTCGCCCGCAACGATGACCAGGTCGTTCGCGAACATGTCGAAACGGGTGCCCTCGTCGACGTAGGCTTCCTCCACCGCAGTGTCCATGGTGCCCTTGGACGCGGTGATCAGCACGTCAGCGTAGGAGCCTGCCGCGAGCATCTCGTTCAGAGTGCCGGACGCCTCGTACTGCGTGTCGGCGAAGGTGACCTCCGGGTGGGACTCGGTGTAGAGCGCCTGGACGGCGTCCATGGCCTCGGACAGCGAGTTCGCGGCGAACAGCTGCAGCTCGACAGCCTCGGTGGCCTCGGACGAAGCCGCCTCGGAGCTCTCGGCCTCGCTGCTCGCAGACGCGGCGCTCGAACTCTCCTCGGTGGAGCTCGACGAGCAGCCAGCCAGCGCGAACATGCCGACCAGCGCGAACGTCAGCACTGCCGCCGTCATGAAGCGAAGGTACTTCTTCATTCGTTTCCTCCTTGCACGGTGTGTTTCGCGCCCTCCCGGCGCGCGCCCATTTCGCAGGGCAGGTTGTCAGCAATATTATCCAGTAGCAAGAATAGTGTCAAGCGCGGTTGATTCCGAGCAAGGAGTTATGCGGATTGGAATTATTCGTGCTTGCCGATAAGGACAGCGCTTCGCAGGCTTCAGCCAAGCTCCACCACGCGCGTGGCAACGCGCTCGGTCAACGCCGGAACGTGCGAGACGAACACGAGCCCCAGCTCGCGGCGGCACGCCTCGTCCAGCAGGAACTCCCACAACTGCGCCTGCGTCACGGCGTCGAGCATCGTAGAGATCTCGTCGGCCACTAGATAACGCGGGCGTGCCATGAGAGCGCGGGCGATGCAGAACCGCTGCAGCTCGCCGCCGGAAAGCTCGTGCGGGTACCGGCGCATCCAGGCGCGCTTGATGCCGAGCGCCTCGCACAAGCGCTCGTCCACCGGGCCCGCTTCCGCCAGCGTGCGCTCCATGCGCAACAGTGGGTCCACCACGGCGTCTGGCTGCTGCCCGATCAACTGCACCGGGCACGCGCCCGCGCGCGGAAGCGGCGCACCGTCTACCAGGACGCTCCCCCGCTGCGGCGTCTCGTAGCCCGTGAGCAGGCGGCAGAGCGTCGTCTTGCCGAAGCCGCTCGGAGCGCACAGGGCGACGCGCTCGCCCGGGCGGACGGTCAGCGAGAAGCCCTCGTACAGCGGGCACTCGGCGTCGTAGCCGAATGTGATGTCGCGCGCCTCGAGAGCACGGGCGGCGCTGGCGGGCATGAGCGAGCCCGGATTGTTCGACGCCTTCGAAACGACCGTGGGCGCAGGCTGCCCCTGCCCGCCCGGCGACTCCGGCACCGCCGCGGACGCGACCGCGGATTCTGTCCCGCCGGCCGCTTCGAACTCGTGCTCGGGCAGGGCGTGCCACAGCGCGCGCGTGAAGGGGTGGCGCAGCAAGCGCGGGTCGGCGAAGCTTTCGACCGCCGTCTCCTCCACGACGGTGCCGTCCTTGAACACGGCGATGCGGTC
>CASEJD010000030.1 GCA_949288145.1 uncultured Coriobacteriia bacterium
CGGAGGGAGCGCCCCCGGAAGGGCCCGGCGCGACAGCTGCCCCGCTGCCACCCAAGATGCGCGCCTTGAGCGCCGCCCACTTGCCCGCGTCCACGTATGGCGCCGGGCACAGCTTCCCCGTCACGTCGTAGTGGCGGATCAGCCTCGTCACCCCGTACGTAGCACGAAGGAACGCCCAGATCTCCGCCAGCGCCGCTACCTGCGAATCGGTGAAGTCCTCGCCGGCGCTCACGACCTCCACGGACACCGTGCGCTGGTTCTCGGCGAAGTCGCCCACCGCCCACGCGGTGTCCTCGAGGCGCACCGACTGCCGGATCGACCCGTCCTTGTCCACGAACAGGTGCGCCGAGGCGCCCGCGCCGGCACGCGAGAAGTACACCAGGTTGTTGTGCGCGCTCGCCGACGTCGCCGTGTAGTGCACCGCCATCCCGTCGATCGCGCGCCCGCCGCGCCCGGCGGTGTAGTTCGCGCCACTCGCCTGGACGAACTCGACTATGTTCACTCGCCATCACCTTCCTCGGGGTCGAAGCCGTCGGGAGCCCCCTCGGGCCCCTGCTCGATCGCCGCCAGCTGCTCGGCCGTCGGCTCCAGCTCCGCCTCGTCACTCATCGCGCTCACCGCCCGCCGGCAGCGCCGCGCCCAGCTCCGCCATCACCGGCGACAGCACCGCCATCACCAGCGCCACCACCACGGCGCGCCACGTCGGCTCCAGCACCGCGCAGCCAACCAGCATGTCGACGTTGGCCACCACCACGCCCAGCACGCCCTGCACGATCGTCCGCGCCAAGCGCCACGGCCACTCGTTGCTCGTCAGGAACTCCTCCATCTAACGGCCCTCCTTCATGTTCTCGATCTCGGCCTTCACGACGGACACGTCCCGCTCCAGGGCGTAGGTGCGCTCCATCAGGCAGTTGTGCCTCTCCACCTGCCTGGCCAGGTTGTCGATCTTGACCTCCATGACCGCGCGGCTGCGGCCGTTCGAGACGACCACCCCGACGAGCGTCAGCACGCCCGTCACCAGGGCAGCGATAACCGACTCCATGCGCGCCTCCTCCTCGGACGGGAACGCCCCGCCCCTCGGGGGAAAGTGTCCGGCGCGGTCACAAAATGGCCTTTTATCAGGCGAAATGGACTTACTGTTGCGTTCTGATACTTCACACAGAAGTTCACAAGGCGAGAAATTCAGTTGCCAACTGAATACTTGACGGCGGGCGCTCGTTATACTGGCCGTGACAGGATGCCATCGAACGAGCGCAGAAGAGGAGGGGCAAGCTCATGGAAGACATGAACAAGGAAGAGCGGGTCGAGCAGGGAATGCAGGGCACCGAATCGAGTGAGAGTGCGTGGCGCTCGCGCGGCCGCAAGGTGGTCGCTTTCGCGAAAGACCATGCCGTCGAGATTGTCCTCACCGGGGCGACCGTGGCATTAGGTGCCGGCTTCATCCGCGAGAAGGGCGTGAACGCCCGGCTTCTTGGCGAAAACACCGCAATGCGTCTGCGCATAAAGGACCTTGTCGCGTTGTGCGAGGAGAAGGACTCCTGGTTTGGAGAGCTCATGTCAGACGCTCTCAGACATGGGAGTTCATTCGCCGGGAAGTGCATGGCGGACAGGAAGGCCTATATCAACGGCCGATAGGCCATTCCCGCTCCCAGCTTCTACTCCTTCGCCGTCAGATACCCCGGAGCCCCCGGCGGCTCGTCGATCCGGAAGAACTCGACGCCGCCCCCGTTCTCCGCGCACGCCGTCCCCGCGCCGCCCACGAGCGCGTCGCACCCGTAGAACATGTTCGACCCCTCGCACCCCGCGGGCAGCGACCAGTCCGCATCCACCCAGATGGTCGCCAGGTTCGAGCACCCCGAGAAGCAGTAGAACAGGTCCGTGAGCCCCTCGGTCGGAAACCCGGACAGGTCGAGCTCGGTGAGCCCGTCGCACGCGGCGAACGCGTAGCGCATCTCCCGCACCTCCGGCAGGTTGGAGAGCCCGGCGACCTCGGCCATCTCCCCGTCGGTGTAGAACCAGTACGACAGGTTCGCGTACGTAAGCCCCGACAGATCCTCGGAGAACGTCGCCTTCAGCACGTCCACCCCGGCATCGTCCCAGGCGCGCGACCCGATCGCCCGGTAGCGCGCCGTCGCGCACATACGAGAGCTCAGCGCGACCTCGCGCCCCTCCTCGGGCTCGGGATCCAGCGTCAGCACGAGCTCGCCGTCGGCGTACAGGTGGCACGCCACCCATTCGCGCGCGTCGGCCGCGGGATCCGTCAGGATGCCGTCCTCGCCGAACCCCAGGTGGCCGTCGATGTCCTCGCCGTAGTCGGGCGAATAGCCCATCCCGCCCACCAGGCGGTTGCACCCGTAGAGGCCAAGGCTGCCCGTCTGCTCGCCGGCAGGCTCCCATCTGGCCGCGTACACGCTCTCCAGCGAAGGGCAGCTCGAGAACACCTGATCGAAGCTCAGCGCGCCCTCGAGCGCCTCGAACCCCCGCACCTCGGTCATCTGCTGCAGGCTTTGGAACAGGTGCGACGCGTCGGTCAGGCCGCCGCCCGCGAAGTCCGAGTCTATCAGCGTCCGCAGCACCTCGCTGCGCCGCGTGCGCCAGGGGATGTCGCTCGAGGACGAGAGGCCCTCGGCCGGGATCTCCCATCCCTCCAGAATCGCCGCACCCTCCACGTCGGAGGACCGGCCGTCGCGGTAGTTCAGCTCGAGCGTCCCGTCCGAGAGCAGCAGCGCGCGCATCTTGACCCCCGTGTCCCATGTGAGCGCGCGGATCGCCGCCGGCATCTCGGCGGGGGTGTAGGTGGCCGCCGACCCGTTCTGCGTGCGGATCGCGTCGGCCAGAAGCTCGAACACGACCTCGGAGAGGATCCCGGTGCCCGCCTCGGGCGCGGCGGCGAGCCCCGCGCCCTCGCGCGTCCCGTCCACCTCCAGCACCCGCGAGCCCATCTCCAGCGGCATGTAGCGCGCCTGCTGCCCGTTCTGCTCGCGGATCGCGTTGGCGATCTCGGTCAGGAGCGCCTTGGAAACCGTTCCCACAGCCATCTAGAACTCCATCTCGGAAAGATCGTCCAGGTCCTCGATCGCCTGGTCCACATAGGCCTTCGTCGCGTACGCGGAAAGGTCGGGCGCGCTGCCCGGCGCCCCGTCCGCGCCCGGCTCTCCCTGCGGCCCGGGCTCCCCGGCCTCGCCCTTGTGATGTGGCTATACTATATTGGACAGTTCGATGAGGGACCGAGGGCCCGGGAAGGGAGGGCGGAATGCGCGACCCGAAGCACCCGAGACGCTTCACGGAGGAATTCAAGCGCCAGGTCGTGGCGCTCTACGACGGCGGCAA
>CASEJD010000031.1 GCA_949288145.1 uncultured Coriobacteriia bacterium
CGTCCGTCGGCTCCTGCAGCGGGCCGCCCTGCGCGAGCGCGATGCCCACCGCCACGGCGGCAATGATTGCCGCGGCGCCGATGATCGCGCCCCACCGGAACGCGCGGCGCTTGGAGAGATGCGTCGCGCCGTCCTCGGCGCCCTGCTTCGTGCCACTTTCGGCGTTCGAACCCGCAGGCTCTTCGCCTTCGCGGCCGGTTTTGTCCGCCGCGGCTCCAGCGTCTTCAGACCCGCCGAACGTGACCACGCGCTCGTCGCGCGGCAGAGGCTCGCGGCCGTGCTCTTCTTGGCTCATGGGATAGCTCCTTCGCACAGGCGGGCGCCCCGCAGGACGCCCGCCTGATCACCTTTGTCCGTTCGGCCTTACGCGATGGCGTCGAGCGCCACCACGATCATCTTCGCCATCATGGCGCGGTTCGCCACGCCCTGCGGGTCGAGGCACAAGGCGCCGTCAATGGCGTTGCCCGAAAGAACGCCCTTGTCGCAGCACCACACCAGGCCCTCGCGCGCCCAGTCGGATGCGCTCTCCGACCCGCTCAAGGCGTTGAACGCCGACGGGTCCGCGTCGGAGACGATAACGCCGCCCACGCGCTTGGCGTACTCGGCGAGCATCTTCGCCAGCTCCTCGCGCGTGACCTGGTTCTTCGGACCGAAGGCGCCGTCGCCATAGCCGTTCACGATGCCTTCCGCCTGAGCCCATGCCACGGCGTCGGCGTAATAGTCGTCGCCCTGCACGTCAGTGAACGATCCGGGCTGGGAGGCCGCAGGATTGCCGGCGGCGCGGTGCAGCACCGTGACCACCTCGCCGCGCGTCACGTTGGCCCACGGGTCGAAGGCGCCTTCGCCCTTGCCCTCCATGAGCCCCGAGGCGACCACGCGCTCGAGCATGCCCTGCTGAGCCACCCAGTCGGTCTCGGCGACGTCGGAGAAACCGCACGTCACGTCGTGCTCGACGGCGAACAGCGTGCCGGAGTCGTTGACGTAGAACAGGCGGCCTTCGCCGTCCGCGGCAGGAGATGCCATGCAGTAGTTCTGGTCCTCGGCGGCCGGCTCGAACACCGTGAACGCGTCAGGCGCGCCGTCGCCCAGGCGCACGCCGTAAAGCGCGCCCGGGTTGTTGTTGCACGTGAAGTAGGCGTACCACAGGCCGTCGGCGCCTTGCCCCGCGACCGGCGCGCTCTTCACGTCGTCAAGCACGCTGTGCTTCGCGACGATGGTCATGGTGGCAAGGTCGATCTCGGCGAGCACGCCCTTGTTCACGGCGGTGTAGTCGCCCGTCGCGCCGCCCACGACCGCCACGCCGTTCACCACGGCCGGCGTGCACGTGCTGGAGGCGGCGAACTGCACGCGGCCCTCCACGGTGACGGCGCCGTCCGCCGCGATGGACGCCTTCACGAGCTCGCCTGCGGTCGTGGAGAACACGACCTCGTTCCCGCCGCACGGCACGATCTTCGAGCGAATGCGCGCTCCTTCGGCGACGATCTCCTCGGCCTTCTCCTTGCCCGTGGCAAGGTCGACGACGCGCAGCGCGCCGTTGTCCAGGCCAACGACCACCATGTCGTTCACGACCGCAGCGCCACCCCAGTACGAGCCGTCCGTGTCGTCGTTCAGGCGCCATGCGGGACTGCCCGTCTGGGCGTCCACGCACACCAGGGTCGACGCGGCGGCAGTATAGCCTGCGCCCAGCTCGGCGGACGTGTGGATGAACCGGCCTTCGTATGCCGCCACGCTGTTCAGGCTCTGCGCGGTGTCTGCCAAGGTCGACTCGGCGGTCCAGATCGGCTCCAGCGTGTCGGCCGCCACGCCGAGCAGCCCACCGCCCGAGACCGGGATGGCGATCACGCCGTCGGCATACGCCATGCGGCATGCGGAGTCGATAGCGCACGGCAGGTCCCACTTCTTCTTGAGCTCACCGGTCTGCGCGTCGTAGGCGCGCAGCACCGCGTTCGTTACCGTGCTGCCCGTGCTCGTCCAGACCGAGTCGCTCTCAGCCACGTAGATCATGTCGTCCACGACGAGCAGGTTGGAGACGTTCGCGAAGTTGCCCTCGGTTTGCAGCAAATCCTTCGTCCAGGACAGCGTGGCGCTCTCCTGCGTCAGAGGCAGCGTTCCCGTGGTCACGCCGGCGGCGTCGCCGCCGAAGGAGCCCCAGGCTACGTTGTCGGAGGGGGTGAGCGGCACGTCTGCCGCGCCCTCGACGCCGCCGTTCACGGCGCCTTCGTAAGCCGCGAACGCGAGCGCCGGGCACAGCCCGAACGCCAGCGCGAGTGCGAGCAACCACGCCAGCGCAGCATGCTGGCGCGAGACCGTTTGGTTGTTCATGGGAGTTCACCTTTCTTCCAGGGCATTCTGACGACAGGTGTTCCGACTTCGCCGCGCACCCCGGCACTGCCGGAGCGTCACGGCGAAAGGCATGTTCGCCCGCCGTCGTGCGCGGTCCTTACGGTTACTGGCATAGCGCGGGATTCTCACCCGCATTCCCCTGGCGGCGCGTCGCCGCTCGCTTCTCGATCGTCGATGCCATTCGGCGCGCCCATTCTAGCACGCCCCTACTCCGCCGGCGCTTCGAACATCATAGACTGCGCCGTGAAGTGCAGCAGCCATGTGGACGTCGTGCCCGTCTCGGGGTCGAGGTACGAATTGCTCAGCTCTCCGAACTCGTACAGCTCCTCAGCCGTCGTCCCGGGCGCGAACACGCGCCATACGCCCTCGTCGCAGCCCACGAAGCCCGCGTGCACGCCGCGGTACACGAGCGTGTCGCCTTCAAGCCGTCCCTCTTGGATCACCGTGTCGGCATCAAGGCTCGCCACGGTGAGCTCGAAGACGTGCTCGCTCACCTGCGTCGGGCTTGCGCACGAACCGCGCATCTCGCTGAAGACGTGCGTGTTGGTGTAGTACTGCCCGGTGTCCTGGTATTCGTACGGCGAGTGCGAGTACACCTCGTCGTAACGGCCGAAGAACGACCCGTCTGCCCCCATGGACAAGGTGACGACGTGCTCAGGCGGCCTGTTGCCCACATGGGAGAACTCGTCCGGAAGCATGGAGAAGAATGCGCTTGGCTCAACTGGGCCGACCGGGTCTTCAGGATCGGGGTCCGGGTCGGGCGCCGGCTCGTCGGGCTCTTCTTCCCATGTGCACGCTTCCACCGTGACGCCGTCTTCAGTGTGCCGCTCGATGAGCGTCGGGTTGTTCTCGCGGCCCATCAGCTCCCACGTGTGCTGCAAGCCCAGCTTGCTCGCCACGCTGTCGAACCTGCCAATGGAAAGGTCGACGTACACCCAGAGCGCCATGTCGGTGCAGACCATGCCCGAAGCGCGCACGTTCACCTCGGCGTTCGCCTCCTGGCCCATGCCGAGCGACGCGTCGACCAGCTCAATCGTCAGGTACTCGAGCACGAGGGCCGGCTCGATGCCGCCGCGCGCTCGCGCGGAAAGCTGCGCCTCACAGGAGAAATCACTGTCGCAGTACGTATTCCACGCACCGTCCACGCCATCGGACGGGTCGTCGTCGGCGTACGCGACGCCCGCCGTCGAGGTGGCGACCGCTTCCAGGCGCATGCCGCCTTCCACGGTGTACGTCACGTACACGTCGGCGCCGATCATGAGCCCTGGGACGTTCGTGACGAAGGTGGCGGAGCCGCACTTGATGGCGTCCGAGATAGTGCCGGAGCACTCCCACACGAAGTCAGCCTCCGCCTCGAACGCAAGGTCAATCTCGCTGAAGCCCCCGTCGCGATAGCCGATCGTGTACTCCGCGGCAAGGTCAAGACCGACCGTCCCGAACGACCCAATGCTGAACGTTTGGCTGAACAGCTCCGCCTCGTCGCCGAAGACCGCCCGCGCCTCGGGCTCGCTCAGCACCTCAACGCCGGGCGCCGGCTCGAACGACACGAGCTCGGCGGTCGTTCCCGTGATGGACAGTTCATCGACCACTTCGGAGAACTCCGGCTCCGAGCCCTCTATCGAAGCAAATCCGCCCGGCAGCTCCGTGACGGACTCAACCTTCATGACGCCGCCAGCGGGATTCTCCTCGGACGGCTCAAGCACCACGACGTCGCCTTGCTTGACGGAGTCCGCCCCGACCTCCACGACGGCGGCATGCTCGCCAGACTGCTGGTAGGCGCTCGGCGCGACAATGGTGACGCCGTCCGCGTAGTCGACGAGAACGTCCAGCCCGAGCACATCGCGATGGAGCACGCTCGCCATCTTCGCGAACTCAGCTCGGGTCGTTTGGTTCTGCGGCAGCAGGTACGAAACGCCGTCGATGAGGCTTCCCGCCACCAGCCCTGCGTCGACTGCCCAGCCAAACCCGTCGCGCGCCCACGTGCTCACGTCCACCGCGCCTTCGATTGCGTCCATGGCGGCTTGGTCGGTCGCGGTGTCAACGCCCTTTGCCCCAGCATAGCGGGCGAGCATGACGGCAAGCTCCTCGCGCGTGATGGGGTCGTCCGGACGGAATTCGTTCGAGCCACTGCCTTGCACCACGCCAGCGCTGCGAGCCCAGGCCACGGCGTTCCCGTAGTACTCGCCGTAATCGACGTCGCTGAACTCCGAAGCGCTCACGAGGGGCTCACCCTCCATGCGCCACAGCACCGTGACAACCTGAGCGCGCGTGATGTGGCCTTGCGGCGCGAACCTACCCGCGTCGTCGCCTTCCATGAGGCCGTGATCGACCACGTACGAAAGCCAGCCGTCCGTGACGAACCATTCGTCGCCTACCACGTCGGAGAAGCCGGCGAACGCTCGCGCGGACATGCCGCCATCAGCCAGGCCTCTACTCTCCAGCGCCTCTTGAGATGCGCCGTCTAAAGGCTGCGCAAACGCCACCGTGGGAATCAGCCATAGCGCAAGCAGCACCGAGAGCGCGATGGAGCATGCCTTTCGTGCGAGCGCCATCCGCTTCGAAGCACGATTGTCCCGCACGGGCTTTTTCTGTCCGCCTTGCATGGGTCCTCCTCAGCTCGTCCGGCAGCCGCGTCCGGCTGGCCCGGAAGCCGGGCGCGTCGCCGAATCGCATGCGGCGCAAGGACCGTGGCGCAAGACGCGCAACGCGGCGACGCGACGCGCCTGCGGTCAGGCCGGCACCGCAGGCTCCGTGCTGTCTAAATTATAGTTGAGGAAAACAGGCGGTTTCCACACCCGTCCAGAATCACTCC
>CASEJD010000032.1 GCA_949288145.1 uncultured Coriobacteriia bacterium
CGCCTTCAGGGCCGACGACCACCGCAACGCGCGCGTCCTTTGCGTCAAGGCAGTCGCACGCAGCAAGCGCAGAGGACAACGCCGGGGCGATCTTCGCCGTCAACGGCGCCTCTTCCCAGAACACGAGCACAGCCGTGGCGCCAGCCAGCGCGTGCGACGCCTCGCGGGCGGTCAGCGGCTCGGAGACCTCGGGCATGGCGGCAAGGCCCGCCTGCATCGCGGCGCTCTTGGCGATAGCGCGCCAGCGTTGCGTGCGCGATGCGGCCTTCTTCGCGTCGAGCTTCACGATGGAGCGCTCGCACGCGAGCGGCACGATGCCCGAGACGCCAAGCTCGGTCGCGTGGCGCACGACCTGGTCCATCTTCTCGCCCTTCGCGATGCCCTGCAAGAGCACCACGTGCGGGCGCGCGGGGGCATCGAGCTTCGAGGCGGTTCGAACGGTCATGCCGCCGGCATCGAAGGAGACGACCTCGCATTCGAAGTAGTCTGACGCCGCGTCGACCACGGCCACGTGCTCGCCCGGTTGCAGGCGCAGCACGCGCGCGTGCTTGAGGTCGTCGGCGGCAAGGCGCAGTGGGAAGACGGCGTCCCCTTCGTCTGCCAACACCTGGTCTTCCAGGAAGAAATGGTGGAGTGACATGGCTCCCCTTATCATGCGGCGCGCCGGCGTGGGAGCCAGCGCGGTCTGCTAGTTGAACACGTCCTTGAGCTTCTGCAGCGGCGAGCGCTCGGCGTTGACGTCCTCGCCCATCTCGTCCGCCAGCTCTTCGAGCAGCTCGCGCTCGCGCTTGGAGAGCTTCTTCGGGATGACGACGTTCACATGGACGTACATGTCGCCGCGGGCGTCGCTCTTGAAGCGCGGCATGCCGAAGCCCCGCACGCGCACGACCTGCTCGTTCTGGCAGCCCTCAGGGATGCGCACGGTGACGCGCTCGTCCTCGAAGACGCCCTCGATCTCGATGTCGGCGCCCAAGGCGGCCTGGACGAACGAGACATTGGCGCGGGCGTGCAGGTTGTCGCCCTCTCGCTCGAAGAACTCGTGCGGTTGGATGCGGCACGTCACGATGAGGTCGCCGGAGGCGGCGCCGTTCATGCCGGCCTCGCCAAAGCCCGACAAGCGCAGCTGCTGGCCGTCGCGGATGCCCACCGGCACCTCCACGGTGACACGCTGGCGGTCGGGCACGCGGCCCTGGCCTTCGCACTCCGGGCACGGGTTGTTGATGGTCTTGCCGGTGCCGCCGCAGGCGCGGCAGGTCGTGGCAGTCTGCATGTCGCCCAGGAAGGTGTGCTGCACGGTGACGACGCGGCCTTGGCCGTGGCACACGCTGCACGTGACCTCTTCGCCGCCCTCGCCCAGGCCGGTGCCGTCGCAATCGGGGCACGGTGCCAGGCGGTCGTAGACGATCTCCTTCTTGGCGCCGGCGGCAACTTCCTCAAGCGTCAGGCGCAGGCCAACGCCCATGTCGCGGCCTTCCTTGCGCACTTGGGCGCCGCCGCCTGCCGCGCCGCCGAAGAACGAGCTGAAGATGTCGCCCATGCCGCCGAAGCCGCCGAAGAGGTCTTCGAAGTCCACGTAGCCGCCGCCCGCGCCGCTCGCGGCGCCCGGAATGGTGCCGAAGCGGTCGTACTGAGCGCGCTTGCTCGGGTCGGAGAGCACGTCGTACGCCTCGTTGAGCTCCTTGAAGCGGTCTTCCGCGTCGGGAGCCTTGTTGACGTCGGGGTGCAGCTGGCGCGCCTTCTTGCGGAACGCCTTCTTGATCTCGTCGTCGGTGGCGTTGCGGTCAACGCCGAGCACTTCGTAGAGGTCGTTAGCCATCGAGGGAGCATCCTCCTCGTCTCAAGTCGTTCATCAGCCGTTCTGTGCAGTTCGCCTACCCTACGCCGACCACGCAGCGCGCGCAAGCGTTCGTTATCGGAACGTCATCCGTTCTCGAGGGACGTGCGCGCGGCGCGCACGGCGCGGATGACGTTGGAGTAGTCCATGCGGGTGGGCCCGATGACCGCGACCACGCCGGCGGAGGCGCCGCGCCCGTACTGGGCCGCCACCACCGAGACGCCGGAGAGCGCCGCGGACTGGTTTTCGCTGCCAATTTTCACCATGGTCGAGCCATGGTAGTCGGCGTCGCCCAGGATGTGCAGGAGCACCGTGTCGTCCTCGAGCATCTGGAGCATCGGCAGGAACTGCTGGGGGCTCGCGAACTCGGGCTTGCTGAGCAGCGCGCTCACGCCGATACTGTGGGCGCGATCGGCGTCGCCTTCCTTCACGCATTCGAAGAGCTCACCCATGAGCACCTGCGCGAGCGGGTCGCCCAAGGCGCGCGCGGTCTCGGGGTTGAGCGAGTCCTTGATCTCAGCGAGCGATTTGCCGGCGAACACCTCGTTGAAGAGCGTCTGCACGTGCGCGAGGTCCTCCGCCTCCACGTCGTCGGCGAACTCGAGCGAGCGATTGAGCACCTGCCCGTCCTCGGTCACGACGACGAGCAGCGTGCGGCGCGGGCTCAAGGACACGAGCGTGATCTGGCGGATGTGCAGCGACATGGCGGACGGAGGCAGCACGACGGCCAGGCAGTCCGTGAGGCGCGTGAGCGCGGCAGAGGTCTCTTCCAGCAGGTCGTCGAGCTCTTTAGCGCTGCTTCGAATCTGCTCGACGGTCTTTTCGTCGGGGCGCTCGTCGGCAAGCTCCCCTTCGAGCAGCTCGTCAACGAAAGCGCGGTACCCGACGTCGGTGGGGATGCGGCCGGCCGAGGTGTGCGGCTGCGCGATGTAGCCTTCGTCCTCGAGTACGGAGAGCTCGTTGCGGACGGTGGCCGAGGACACGCCCAACCGATACCGTTCGGTCAAGGTGCGCGACCCGACGGGCAGCGCGTTCGCCACGTACTCTTCGATTAATGCAGCCAGCACGCGCTGGCGACGGTCCGAGAGCATGCCGATCCTTCCCTTCCGACGACGCGGGCGCACAGCGCGCAAATACCGTCCGACGTTCGCGCTGCGTCCCTCTGCCCTGCTGTTCGGGCACTTCATTTGCACAAAACCCAACTATAGCAGTCGGTTCGGCCCCGTGGTGGCAGACGCAGGTTGAGAGTGCTAATTTGACAGCGAAATGAAACTTTCGACGGAGTCGCCGAGCGAGCGCCGCGCGGGATGAGGCGGCGTCGGGCCAAGCGCGTTCTGCTACAGGTCCATGAGCGGACCGTAGAGCTCGTTGCCGCACAGCCAGCCGAGCTTCGTGGGGCGCCAGCGCCCGCCTTCGTGGGCCACGAGCCCGCGATCCGCTAGGTCGGCGAGCACGCGCGGAGCGTCAGGGGCGACCTCGGCAGCGCGGGCGACCTGCTCGTCGGACACGCCGCGCACTAGGCGCATTCCCAGCATGAGGTCTTCAGCTGCCATCTGGCGCGCGTTCAGGTCGTCGGTCACCTGCCCGTCTTGCACGCGCATGCGTCGTTCGGCGTTCTGCGTCATGGTGGCCGCTGAGGTGCCGATGCCCAGGTACGGCACGCCGGTCCAGTACGCGATGTTGTGGCGGCATTCGAAGCCGAGCTGCGCGTAGCTGGCCACCTCGTAGCGCTCGAACCCGGCAGCGGACAGGACGGTGGACGCCTCCTCCATCATGGCGGCCTCTTCGTCGTCGTCCACCTCGTCGATCTGGCCGGCGAGGAGCATTCGGTAAAACGGCGTGTGCTCCTCGATTGTCAGCGGGTAGACGCTCACGTGCTTGACGCCCAGGCGCACGGCCTCTTCCACGCTCGCGCGGAACTGGGCGGCCGTCTGCCCTGGCAGGCCGCACATAAGGTCCACGCTCACGTTCTCGAACCGCTCCTGCGCGGCAGTGATGGCGCGGCGTGCGCCGTCGGCGTCGTGGGCGCGCCCGAGCGTGCGCAGCAGGCCGTCGTCGAAGCTCTGCACGCCGATGGACAGACGGTTCACGCCGAGCGCCCAGAGGTCGCGCGCAAGGCGCGCATCAAGGCTCTCCGGGTTCGCCTCCATGCTGACCTCGACCTCGTCGGTGAGGTGCATGGAGACGCCGAGCATGTAGAACAGGCTGGACAGGCGCCGTGATCCCGCGTGGCTCGGCGTGCCGCCGCCCACGTAGACCGTTCGGACGTGCGAGAGCTCGCCCTGCTTCCCTGCTCTCCTGATATCAAGCGCGATGCGCTCGAAGTACTCGTCGATGACCGGGGAGGCCTGCGGGACCGCCTGCGTCGCGAAGTCGCAGTACGCGCAACGCGAGGTGCAGAACGGGACGTGGATGTACAAAGCGCCGTACGGGTCGTGCATTGCCGTGCCTTTCCGCCGGCGCTCGTGGGGCGCCGGCTGTGCAGCCGTGAATGGTCGGAACGAGCGCGTCACTGCGCTTCGATCGGGAATCGCGCCTTACGCGCGATCAGGGGTATCCCAGGGTACGTCGTAGCCGTGGTCACGTTGCCATTGCTCGTACTCGCGGACGTGTGCCACCACCTCGTCGAAGACCTCGTCGAACTCTTCGACCGTCGAGCAATGGGTGAACTTGCCGCGCACTTCCGCCGCGCGCGGGAACCCGGTCGTGTACCACATGGCGTGCTTGCGCATGCGCACGACGCTGCGCTGCTCGCGCGCGGCGAGCAAGCGGGCGTGACGGCGGGCGCACGCGACGCGCTCGTACGGCGAAGGCGGCTCGGGCTCGGGCTCGCCCGCAAGGGCGGCGAGCGCCTGGGCGAACACCCAGGGGTTGCCCTCCGCCCCGCGGCCGATCATGACGGCGGCGCAGCCAGTCTCCTCGCGCATGCGCACGGCATCGGCGCCGCCCTTGACGTCGCCGTTGCCGATCACGGGCACGCTCACAGCCTCCACCACGCGGCGGATGGCGCCCCAGTCCGCCTGCCCGCGGTAGAACTGCTGGGCGAAGCGCCCGTGCACGGTCACGGCAGACGCGCCGGCGCGCTCCATGCGCTGGGCGAACTCGACGCACGTTTCGTCGCCCTCCGCCCAGCCACGGCGGAATTTCACGGTGACAGGGCCGCGTGCCGCCTCGTTCACCGCCTGGACGATCTCGACAGCAAGTTCGGGAGACTTCATGAGCGCCGACCCGTCGCCTTTGCTCGCGATCTTGCGCGCGGGGCAGCCCATGTTCACGTCGAGGTACGCAAGGCGCTCGCCGAGCTCCTCCTCGACCCACGCCGCTTGGCGCGCCATGGTCTCCGGCTCGTGGCCGAAAAGCTGCACGGCCACGAGGTCCTCGCCGGGCGCGAGCGTGAGCAGTCCGCGCGTCTTCTGGTTCGCGAAAGAGAGCGCTTTCGACGAGACCATCTCGGTGTAGCACAAGGACGCGCCCTGCTCGGCGCAGAGCGTGCGGAACGCCTCGTCCGTCACGCCCGCCATAGGCGCCAGCAGCACCGGGTGGTCGGCGAAGAACGGGTGCAGGTCGTGGAACATTACGCCCAGACCACCTGGCTCGTGCGCTCGTGGACCTTTCCCGGCGCCGCCGGGTAGCCGAGCGCGCAGATGCCGTGCACCTCGGCGTCCTCCGGCACGCCGAGCGCCGTGAGCTCGGCGCGGACGGCGGGCTCGTCGCAGATGCCCTGCAGTTGGTTGATCCACACGCTGCCGACGCCCAGGCTGTGCGCGGCGAGGAACATGGTCTGCATGGCGCAGCCGTCGTCCTCGCGGCCGAACATCGCGCCTTTCGTGTGCGCCACGATGACGGCGGCGGCGGGACGGTACATGGTGTAGGAGTCGTTGCCAAGGGCGGCGCCCATGACGGCGGCAAGACGCTGCACCTTCTCGGCGTTCTCCACGACCACGAACGTCCATTCCTGGCGGTTCATGGCCGAAGGGGCCCACTGGCCGCAGGTCACGATGGCCTCGAGGTCCTCGTGCGGAATGGGGCGCTCTTCGAACGCGCGGATGGAGCGGCGCTCCAGGATGTTCTCGATGACGGCGTTGGTCTTCATGCGTGCCTTCTTTCTTCCATGTCCATTCATGTGCAGGTTTTTCGTGAGCGATTATAGTTCGTTGGAAGGCCAAAGCGCTTGATAATGATTTTACTTGCCCTGCTCCAGCTCCTCGTCGGACAATACATCGCGCCGCGCTGCGCACCGCGAAGCCACGAAACACGCGCTTTCCGGGTTCCTGCGGCGTGTTCGTTCCTCAACCCGTTTCGCGCGCTCCGTTCGACGCGTATCCCGCGCTCGCGGCACACGAGCGATGAAGGAGGGCCCGTGCGTCCTATCGTTGTGTTCACGTCCCAGACCGGCTTCACGAGGCGGTATGCCGAGCGTATCGCGGAGACGCTCGGCTGCCCCCTTGCGAACCTCGCCAATGACCGCCACTTCGATCCCGATGGCTACGATTCCGTGGTCTTCTGCGGGTGGTTCCATGCCGCCTCCCTTAAAGGAGCGGATTGGGCGAAGCGCGCCATGGCGGCGCACTCGGATGCCCGCTTCGTCGTCCTTGGGGTGGGCGCCACGCCCATGCCGTGCGACCTGTGGCCCGAAGAAGGGCATATCGCAGCGTTTCGCCGATCGTTTCCTGAAGAGAGCTATCCGGACCTCGCATTCTTCTACGCGCAAGGCGGGTTCGATTTCGGCAGCTTAGGATTGCCCGACAAGATGGCGATGCGCTTATACTTCAAAATGCAGCGAAAGGAAGCCAAGACCGACCCGCAGGCGGCGGACATGCTGCGCCATATGGAGCCTGGGTATTTCGACGCGGTCGACATGGCGAACCTCGATCCGCTGTTTGCCTACCTGTCGAAATGCGCACGATAACCGCGTTCCGGCGCAATTCGCAGAACGGCAGCCTTGGGCGCGCCTTTGCGCGCACGTCTTGGCCCACTCGACAGAAGCTCCCCGTCTGCCCTTTTCAAACGGGCGATGTGCGCTGAACGCTTACCTCTTTTCTGGCAGCGCATCTCCGCGTGGGCGTGTTTCAGGGTATCATGCGAAGAATCAAAGCAGACGCGCCCTGCGCGCTTCCCTTGCACGACGCGATCATGGCGAAGGGAACGCGCAGCGCCCGATAACGGAGGCTCCGACATGTTCGACGAGAACTTGGACGGCATCGTCAAGGCGATGGCCGAGAACTACGAATCACCCGAGATCTTCTTCACCGACCCTGACCGCCACTTCCCCAGCCAGCAGGCGGTCATCGACATCATCCACGACCTGCGCCGCGTCATGTTCCCTCGTTATTTCGGCGACGAGACGCCCACGGGCGCGAACCCTGAGTACTTCATCGGCGAGACGCTGATCCGTATCCAGGACTTGCTGTGCCGCCAGCTGCGCGAGGCGTTCCTGTTCCGCGACGCTGACCTGAGCGACGAAGAGCTCGACGCGCGCGTCGAGGACACGTGCGACCACTTCTTCGGCCGTCTGCCGGAGCTGCACAAGATGCTGCTCAAGGACGTGCAGGCAGCCTTCGACGGCGACCCGGCAGCCCAGAGCAAAGCCGAGATCATCTTCTCGTACCCGGGCTTCTACGCCATCTTCGTGCACCGCATCGCGCACGAGCTGTACGTGAAGGAAGTCCCCATGATCCCGCGTATCATGAGCGAGTACGCGCACGGCCGCACCGGCGTCGACATCAACCCGGGCGCCACGATCGATGAGTACTTCTTCATCGACCACGCCACCGGCGTCGTTATCGGCGAGACCACGACCATCGGCAAGCACGTGAAGATCTACCAGGGCGTCACGCTCGGCGCCCTCTCCACGCGCGCGGGCCAGCAGCTCTCCGGCGTGAAGCGCCATCCCACCATCGAAGACAACGTGACCATCTACTCCAACGCGAGCGTCCTGGGCGGCGAGACCGTCGTGGGCGCCGGCACCGTCATCGCGGGCAGCACTTTCGTGACCGAGTCCGTCCCGCCGAACTCGCGTGTGAGCCTGGAGGGCCAGAAGGTCAACGTCCGCCAAGCGCGCAAGAAGCCGACCGACTGGGAGGTCTAACCGCTCTCGGCATAGCCCCGCGCACGCGGGCTATCAGAGGTCGATTCTGCACGAACGCCGCCCACTGCCATGGGCGGCGTTCTGTTTGCACGAGGCAACGTAACCGCTCCGGTATCTCATTCAAGGTAGGCACCGGTCTGGCGGCTCCAGAGGTGGGCGTACTCCCCTCCCGCCTCAATGAGGTCGGCGTGCGGGCCGTCCTCGACAACTTTGCCGTCGGCGAGCACTACGATGCGGTCGAGGCTCGCTACCGTGGAGAGGCGATGCGCCACCACGATGGACGTGCGCCCGCGCATGAGCGTGGAGAGCGCGTCCTGGACCAAATGCTCGCTTTCCGAGTCAAGCGCGCTCGTGGCCTCGTCCAGCACGAGAATGGGGCAGTCCGCCAGGAGCGCGCGAGCGATGGCGATGCGCTGGCGCTGTCCGCCCGAGAGCTTGACGCCGCGCTCTCCGGTCACCGTGTCGAAGCCCTGCGGGAGCTTCTCGATGAACTCGAGCGCGTTTGCCTGCCGCGCCGCCTCGCGAATCTGCTCCATGGAGGCGTCAGGACGGCCGTAGGCGATGTTCTCGGCAATGGAGCGGTGGAAGAGCAGCGCCTCCTGGGGCACGTACGCCACCTGGCGGCGCAACGACTGCTGGGTGCACGCCGAAACGTCCTGCCTGTCCACGAGTATGCGCCCCTCTTGGATGTCGGACAGGCGCAAGAGAAGCTTCGTGAGCGTGGTCTTCCCCGCTCCGCTCATGCCAACGAGGCCCACGCGCTGTCCGGCAGGAATGCTCAGGTCGAAACCGTCGAAGACCTTCGTGCTCACACCGCCGTCCTCGTACGAGAACCCAATTTCTTGAAAGTCGATGGCCCCTTCGCGCACGACGAGGTCCGGCGCGCCCGGCTTGTCCGCCACCAAGCGCGGCTCGTCGAGCACCTCGGTCATACCGCTCGCGTCGCCGAACGCGCGGTTGAAACGCTGCAGGCCGTTGTTGATGAAGTTGAACTGGTTCGTGATGGTGTAGGTGTACGTGAACATCATCACAAGGGCGCCCGGGGTGATGCCGAACCACGCGTTGCCGCCGGCGATGAACACCGTCACGATGGACATGATGACGATGGTGATGCACGCCGTGATGACGCCGCGCGCGAGCGAGGACATCATGCGCGTCGTATCGCGCTTGACGACCTCGCGGTTCGCGGCGTCGAACAGGCCGCGCTCGTAGTCCTCACGTCCGTACGTCTTGACCGCCAGGATGTTCGCGACGGAGTCGGACAGCTCGCCCGAGAGTTGGTTTTGCGCGCCGGCAGCCTTCTCGTTGAGGTTCAGGATGCGCTTGTACATCACGTAGGACACCGTGGCGTACACGGCCAGCAGCGCAAGCAGGATGGCAACGTACGCCGGCACGCGCGGCGCCAGCAGGCCGCACGTGCAGACGATGGAGATCAGCACCGGCATGAACGGGAAGTTCACCGTCTCGATGAGCTGGTTGTACGCGTTCATGAACTTCGTAGTCTGGCTGACCAGCGTGCCGCCGAAGCGGTTGGAATGGAAGCTCATGGACTGGTTGCACAGCGCGTCGAAGCTTTGCGTGGCAAGGTCGTAGGACACGGCGATCTCCAGCTTGAACAGGAAGAAGTCCTGCAGCTTGCTGCACGCCTGGCCGCACAGGTTGATGAGGATGAGCGCGACGATGTACGGCCCGAAGACAGCGAAGACTTCGTCGGCCGCGACGGCCTCGGCGCTCACCCGGTCCACGATGAGGCTCATCACGAAGGGGTTGCCGTACGAGAGCAGCGCCGAGAACCCAATGTCGGCGCACATAAGCCCGATGAACAGGCCCAGGTGCCGCTTCGTGGCGGCCTAATAATAGTGCAGCGTGCGCCGCGTGGTGGACGCGCTCTTCGCGCGCTGTCGTTCGCGCACGCCGTCCGTCCGTCCCTTCTCCCCCATGCTCATCGCCTTTCGTCGTCGCCTCGACGCTCGATTAAAGCCGAACGAGCGCGCGGGCGCAAGCGGGACGGCGAAACGCCGCCTCGAGCGGGGCAAAACGCTGCGCCCACTCCTTATGCCGCCGCACTCGTGCCATTGATGCGAGCGGCGTGCCATGCAGCACATATCATGGCATGAGGAGCATTCTGCCTGAAAGGAGCGCGTATGCAGTACCCACCCTACGGAAAGCGGACGTTCCAATGCGCCCTTGCCGTCGTGCTCGCGTGCGGCCTCGCGCCCGCTGCGGGGTACGCCCAGCCGACAATCGAGGACGCTGCGGCGTTCGGCGGAAGCGCCTCGAGCGATTCGAATTCCAGTTCTCTCGAGGCGGTTCCGGGGGAAGCGATCGTCCTGTACCGCACGTCCACAGAAGTCGCAGCGCGCGGCAGGCGTCTCTGACACGGGAGCGCTCGAGGATGCGGGCTTCAACGTCGTGCAAGAATGGGACGTCTCCGCTGTCGACCGCGCGCTCGGCCAAGGCATCGTCGCGCGCGATGCCGATACTGGCGAACAAGAGGCGATCGCATCCGGCGAGGATGTCCGCATCGCGCTCGTTGAGCGGGAGGGCGCGGACGCCTCTGACCTTGTCTCAGAGCTCGAGCAGCTTAGTTTCGTGGAGGCGGCGCAGCCGAACTACGTGATGTCGATCGACAGCGCGGCGGTGAACGACCCGCTCTACGACGAATGGCAGTACGCGCTTCATGACGAGACGGCTGGTATTGACGTCGAGGCCGCCCTTGCGGCACGCCAGAGTGCGGCTTCGACCAGTGAGAACATCGTCGCCGTCATCGACACGGGCGTCGACGGCGACCATCCCGACCTGGCTTCGTCCATGTGGCAGAATCCCGGCATCAACGGACTGCCGGGCGCCGCCGGGTCGTGGGGGTACGATTTCACCGAGAACGATGACGACCCAAGTCCCGGGATTCATAATGCGGATTCGCACGGCACGCACTGCGCCGGCGTCATCGCCGGCATGACGAACAATGCCGAGGGCGTGGCGGGCGCCAGCTCCGATACGAAGGTCATGGCGCTTAAGGTCTGCGCGTCTGATGGATCGGGAGCGGTGTACTCGAGCGACGTGTGCTCGGCGTTCGAGTACGTGATCGGCGCAGCGCTCGCGAGCGAGAACGTCGTCGCCACCAGCAACTCGTGGCATGCGGGCGGTTATCAGCCGGTGCTTGATTACCTGGTCAACCAGGCAGGAAAGCTCGGCATACTCTTGCTGTTCGCCGCGGGCAACGAGAATATTGACACCATTGACGGCAATGGGTACGGGGCGACGGCAGCCCTTGAGAGCCCGTACGCGGTGATCATCGCCTCCAGCAACGAGGACAACGCGCTCTCCACGTTCTCCAACTGGAACGAGACCGAAGTCGACCTTGCGTTCCCTGGCTCCCAGATCCTGTCGACGGTGAGCGCCGATGCTGCGGCAACCTTCTTCTCCCCCGCGCTGTCCTTGGCAGATGGTAGGGATCTTGTGTACTGTGACGACTTCTCGAGCCTTGGCGCCGAGGACAGCGCGTACGACGTAGCCGTGTTCGACTCTGATGGACAGCGGGTCACCGACGGTCGCGAGCGCGCGTTCTCCGTCACGCCGGCGGAAGACGCCGTTGGCGGACAACCGGGCCTCGAGGTCGTGTACGACCAGTCGATCGTCGAGGACGGCGAGCACCTCGTGCTCGGAATCAAATGGGAGTTCGAGAACCCGTTCCGCGGCACGTCACGTCCGGCAGAGGATTACGCGCTCGGCATCTCGTGCGAGACGCCCGATGCTCCGGGAACGGACACAATCGCGATGGTCGAAGCGAGCATCGCCGGCTATGACGCCGAAGACGGGTCTTCGTTCGGTCTGAGCAGCTGCACGGCGGGAGCGAAGCTCGACAACTCCAGCGCAGGGTCGGCGAGTTTGATGGCGCTGGACACCGAGGGCGAGTATTTGACGGGGCAAGTGATGGTCGATATCACGACGTCCTCGGACGCGAGCGCGGGGCAAGAGGTCACCGTGTGCATCTCGCCGTTCGGCATCGGTCAGGTTGCCGGCGAGGGCGTGACCGCCGAAACGAGCGACTACGCACCGTACGCCCTCATGAGCGGCACGTCGATGGCCACGCCGCTTGCGTCTGGGACTGTCGCCCAGATGGCGGCGCTCGACAAGAACGCGTCCGCGCTCGAACTTCGCGGCCGTCTGGTAGGCTCGACCGTCTCCGTTCGGACGAGCTACCACGGCGCGGAGAAGCACACCGCCACCGACGGCAGGTTCGATTGGGGCACCGCGCTGGACGAGGGCTCGGTCAGCGCGAACACGCACTCGCTCGACGCCGACGCGTCGAGCGGCTCCGTGACCGTGCGCGGGCACGGTCTCGCGGACGCCATGGTCACGCTCGACGGAGCGAACGTCGCCGTGACCGAGCAGGCCGACGACCACGTGACCTTCACGGCTCCCGCGTCCGCGTTCGACGGCGAAAGCCACCGCGTCGACGTGACCGACGCGTCCACTCAGCGTGCCCACCATGCCTCGTACCCGCTGCCAATCCGCGAGGCTTCGTACGACCTTTCGTTCGCTGGCGAGCTTCCTGACGTGGGCGCGCATGCGGCGTACGGCGCGCTCGTGCCGGGGTCGTCCACGTTATACTTTGCGGACAGGCAGGGCGCGTACCTGTACCGCACGTCATACCCGGAGTCCGAAGGCTGGACTGCGTGCGAGCCTGCGGGAACGCCATGGCATGGCGACACCACGTTGTCGCGCACGGCGCTCACGTACGCGTCCGTCGGCGACGACGTGTGGGCGTTCGCGGTGGAGCCCGCGACTGCGCACGGCTCGGACTCGATCCTCGTCTATGCCGCTCGCTACGATGCGGCAAGCAACGCGTGGTCTGCGTTCGAGCCCGTGGCTGATTTCGGACCCGACGTCAGGGTCGACAACGCCTCGTTCTCGACCCTGCACGCGACCGTGTCAGACGGAACGCTCTACGTGCTCGCGAGCTCGACGTACACCACCGACCAAGACACTGATGACACCATGTACGCGGTGCTTGAGCGCCATGCTGGAGCCGGAAGCTTTGACGTGCGCACGTTCACGTACGAGGACGCTGGCGCGTTCGCTCCGTGCACGAACTCCATTGTGGCGACTGACGACGGCTTCCAGGTCCTTGGCACCGTGAAGATGCAAGCGGAGGATGATGACGACGCCATCACCACCGAGCTTCACGCTATCCGCTACGATGCCGCCAACCACGCGTGGGAGGATCGCGGAGCATTCGAGGGCGTGCCGAATCTGGGCGACCGCACCGACGCCGACTTGTTCGATTCCGCGGCCGTGCCCTTCGGCGGAGGCTTGCTCGTGTTCGGCTCCTGGGAGGAGCTCACGGGCGACGTGCGCTTCGTCGATTTCGAGACGCTCTCCGTGCACGATGGCGCGTCCGTGGGCGTGGCGAGCTCCACGCCGGTCGTCGTGAGTTCGGCAGCGGTCTACGAAGGGGCCGTGTACGCGAACGGCATGGACGGTGACCCTTCGCCCGGGACGACGGAAGGCGCGCTCTACGCGCTGCCGTACCGTGCGGCAGAGCAGCTCGCGGACGTTGCGTGCCCGACGGAGTCCTACGGCGATATCGACCACAACGCGTGGTACCACGCCTCCGTGGACTGGGCCGTGACGTCGGGCGTCATGCAAGGCACCGACCTTACGGTAGGGCTGTTCGAGCCGCACCGCGCCCTGACGCGCGCCGAGATGGCGCAGGTCTTCTACAACCTGGCAGGGTCTCCGGAGGTCGAGGGCGAATCCTCGTTCGCAGACTGCGAGAAGGGGGCATGGTACCAGAAGGCCGTCGCGTGGTGCGAGCAGAAGGGCCTGTTTGAAGGCTACGACGAAGGCACGTCGTTCGGGCCGAACGACACCCTCTCACGAGAGCAGATGGCGCTCGTGCTGTGGCGCTTGGCAGGCGGGCCTGCGGCGGAGTCCGATCCGTCCTGCTTCACGGACGAGTCGTCGATCTCCGGCTGGGCACGCGAGGCCGTCGAATGGGCCGTTGCCGAGGGCTACCTGCGCGGTATCGGCGAGACGAGCGAGCTCGCGCCAGCAGACAGCCTCGAGCGAGCGCAAGCCGCCACGATCATTATGCGCGCCGACCGGAACGGGTTCGCGTTTCCCATGCTCGCCGGGTAGAGCGCTTGGTTCGGGAACCGCGCACGTGTGCCCTCGATCGCTCGTCGCGAGCTACAGACGACGAAAAACGGCGCCCGCACGGAGGAACGTGCGGGCGCCGTCGCGTCATGCGGGCTGGTTAATCGCGTGCTGTGACGCTGCCTACAGACCGCCCATTCCGACGAGGGCGAGCGAGAACACGGCGATGACCACGACCACGAAGAGCACCGCGATCACAGCGACGCACCCGATGCCGAGCTTCGCGCCGCCTCCCATGCGGGCTTGCTCGCGCTCGGCGGCGGCCTTCTTCTCATCGAACGGGTCGTTGAGCCAGTCGTAGCCTTCGTTCTTCTTCGACATAGCGGCCTCCTTCCCTGCTCGCTAATCGTCAACCTTGAGGATCGCCATGAACGCCTCCTGCGGCACTTCGACGTTGCCGATGGCCTTCATGCGCTTCTTACCGGCTTTCTGCTTCTCGAGCAACTTTCGCTTACGAGAGATGTCGCCGCCGTAGCATTTCGCGAGGACGTCCTTGCGCTTTGCCTTGACGGTCTGGCGCGCCAGCACGCGGCCGCCGATGGCCGCCTGGATGGGCACCTCAAAGAGCTGGCGTGGGATGATCTCCTTCAGCTTCTCGCAGAGCACGCGGCCTCGGTCGTACGCCTTGTCACGGTGCACGATGAACGACAGCGCGTCGATCGGCTTGCCCGAGAGCAGGATGTCGAGCTTCACAAGGTTCGACGGCTTGTACCCGTCGAACTCGTAGTCGAGGCTCGCATAGCCCTTCGTGTGGGACTTGAGCTTGTCGAAGTAATCCAAGATGAGCTCGGAGAGCGGGATTTCCCAGATCATCTCGACGGTGGTCTGTGAGAGGTAGTTCATCGTGACGAACGTGCCGCGACGACCCACCGTGAGGTCCATGACGGCGCCCACGTAGTCCGGTGGGATGAGGATCTTCGCCTTCAGGTACGGTTCTTCCACACGCTCGATCTCGCCCGCGTCCGGCATCTCCTGCGGAGAATGGAGCGAGACCATCTCGCCGCCGCGCTTGAAGACGTGGTACTCAACCGACGGCGCGGTGGCTAAGAGGTCGAGGCCGAACTCGCGCTCGAGGCGCTCCTTGATGACCTCCATGTGCAGCAGGCCGAGGAAGCCCACGCGGAAGCCGAAGCCGAGCGCATGCGACTTCTCGGGCTCCCAGATGAGCGCCGGGTCGTTGAGCGAGAGCTTCTCGAGCGCTTCTTTGAGCGGCTCGTACTGGTCGCCGTCGATCGGGAACAGGCCGGTGTAGACCATAGGCTTGACCTCGCGGTAGCCCGGAAGCGGCTCCGTCACCCCGCCCTCGAGCGTGGTGACCGTGTCGCCGACTTTCACCTCGGAGACGTCCTTCAAGCCCGTGACGAGATAGCCGACCTCGCCCACGCCAAGTTCGGGCATGGCGACCTCGACCGGACGGCGCACGCCGACCTCCTCGACGAGCACCTCGGTGTTTGTGGCCATGAGGCGCACGCGATCGCCCTTCTTGATAGAGCCGTCCACGATACGGATGAGCGCGACGACGCCGCGGTACGGGTCGAAGTACGAGTCGAAGATGAGCGCGCGCAGCGGCGCCGTGGCGTCGCCCTCGGGCGACGGGATGTTGTAGACGACGGCCTCGAGCAAATCGTGCACGCCCTCGCCCGTCTTGCCGGACGCGAGCACGGCGTCGTCGGCTGGGATGGCCAGGCCGTCCTCGATCTCGGTGCGCACGCGGTCGGGTTCGGCAGCGGGCAGGTCGATCTTGTTGATGAGCGGGATGATCTCAAGGTTGGCGTTCATGGCCATCATGGCGTTCGCCACCGTCTGCGCCTCCACGCCCTGCGTCGCGTCCACCACGAGCACGGCGCCCTCGCACGCGGCGAGGCTGCGGCTCACCTCGTAGGTGAAGTCGACGTGGCCCGGGGTGTCGATGAGGTTGAACTGGTAGGTCTGGCCGTCGTCCGCGGTGTAATCAACGCGGACGGCCTGGCTTTTGATCGTGATGCCGCGCTCGCGCTCGATGTCCATGGAGTCGAGCAGCTGCGCTTGCATGTCGCGCTTCGCGACGGTGCCCGTCTGCTCCAGAATACGGTCGGACAGCGTGGACTTGCCGTGGTCGATATGCGCGATGATCGAGAAATTGCGAATGTACTTCGGGTCTTGGCTCACGTGCGGCCTTTCCTATCGTGCGAAGCGCGGCTCGAAGCCGCGCTGTGTATGCTTTTGTACAAACGATTATTCTACCGCTCAACGTGGCTTGCGGTCGATTCTTCGCGAAAAGAGCGAGGACGTGCGTGGCGCGAACGATCGTTCAACCTATGGAGAAGACGAAAGGTCGCGACGCTGCCGCACGCGTTGGCGCTCAGCGCGGGCATTACAGCTCGATGGCGTCCGCTCCCCCGTCCGCCACCGTGACGAGCTTGGTGACGGAGCTGTCGCCGTTGTCGACGGCGATGACCCACGTGCTCTCGTCGAGCTCGAGCGCGACGCTGCCGTCGGCAGCCTGCACGGACTTCACGAGCACCGGAATGTAGGCCGAGCCGTCCTCCGCGGTGTAGAGGGGCTCGCAGATGGCCACCGCGTCGGCAGACGTGGAGACGGTGAGCGTTGAAGATACCTGTTCGGCGCCCGCGGGCGACGCGACGTCGTAGACGGCCTTGTCGTCGCTGTGGCATTCGATGCACGAGTCTGCGCTGTCGACGATCTGATGGTCACCGCTCGAGCAGCCGGCAAGCGCGCAGGCGGACACAGTGGCGAACAGGACGGTCAACGCGATTCGAGTCTTTCCCACAGATGGCTCCTCGTCTCTTCACATACGGCAGATTGCAGCGTCGATTGTACCAGCAACAGCTCGGGAATCGATGCGCGCGTCATGCTTCTTCGCATGTCACGGTGATAGCGTCTGAAGAAAAGCGGCACGTCACAGCGCCGTCCACGTCGGTGCGAAAGACGGTGGCCCCCACGTTCTCGAGCAGGGAAAGCGCCTCCTCCGTCGGATGCCCGTAGGCGTTGTCCTCCCCCACGCTCACCAGGGCGATGGCAGGATCGAGGACGGCAGCAAGCTCCTCGTCCAGGGCGGCCTGCGCGCCGTGATGCGCCACTTTGAGCACGTCGACGGGCGGGATGCGGCCGGCTTCGACGTACGTGCGCACGGTTTCTGCCTCGGCGTCGCCGCAGAAGAGCGCCGTCCAAACAGGCGCGCCGTCCTTGCCCGTTCCGTGATCCAACACGAAGCATACAGAGTCTGCGTTGCCCCCTTCGTCCTCGTATCCGTCCGGGCCGACAACGCGAAGGCTGAACGCGCCCACGCGGAGGCTGTCGCCGACCGCAAGGCCCGCGAGCGCGCCGAGCGCCACGCGCTCAGCGTCGGCTCGGGCGCTTCCGCAGTTCTCGCACGGGCAAGCAAGGCCGTCCTGGGCGAAGAGGACCTGTCCGACCTGCACGGTAGAACGAAGCGAAGCGAGCGCCTTGCAATGGTCGGCGTCCGGGTGCGTGATCAGCACTGCGTCCAGACGGGTGATGCCAGCTTTCGCAAGGCCCTCGAGCAAGAGCGCATCCGACATGCCCGTGTCCACGAGCAACGACGAGCCCTGGCTGCGGATAAGGAACGAGTCCCCCTGCCCCACGTCCAGCATCACGACCTCGTCCCCGGCGAATCGCGGGAGCACGAACGTCGCGACGGCGAACAGCACGCATACTGCCGCAAGGGCGCGGCGAATCGCACGCGCGTCCGGAAGCGGCCAAGCGATCCACGCCACAACGCAGAGCGTCGTCCCACCGAGCGCGAGGGGCACGGCGTCTGCCGTGACAGGAATGGCTGCGTACGGGACGGCGGCGAGGATTCCGATGCCATCCGCGCACGCTTGCGCAAGCCACACGATCGGCGCGATTGCCGCGGTGGCGTGTGCCGGCAGGACGAGCGCCAGTGCGATAGCGGCAAGGCCCACGCAGCACAAGAGCGCGAACGCAGGGCCGGCGAGCACGTTGGAGAGCGGCGATATGAGCGGAACTTGAGAGAACGCCGGAATCGTGAGCGGCAGCGTCAGCACGCTTGCCACAAGCGTCATTGCGACGGCGTCGGCGAGCGCCGCAGGGATCCAAGGCGCCGCGTTCACGACCCACGAGCGAACCAACGGCATGAACGCGACGATGCCGAGGGTCGAGGCGACGGAAAGCTGCAGCGAAAGCGAGGTCGCGCACGACGGGTCCGCAACGAGCATCGCGAAAACGCACACGGCGAGGGCCGACAACCCGCCTGACCGACGGCGCGCGTAAGGGGCCGCAAGCCCGATGGCGCTCATGACGGCGGCACGGATAGCGGACACCGGCATGCCGGTGAGCACGACGTACGCGGCCATGAAGCCGCCCACGATGACGATGCGGGCGCGCCGTGGCGTGCGCACCGCCCGCAGCGTGCAGTCGACCATGCCGACGACCACGACAAGATGGCTGCCGGACACGGCGATCAGGTGCGCGAGCCCCACGGACTTCACGTCATCGTAGAACTCCTCCGCGCGCGAAAGCTCGGTGCGGTCTCCAAGCAAGACCGCCGTGCAGAGCGCAGCGCCCTCGCCAGTGAATCCGTCAAACAATGCGACCGCACGGGCTCTCGTCTCGACAAACGTCCCTATGAGGTCCTCGCGCTCGAGCGGCTCAATGGATGCGTACGCGCTCACCGTGCCCACGACGCCCTGCGAGCGCAACCGCGCGGCGACTGCAGGATCCGTCTCGTCGACCGTGACGGACGCGACAAAACGCTCACCGCAGCGAACGACATCCTCGTCTAAGAGCACGCGGACACGCACGCTCCCTCCCGTGGCGCACTCCATTCGCGCGGTGACGGACGCGCCGTACTCAGACGGGCTTGCATCCGCGGTTGCCGTGAACGCATGCGATCCTGGACGCTCTGCATCGAGCGCGCGCTCGTCAAGGCGCAGGTTCAGCTCGTGCGCGCATGCGAGCGATCCGCCGAGCAGGACCCCCACCGCCAGCAGCACGGTAGCGCCTGCGCGAGCACGCCAGGCAGCGCGCACGATTACGAGCGACGCGACCCCAAAAGCGATGGCCATACCGACGACCGTGATGTCTGGAGCGATCGAGAAGGGTGCGCCCGGCGCGAGCGCGCACGACGTGCACAGCAGCGATGCCCACAGGGCGGCGGCGAATGCGAAGACCGGCGGTATGGACGGTCGCAGCGGCAAGCGACCTTGGCGGCGCGAGTGCGCTCTGTCGGTTTCGATCTCGCTTGCACCCCCGAACCGACCGGCCGAGCGCTGCGGCGCGCCCAACCCCGACCACCCTTCGTCGCCCCAGAACGCCCGCAACGCGCGGCCGATAGCGCCTCTGCCCCTTTCGCGCATGCGTCACACGCAGATGAGCCCTGCAAGCTGCTCGTACTTTTTGTCGCCGATTCCCGACACGCGCTTGATGTCCTCAATGCTGGCGAACGGCCCGTTCGCCTCACGGTCGGCGATGATCTTCTCCGCGGTCGAGGGGCCGACGCCGGGGAGCGTGTCGAGCTCCGACGCGTCCGCTCGGTTGATGTTGACCTTCCCGCCGGAGGCGTCGGCCGCACCAGCCGCTCCAGCCTCGCTCCCAACGCTTGGGGCCTCTGACGCGGGCTCCGCGTCCACCAAGGGCACGTAGATCTGCTCGCCATCTTGGACGACGCGCGCGCAGTTCACTGCGGACGGATCCGCGCCGTCTACGAAGCCGCCCGCCGCGTCGATGGCGTCTTGGACGCGGTCTCCCTCCGAAAGCTCGTAGACGCCCGGCGCTCCTACGGCGCCGGTGACGTGCACCACGGCAATCGCGCTCGAGGCAGCCTCAACGGCATCGAAGCCGTCTGTGGTCTCGATGCTCTCAGCATACTGCCCTCCGGCCTCCTGCTCGGTCTTCTCAATGGAGAACCCTGTCGCACTCAACAGGCCGAGCGCGCTCGCCAGGCTGCTTGCGACAAGCGCCACGATGACCAGGACGCCGATGGCGATGCCCACAAGCGCCGGCTTCGGAACGCCCGTCACGTGCGCCTTCGCTTTGATGCTCTCCGCGTCCTCTACGAACCCCATGGCGTGCCTCCGTCTTTCGAAGCGCGAGCGAGGCTGCGCGGCACCTCGCTGACGGCACTCTGCTCCGTCCCGCGCTCGTGCGAACGACCGTATCAAAGCGACCTTGCCGGATGTGCCATCAGGTCTTGACGGAGACCTTGCACATTCCTGACGAAACCTTGCACGCCCCGTCATAACGCCGTGCGTGCGCACACAAAAGAGGAGAAGCCCCATACGGGGCCTCTCCTCTTCCTTGATATGCGGATGGTCCGGGATGTTCCCGTTCCGTGCGGTATGGCTACTCGGCAGCCTCTTCGCCCTCAGCCTCGGCCTCGGCAGCCTCGGCGGCAGCAGCGGCAGCGGCCTCAGCGGCCTTGCGCTCGTGCGCGGCCTTCTCGGCCTTCAGGGTCTCGGCGCGGCGCAGGGCCTTCTCCTCGGAAGCCTTCTTCATGGCTTCGACGCGCTCGGCCTTGCGAGCGGCCTTCTTGGAGCCGGTCTTCTGCTCCTTCTTCGGAGCCGGCTGGTACGCGGCACGATCGGCGTCGGTCACGACGGTGTTGGCAAGCTTCATGATACCGGACTTGCGGTTCGCAGCCTGGTTCTTGTGAATGATGCCCTTACCGGCAGCCTTGTCCATGAGACGGCAGGCGGCGACGGCGGCGGCGTAAGCCTCGGCACCGTTGCCAGCGGCCACGGCGTCCTTGACGCGGCGGGTGGCGGTCTTCAGCTCGGACTTGTACGCGCGATTGCGCATGCGGGCTTTCTCGTTGGTGATGTTGCGCTTCTTCTGGCTCTTGATGTTGGCCATGTCGGTTCCTCCTTCGCGGACCTGGTTGATGCCTTCTGCCAGCGACCGCGAACGCGGCCCCGTCGAGTTGCGGGATGGCCTGTCAAGGCATCGAAGCGCCGGCGACGCGCGCCATGAAGCGTCCAAGCGGGACGTGCGCTCGAACCAGGCGGGATTTTCCCTGGCCCTGACCTTGATCGGCCATCCAGCAACTCTGTCCGATGCAGCCTCGTCTGCGGACGCGCTTGTGCGCTCATCGCTGGACACGGCTGCATAGAATACCAGAGACTGCCGCGAGAGTCATGGACAAATTGCGGATTCGACCGAAAACGCGGCTGGTAGCGGCGCGCATGGGCGCGCGGGCGCAAGTCCGAGGTAGAATAGCGCGCATGACGAACGCTCAAAAAACAGACACCCTGCTTCCCGTGTACCTCATCGTGGGCGAAGACGAGCTCAAGCGCCGTACCGTTGCCGACCGCCTGCGCAAACGGCTTGAGCGCATGGGCGACATCGCCTTCAATAGCGACGAGTTCGACGGAGCCACCGCTACGGGAGAGGCGGTGGTCACCGCGTGCAACACCGTCCCGTTCGCGAGCGACGTGCGCTTGGTGCAGGTGGCCTCGGCGGACAAGTTGAAGAAAGCGGACGCCGACGCGCTCGTAGATTACCTGGCGGACCCGTCCCCCACCACAGTGCTCGCGCTCGTGGCCACGAAGCTCGCCAAGAACACGCGGCTGTACAAGGCCGTCGCTAAGCACGGGAAGAGCGCCGTAATCGACTGCTCTCCCATCAAGCGCAGCGAGCTTCCGCGCACGGTCCGCTCCATGGCGGTGACGCATGGGTTCACCATGACCGACGGGGCGGCGCGCGCGCTCGTCACGCAGGTCGGCGAGAGCACGGTCGCGCTCGACAACGAGCTGAAGAAGATCGCCGTCGCACATCGTGGCAACGACCCGGTGAGCGAGCACGAGGTCCTCGAGATGGTGGCGCGGACGGCGGAAGTGAAGCCGTGGGAGTTCGTGGACGCGTTCTCTGCACGCAACGTCCAGAAGGCGGTCTGGTGCCTGGGCCGCATGGAGAGCGTCTCGCCGCACGCGCTGCTCGCCATGTGCACGACGAGGCTGCGCGAGCTGCTCACGGCGCGCGCGCTCGTGGACCGCGGCACGCCGCACGCGCTGGCGAGCGTGCTCAAAGTGCCCGATTGGCGCGTGAAAAACCACGTCGCGTGGGCGTGCGGGTTCACCGCTTCCGAACTGCGCGATGCGCTCAAAGGCGCAGCTCACACAGAGCGCGCCATGAAAAGCGGCGCGAACGCCGACGAGCGCTTCCTCATGTGGGCGCTCGAGGTCATGCGCCCGCGCTAACGCCCCGCTCGCCCGTCACTAAGCGCGCTGCGGTTTCCGCGGCTTGTAGGCCGGGCACCGATAGTCGTGGAGCTCCGCCGCCGCCACGAGCTCGGAGACCCATTGCTCGATCGGCAGGCCCGCTTCAGCCGCCTCAACGTCAGCAAGCTTCGCATGCGTCTCGGGGCTGCGCGGCATGAAGAGCGTGCAGCAATCCGGCGCGTCCTGCGAGGAGATCTCGTAGGTGCCGAGCTCCTGGGCCCGCTCGATGATCTCGAGCTTGTCAGAGCCGATGAGCGGGCGGAAGACCGGCAGGCTCACGGCAGCGTTCGTGGCCAGGATGTTGTCGAGCGTCTGGGACGCCACCTGCCCCAAGCTCTCCCCCGTCACGAGCGCCTTGGCTCCCTCTGCGCGCGCGAGCGCCTCTGCCACGCGGAACATGAGACGGCGGTAGCAGATCACGCGCAGCGCCGGCGGCACGAGCCCTGCGATCTGGCGTTGGCAGTCCCCGAAGGGAACGACGTAGACGCGCGCCATGCACCCGGTCCGCTCGAGCACATGCGCGATGTCGTCGACCAGGTACTCGCTCGTGGGGGCAGTCTGCGGACGGCCGGAGAAGTGCACGCCCACGACCACGGCGCCGCGGCGCGCGATGCGCCACGCAGCGACCGGCGAGTCGATGCCGGACGAGAGCAGGCTCACGACCGTGCCGGCAGAGCCCACCGGAAGGCCGCCGATGCCGCGCAGGCTGTGCGCGTACACGTAGACCGACCCCTGGACCACCTCGACGCACACGGTGAGGTCCTGCCCCTTCATTTGGACTTTCTTCTCAGGGAACTTCTCGCACAAATACGCTCCGACCATCCGGTTCATCTGCATGGAGTCGACAGGGAAGTCGGTGTGGTTGCGGCGCGCCTTCACCTTGAACGTCTCGAACGGACCCGCGTCGAGCACGGCGCGCTCGGCGGCGACGTACATCTCCTCCAGGTCGCGGTCGCACACGTACCCGCAGGACACGCGGGCCGTGCCCGGAATGCGCGCGATGACGTCCGCAGTCTGGCACGCCGTCTCGTAATCGGTCCCCTCCCTGATGAAAACGCACAGGCGCCCGGAGATGCGGTGGATGGTGACGATGGGGAAATCCGCCAGATGTGCCTCGAGGTTGCGCAGCAGGCGCATCTCGAACGTCGAGCGGTTGTGGCCCTTCAGGCCGATCTCGTGGTAGTGCACCAGGCACACACGCTGGAATTCTCTCATGGTCTCCTCGTTGTCAGTCCGAGCGTACAGGACGTCTCCGCCAGGCACAGCAACGATGCGTGCGGGCGGAAACGCAGCGAAGGCCGGCAGGACGAGCTGTCCGCCGGCCTTCGCGTTCGTTGGCCAGTTTCAGCGCCAAGCCCGGCGTGCGGCCTTGGCGATCCCGTCAGCAGGCTGGCGTGCGGGATTAATGGTTCTTCACGTCGATGGACTCCGGGTCGTAGGAGACCTCGTCACGCGCGATCTCGGCGAAGGCCATGGTGAGCGGCTTCTTCTCCGCGGCGCGGGCGATCTCGACGGCGGTCTGCAGCTGGATGGCGCGATCGCGCTGTCCGCGCATCATGTCGTTGATGTCGTGGGCGCGCTTCGACGCGAGCGAGCACAGCAGGAAGCGGTCGTTGTCGGTCTTCTCCAGCAGGGTGTCGATCTTCGGTTCGATGATGCTCATGCGGTTACTTTCCTTCAGTCTTGTTCGGCGTAGGCGTTCACCAAATCGACAAGCGCTTCGGTGGCCTGGTCAAGGTCGTCATTCACAAGTTGGATATCATACTCCATTTTGCGAGAAAGCTCCACCTCCGCCGTTTTCATCCTGCGTCGGACCTCGGCATCGTCCTCGGTGCCGCGACCGCGCAAGCGCGATTCGAGGACCTCGAGCGACGGAGGCTCGATGAAGATGAGCTTGGCAGCGGGGATCATCTCGCGCACTTGGAACGCACCTTGGACGTCGATCTCGAGCACGACCTGGCGCCCCTCGGCCATCTTCTCCTCGACGGTGGCTCGGGGCGTGCCGTAACGATGCCCGTGGACGTGCGCCCACTCGAGCATGCCGTCCTCGGCGACGGCGCGGTCGAACTGCTCTTCGTCGTAGAAGAAGTAGTGGACGCCGTCGATTTCTCCGGGACGAGGCGAGCGCGTGGTGGCCGAGACAGAGACCCACACGTCAGAAACGCGGTCCGACAGGCGCGAGACAAGGGTTCCCTTGCCTGCGCCTGCCGGACCAGAGACAACCAGAAGGTTTCCGTGCCGCATTAGCCCAAGCGCTCCAGCAGCGCCGCTTCCTGGCGCTCGCCCAGACCGCGCAGACGGCGGCTCTCGGCGATGCGGAGCTCGTTCATGACCTTCTCGGCCTTGGCCTTGCCGTAGCCGGGCATGGTCTCGATCAAAGTGGACACGCGCATGCGGCCGACCACCGGGTCGTCCTTCATGTCGAGGACCTGCTTGAGGGTCAGCTTGCCGCTCTTGAGGTCGTCGCGGACCTGGGCACGCTGGATGCGGGCAGCCTTCGCCTTTTCAAGCGCGGCCTTGCGCTCTTCGGGGCTCAACTGTGGAATAGGCATTGGTACTCTCCTTCATCTCCAAACGCAATGGCCAGATAGTAGCACACGGCGCTTACGCATAGCCAGAGTTCTCAAGCACGCATTCCTTGAATCAGCGGTTGACTTCCGCGGCGATGGCCTCGAACACCGCCACGGGGTCCTCCGCCTGGGTGATCGGGCGGCCGACCACGATATGGCTCGCGCCGTCAGCGAACGCCTTCGCGGGCGTCGCCACGCGGGTCTGGTCCCCCAGCGCGGCGCCAGCGGGACGCACGCCGGGCGTGACGATGGCGGC
>CASEJD010000033.1 GCA_949288145.1 uncultured Coriobacteriia bacterium
CGCCGTCGCGCGCCTCGGCTGTCGAGCGCGCGCACGTGCACCGCGACGACGTGCTGAAGCGCCCGCCCACCCACGTCCGCCCGTCCTTCGACCTGCTGTTTCTCGATCCGCCGTACGCCTACGACGCAGCGGAGGTGCTGCGAGGCCTCGTAGGGTCGCTCTCCCAGCGCGGCGCGCTCGCTCCGGGGGCGCTCGTCGTCTACGAGCACGACCTGGGGCAGGATTTCTCGGGGCAGCCGCTCAGCGAGGTGCTCGATGGACTACAATTGTCCGTCGAGTCGACCAAGGTGTACGGCAGCACGGTCGTCGAGATCATGCGCCGCGCGGAGGAGGCGGCGGACGAGCGGGCGGCAGCGCCTGCCGAGGAGGTGTAGCACATGAAGATCGCACTGGTCCCGGGCACGTTCGACCCGATCACGAACGGCCACCTGGACGTCGTCGCGCGCGCGTCGCAGCTGTTCGACCACGTCATCGTGGCGGTCGCCGCGTCCCAGAAGAAGCGTCCGCTCTTCACGCTGGAAGAGCGCGTCGCCCTGGCGCAAGAGGCCACGGCGAACATCGGCAACGTCTCGGTCGAGGGCTTCGACGAACTGCTCACCACCTTCGCCCAGCGTAAGGGGGCGCACGTGGTGGTGAAGGGCCTGCGCGCCATCACCGACTTCGAGTACGAGTTCCAGATGACGGCGATGAACTACCAGATGGACACGTCCATCGAGACGTTGTTCGTCATGTCGCCGCCGGAGTACATGTACCTGTCGTCCTCCATCGTGCGCGAGCTCGCCTCGCTGCACGGCGACTACGACCGCTTCGTGCCGCCGTGCGTGAAGCAGGCGCTCGAGAAGCGCTTCGCCGACGAGCGCGCCTAAGCAGGCCGCTCGCGCGCTTGTGCCTTGGCATCCTGCAGGACGGGCGCGCCCCTGGCGCCGAGCAGGGGGGAGGGTCGCGCTGTGCGCTCAACAGCCGGGTTGAACCTGGCGTGGAGGCCTGCCGCCGTGCCTGTGTTGAGGTTTTGTGGAGGTCGCGGGGCATGCTACAATAATTCGGCTTATGGATAACGCGCGCTAGAGCGCTGGACTGAGAACGCAGTCAAAACGCAGCAACTGGAAGGAAACCCATGGACGAAACGGGAGTCTTGAACCTCATCGAGGAGCTCGCCATCCTGCTGGAGGATTCGAAGCCGGTCTTCGGCAAGAGCAACATGCGCCAGGTGGACGCCGCCGCCGCATTCGAGATCATGGACGAGATCCGCGACACGTTCCCGAGCGAGTTCGCGCAGTCTCGCCAGATCGTGCGCGAGCGCCAGAGCCTGCTCGATGACGCCGAGGCCGAGGCGAACCGCCTGATCGAGGACGCCCGCAGCCAGGCTATGACCATCGCCAGCGAGCAGGAGATTGTCCGCATCTCCCAGCAGCAGGCTGACGCCATCATGGCCGACGCGCGCGAGCTCGAGCGCCAGACCCGCGCCGGCGCAGAGGATTACGCGGACGAGGTCTTCTCCCACGTCGAGCAGAGCCTGGACACGCTGCTGAACAACGTGCGCCGTTGCCGCGACCGCCTGAACGCCAACTCGCTGAACGCCCGCTAGTTCATGGCCCAGCCTGTCATCGAGATACCCGAGCGTCTGTTCCAGACGGCGGAGTTCCAGCAGTTCGAAGGGACGTGGGACGCCGGCGTCTTGGCCGCCGGGCCTGACGAGTACCAGTTCGTGCGCCCCTTTGCCTGGAGCGTCTCCGTGTCGAACACGGGAGGCGCGCTCTTGGTGTCCGGCACGGTGGAAGGCCGTGCCAAGACGGAGTGCGCGCGCTGCCTGGAGCCGTTCGAGCTGGACCTGTCCGGAGAGGTCGAAGGCTACTTCATCATTCCGGGCATGGAGGTCGAAGGCCAGGAGGAAGACGAGGACGCGGAGTTCGACCTGCTGCCGGAGGACGGCACGCTGGATTTGGAGCCGCTCCTGTCCGCGGCGCTCATCGTGGACTTGCCGCTGCAGCCGTTGTGCAGCGATGACTGCCAGGGCCTCTGCCCGCAGTGCGGCAAGAACCTGAACGACGGGCCGTGCGGATGCCAGCCTCCGGCGGATGACGAGGAGTTCGAAGAGGCCAAGAACCCCTTCGCGGCGCTCAAGGGCTACACCTTCGACGAGTAGGGGAGCTCGAAGGCGCCGTACCGCGCGGCGCTTGCCAGCGGCGGGTTGCCGCTCTGTTCAAGGTTTTATGAATCTTCGCGCCCCGGTTGCACGGGGCGCGTTCCTTTGCTACCATACCGCTTTGCGTGTTTCACACAGGTATATCGAGCGCAGGCTCGTTTTGTGCAGAAGGAGAAAATGATGGCAGTACCTAAGCAAAAAAAGGGTCGTGCTCGCACCCATGCCCGTCGCAGCATCCATGATCGCATGGACGCTCCCGCGCGCTGCACGTGCCCGCACTGCGGCGAGGTCAAGCTCCCGCACCGCGTGTGCCCGAACTGCGGCTACTACAAGGGCCGCGAAGTCATCGTCGTTGACTAGCGCACGCATCACGAACGAATAGCATTGAAAAGGGCCCCGTGCGGGCCCTTTTCAATGCCATTCGACGCCGCCTGGCCCTGCGCACGGCACGCCGGCGAAGGTCGCGCGCTGTCGCATTGGTCGTGGTGTGCGTTTTGCGTAACTTCCCTTTTACGCCTGCGGGCGCTCCGCCAAGGTTCGGCGGCGCCGCGTATAATCAGGCGGATATCAGCCAATTCGGCGCGCGATAAACCTGCGCGCCTTTTCAAGGAGCATCATGGCAGAGAAGATCACGCTTTCCGTCGACGCGCTCGGCGGAGACGACGCGCCCGGCGTCGTGCTCGAGGGCACGGCCGCCGCGCTGGCCGATGACCCGGACCTGAGCGTCATCCTGTGCGGACCGCGCGAGGTGGTGGAGCCCTTCGCCGCCGCGCACGAACGCTGTGTGGCACGCGCCACCACGGAGGAGATCTCCATGGGGGAGCACCCGGCCAACGCCGTCCGTTCGAAGAAGGACTCCTCGCTCGTCGTGGGCTGCCGCCTCGTGAAGGAAGGGGATGCCCAGGGATTCTTCTCGGCAGGGTCCACGGGCGCGTGCCTGGCGGCCGCCACGCTGGTCATGGGCCGCGTGAAGGGCGTGGCGCGCCCCGCGCTGTGCACGGTGCTCCCGGCCCCCGCGGGCCCGGTCGTCCTGTGCGACGTCGGGGCGAACGCGGACTGCAAGCCCGAGTACCTGCTGCAGTTCGCCCAGATGGCGAGCATCTACGCCCGCGAGGTCGTGGGCATCGAGGCGCCGAAGGCGGGCCTGCTCAACATCGGCTCGGAGGAAGCGAAGGGCAGCCAGTTCGCGCAGGAGTGCCACAAGCTGCTCTCCAAGGAGCTTCCGAACTTCGCCGGCAACTGCGAGGGCGACGACGTGCTCACCGCCCGCTTCGACGTGGTGGTGGCCGACGGCTTCACGGGCAACGTGTGCCTGAAGACCATCGAGGGCTCGGTGTCGGTGCTGTTCAAAGCGCTCAAGGGCGCGCTCACGTCCAGCCCGGTGGCGAAGCTCGGCGCGCTGGCGGTCAAGGGGTCGCTTGCCGAGCTTAAGAGCACGCTCAGTGCCGAGACGTACGGCGGCGCGCCGCTGCTCGGCGTGAAGGGCGCGTGCATCGTGGGGCACGGCTCGTCCAGCCCCACGGCCGTGAAGAACGGCATCCACACGGCCGCGAAGGTCGTGCGCGGTAAGGTTCCGGAATCGATCGCACAGGCGGTGGCACGATAGATGGAGACAGAAGAGACGCAGATGTTCACGTGGGGCGACGCTTCGACGTTCACCCCCGAGCAGAATGAGAAGCTGGAGCAAGCGCAGCAGATCGTGGGACACCGCTTCGAGCAGCCCGCGCTGCTGCTATCTGCCATCACGCACCCGTCCGCCGTCGAGGGCAAGCCGGTGAAGTTCTCGTACGAGCGCCTGGAGTTCCTCGGCGACTCGGTGCTCGGCGCGCTCGTGGCCATGGAGGCGTTCCATCGCTACCCTGAGCTGGACGAGGGCGGCCTGACGCGCATCAAGGTGGCGCTCGTGGCGGGCACGTCGCTTGCCAAGGTGGCAGAGCAGCTTGGGTTCGCCGACGTCATCGTGTTCGGCTCGTCGGAGACGGGCACGGGCCGTCGCGGCCTGCACTCGGCGCTCGAGAACGTCTACGAGGCCGTGGTGGCCGCCCTTTACCTGGATGCCGGCCTTGACGTGGCGCAGCGGTTCGTGGCAGCCACGCTGCTCGGCCATATGTCGCTCGACATGGCGAAAGAGCCCGAGAACCCCAAGAGCGTCCTGCAGGAGAAGCTGCAGGAGGACGGCATCACGCCCACCTATAAGCTCATCGAGACGCAGGGCCCGCCGCACGACCGCACGTTCATCACGCAGGTCTACGCCGGCCTGCAGGCGCTCGCGCGCGGCGTCGGCCGCACGAAGAAGGAGTCCGAAAGCCAGGCGGCCGAGAAGGCGCTGCGCAGCATCGAAGCGGCCGACACGGAGCTGCAGAAGGCCGAGCGCGCCCGTCGCAAGGCGGAGAAGTCCCAGGCGAAGAAGGCCGCCCGCGAGGCGCGCCGCGCGGAGAGGGACGCGTAGCCCATGCACCTCAAGCAGCTCGTCCTGAAAGGGTTCAAGTCCTTCGCCGACCGCAGCGCGCTCAACTTCGAGCCGGGCATCTCCGCCATCGTGGGACCGAACGGCTCGGGCAAGTCGAACATCTCCGACGCTGTGCTGTGGGTCCTCGGCGAGCGCAATGCCAAGAACCTGCGCGGCCAGGCCATGGAGGACGTCATCTTCGCCGGCTCGTCGGCGCGCAAGCCGGTGGGCGTGGCGGAGGTCGACCTGGTGCTCGACAACTCCGACGGCACGCTGCCCGTCGACTACGACGAGGTGTCCATCACCCGCCGCATGTACCGCAGCGGCGAGAGCGAGTACCTCATCAACGGCGCGCTCGCGCGCCGCATGGACGTGCTGGACATCCTGCACGACTCAGGCCTTGGCACGGGCACGCACTCCATCATCTCCCAGGGCAGCCTGGACTCGATCCTGCAGTCGCGCCCCGAGGACCGCCGTGCCCTCATCGAGGAGGCGGCGGGCGTGCTCAAGCACAAGCAGCGCAAGCAGAAGAGCGCCCGCAAGATCGAGCGCATGGACCAGCATGTGGCGCGCGTGCGCGACGTGGCGGGCGAGA
>CASEJD010000034.1 GCA_949288145.1 uncultured Coriobacteriia bacterium
AGCGCGACCACGGAGGCGGGGATCACCCGGTCCCATCCCGAACCCGGCAGTTAAGCCCGCCATCGCCGAGAGTACTGCGGGGCCAGCCCGCGGGAGGCCAGGACGTCGCGCTCGCGCAGGGCGTTTGCCGTATAATCGGCATGTACTTTGATAACGGTGGAGCTGCCAATCGGCACGTTTCCCGGTTTCATCTGGGGGCGACTGGTTTCGACATGGTAGGTCTGAAATGAGGAGCAGGTCGTGGTCTCCTCGCCACGTTAAACAGGGGTACCGTCAATTTAATTGGCAAGAACAACACTCAGAGCGCTCCGGCGCTCGCCATGGCTGCTTAATTTATGCCAGGCTGTCGTCCTCGAATCTTCCCCGCTTCGAGGTTCGGCATTAACTGAGGGGAATGCTCCGCGGCACGTAGTCGGTATGGCCAAGGAAAAGATTGAACTGACTAGGCTCCGCTTCGCCCGTCAACGGACAGGGCGGCGCCGAATTCCAATCGTTGACTAAGCTTGTAGAGCCTGATGGACGATCTAGTATGGACCGGAGTTCGATTCTCCGCGCCTCCACCATGCATGTACCGAGCGAGCGCTTATGAGGGCGCTCGCTTTTTTTATTGGCTGGGCGGACGTCCTCCTTCAACTCTCATTCCCTCTCATTCTCGAGGATTTTCTTCGCCCGAATCAGGAGTATGATGTTGAGTCTGGCGTCGGCGTGCGTTTTGTGAACTCAAAGCGGTTTTCTCCGTGCGGAAGCTCCTTTTCGTACGCCTTTTCAGTCGTTTCGTTAGACTGGGCGCACGGATGGGTCGTTCGAGCGAAGCATGAGGAAGATGAGCAACAAACAGTCTGACACCCCTATGGGCAAGCATGCCCGTCCTGCCAACTCTCCCAGCCCGGCGCCTGCGGCGCAACCGCGGCCGGCGGGCGTCTCTCCGACGCCTCGTGGCGGGTACAAACCTGGTGGCGCTGTGTGCGGACAACCGGGCATGGAGCCGGTGAAGAACTCGTCTCCCTTCGCATCGAAGAAGGTCATCATTGGCGTGGTGGCAGCTGTCGCCGCGCTCATCTTGGCGTACATCGGCGTCGGCGTCTTTTTCTCGAGCCATTTTTATCCGGGCACGTCGCTGGGCAGCCATGACCTCTCGCTTAAGAGCGCGTCCGAGGTGCAGGCGATCATCGACAACGAAGTGTCCGAGTATTCGCTGTCCGTCACGGGTGATGGCGTCGATTTCGAGATCACGTCTGCGGAGGCGGGCGCCTCGCTTGACAGCAAAGGACTGGTGGACGACCTGCTGTCCGAGAACAACCCGGCTTTGTGGCCAGCTGGCTTGGTTGGCGGCCATGATCTAATGAAGAATCTCGCGTTCTCGAGCGCGGGTAACGGCTTGGCCGATATCATCCGCACGCACATTGACGCGTTCAACGAGACCGCCACGTCTTCGGTCAATGCCACGATCGCGTACAGCGAGGAGGCGCAGCAGTTCGAGATCGTTCCCGAGGTGTACGGCACCGAAGTTGACGTCGACGCGGTTATCGAGCTTGCTTCGAACGCGTTCGCTTCCATGCAGGATTCCGTCGTCCTTGGCGATGACGAGCTGGTGAAGCCCGAGGTCCTGCAGGACAACGAGCTCGTGGTCGCTGCGTGCAACGCGGCGAACAAGATGCTCGGCACGAACATCACGTTCACCGTGGCCGGGACCGCCGCTGCCACACTTGACGCGGCCGCTATCGCGCCGTGGGTGTACGTCGCGGAGGATTACTCCGTCGCGCTTGACGACAACGGCATCATCGCGTGGGCAGACACCACCGCTGGCTCTGTGAACACGTACGGCACCACGCGCACGTTCACGACGCCGGGCGGCGCGACCTCCACGGTCTCGGGCGGCGTGTACGGCTGGATCGTCGACAAGGAAGCACTCGTCAACGACGTCAAGGAGTACGTGCAGAACAGCACGGTGGGCACCTACGAGATGCCCATGTCGCAGACGGCGGGCGCGTTCAACGGCGTCGGTCAGGCTGACTGGGGCGCTCGTTGGGTCGACGTCAACCTTTCGACGCAGCATGCGACGTTTTACGACGGTGATTCCGTGATCTGGGAGTCCGACTTCGTCTCCGGCAAACCGGACCCCGAGCACGCCACCCCTACGGGCGTGTACGTGCTCAACGGCAAGCAGAGCCCTTCCACGCTCATCGGCACGGTCGAGGCCTCCACGGGAGAGCCCGAGTACGAGACCGAGGTCCAGTACTGGATGCCCTTCGTCGGCAACGCGGTCGGCTTCCATGACGCTTCGTGGCAGTCCGCGTTCGGTGGCACGCGCTACGCTGACGGTTACGGCTCGCACGGCTGCATCAACCTGCCGTCGAGCGCTGCGGCGTCGCTGTACAACATCATCGCGCAGGGCGATGTCGTGGTCGCACACCAGTAGCGCGCTCTTCTTCGTTAGCTACGAAAGGCCCCGAGCGGGGCCTTTCGTATGGTATGGGGCAAGTTGTCGGGCTGTCGTCGTGGAGACGCTCAGCTATTACCGGCGCGTCAGATCTGCCATCTGCAGAGGAATCGCCTGCGCGAGGCCGTCAACGCTCGTCTCGATTTGGCAGCCAATGCGGCCGCCCGAGAACGCGATGTGGTCGAACAGCTGCGCCGTCTCGTCGATGGTCGTCTTGAAGAGCTTCTTCATGCCCAAGGGGGAGCAGCCGCCGTGCACGTAGCCGGTGAGCCCGAGTAGCTCTTTCGACTTCACCATGCTGACGGATTTCTCGCCCACGGCCTCAGCCGCCTTCTTCAGGTCAAGCTCCTCGGCAACGGGCACCATGAAGACGTAATGTTCGCCGGTCTTTCCCACGGTGACGAGTGTCTTGAACACGCGATCCTGGTCGAGTCCCAGCAGGTCTGCCACCTCGACGCCCGAAAGGGCCTCGGGGCATTCGAACACGCGGGATTCGTAGGACACGTGCGCGCGCTCGAGTTCGCGCATGGCGTTTGTTTTCAGGTCGGTCTTCTTCGACATGACGGCTCCGTTCCGGCGGTCTCTCTACGCCTCAGGTGCCGATTGTATGACGGGCGCGGGCGCGACGCTATACTGTCCCCATGGAACAATCGAACGAACAATCTCAGACGCAGCGCGAAACGGCGGCTGCGTTCCCGAAGCCTGCAGGGGCCGACGCTCCGGCGATCACTGCGCCGGACGCTGCCGCAGGCGCGCTGCCGGAGGGCGGTGTCGCGGCAGCACCGGGCGTGCACGTGGCAGGAGGACAGCGCCTTGTCTCCCTCGAGCGCGATGGCGAGTTCAGCGACGCGCCCATCGGCGTGTTCGACTCGGGCTTCGGCGGGTTGACCGTCGTGCGCGAAATCGTCAAGGCGTTGCCTGAGGAGAGCGTCATCTACCTAGGCGACTCCGCACGCTGCCCGTACGGCCCGCGGCCGCTCGAGCAAGTGGACGGGTTCGTGCAGCAAATCGGGCGCTGGCTTGTGGGCAAGCACGTGAAGCTTATTCTCATCGCGTGCAACACCGCCACCGCCGCGGGTCTCAAGCATGCCCAGCAGGCGTTCGACGTGCCGGTCATCGGCGTTGTAGAGCCGGGAGCGCGCGCTGCCGCCCACACCACGGTCAACCGCCGCGTGGGCGTCATTGCCACGAAGGCGACCATCGAGTCGGGGGCGTACGCGAAGGCCATCCGCGCGATCGACGCGGGCATCACGGTGTTCTCGACCGCCACGCCGCGCTTCGTCGAGATTGCTGAGCGCGGCATCCGCATGGCCGAGGGTCCCATCGAGAGTTACACCTCGCTTGCCTCGAAGGTCTACATCCGCCCGGCGTTCCAGGAGATCGCGCAGGACTACCTCGACCCGCTGCGCCGATGCGACATCGACACGCTCGTGCTCGGTTGCACGCACTACCCGCTGCTCAAGGCGCTCATCGGTGGCGTCATCGGCCGCAACGTGACGCTCATCTCCTCGGCGAAGGAGGCCGCGAAGGATGTGAGCGAGATTCTTGCGCGCAAGGGCGCGCTCGCGCAGCCGGGTCACGCACCGCGCTACGAGTTCTACACGACCGGCACCGACGTTGAGGAGTTCCGGCGGTTCGGCTCGCGCGTGCTGCGGTTCCCGCTCGAGAACGTGAGCCATGTAGACCTGCCGCGGTAGGGAAGAGAACGGCGGGGCGTGAACGCCCCGCGTGGCGAGAGGAGGCCGCCCGTGAAGACGGTGGTGATTGCAAGCAACAACGCCCACAAGATCGACGAGATCCGCGCGGCGCTCGATTTCGAGGGGTGGGAGTTCAAATCCCTGCGCGAGGCGCAGGTCGACTCCGATCCGGAGGAGGACGCCGCCACGTTCGAGGGCAATGCCCGCATCAAGGCGCGCGCGGCGCACGAGCTGTGCGGCCTTGCCGTGCTGGCGGACGACTCGGGCCTTGAGGTGGACGCCCTTGGGGGCGCGCCTGGCGTGCTCTCGGCGCGCTATGCCGGCGTGCACGGCGATGACGCGGCGAACAATCGCAAGCTGCTCGAAGAGCTGGCGCGGACGCCGGACGAAGCGCGCACGGCGCGTTTCGTGTGCTCGCTCGTGTTCGTTGACGAGGATGGCTCTGAGCTTGCGGCGCGCGGCACTGTGGAAGGCCGCATCGGCCACGAAGAGCGTGGCAGCGAAGGTTTCGGCTACGACCCGCTGTTCCTGCCGGACGAGTTCGGCGGCGAGCGCACGTTCGCTGAGGTGCCCCAGGCGGAGAAGACAGTCATCTCGCACCGCGGGCGCGCACTCGAGAGCCTGCGCGCGCAGCTGGAGGAGCGCTACCGGTAAAGAGATCGGGCAAAGGGCGCTTCTCTTCTGGCGACTGCACGAGACCCGCGTCATGAGCTTGGAAGGCTCAGGTTGCGGGGGGGGCAAACCGAGGCGGACCCCGAACTCCCTCTAGCGCTCGGGCACGCGTTGCTCTATCATGTTCGGATGTCTCTGTCGGGGCGTGGCGCAGTTTGGTAGCGCGCCTGCTTTGGGAGCAGGATGTCGCAGGTTCAAATCCTGTCGCCCCGACCATTTTTGGCGTTTTCGCGCGCGAAGAGGCAAAAGCGGTATAATGACCGCTCACGCGGGTGTAGTTCAATGGTAGAACCTGAGCCTTCCAAGCTCATGACGCGGGTTCGATTCCCGTCACCCGCTCCAGGAAAAGGTGCGGCAACGGAAGACCTCCGTTGCCGTTTTTCATTTCAGCTCCCTAGAGGGAATCGAACCCCAAGAATGCCTGTGTGTTTTCGGCGGGATGCGCAGGGCATAGGTCGATGCTTGTCCAGTTTGTTACAATGAGAAGTCCGAGTGCGCATGCATCAGGGGCGTCCTATCGTCCCGGGGCGCGCTCTCGGAAGCAAGGCATATCCCGTGAGAGGACCCACCATTCCTCATGGCTGACAAGGAACACAGCAAAGAGATCGAGCAGACCGCCGAGCGCCTGGAGGCAGCTCGCGCGTACCTGCATATCGAGGACAAGCGCATCCAGCTGAAGAAGCTGGACGAAGAGATTGCCGCGCCGGGTTTCTGGGACAATGCCGGACATGCTTCGGAGGTCTCGAAGCAAGCAAGCAACCTGCGCGACACGATCGAGGGCTACGAGCGCGCGTGCGCGCTGCTCGAGGACGTGCGCGCCGCAGCGGACTTGGCTGACGAAGAGCCCGACTTCCTCGAAGAGCTCGACGCTGACCTTGCGACGCTCGCAGCCATGCTCGACCAGTTCGAGATTGACTCCTGGTTCTCCGGCCGCTTCGACGCGGGCGATGCCATCGTGACGGTCAATCCCGGATCCGGCGGCCTGGAAGCGCAAGACTGGACGGACATGCTGTACCGCATGTACACGCGCTACGCCGAGAAGAAGGGCTGGAAGGTCAAGGTGCTCGACGTGGTGCCCGGCGCCGAGCAGGTGGGCCTGGACCGCGCGAGCTTCCAGGTGGAGGGCAAGAACGTCTACGGCATGCTGCGCAGCGAGTCGGGCGTCCATCGTCTGGTGCGCATCTCCCCGACTGACGACAAGAAGCGCCGCCATACCACGTTCGCGAGCGTGGAAGTGCTGCCCGTCCTGCCGGACGACATCGAAGTCGATCTCAACCCCGCCGACGTCCGCGTGGACGTCTACCGCTCCAGCGGCCCGGGCGGTCAGTGCGTGAACACGACGGACTCCGCCGTGCGCTTGACGCACCTGCCCACGGGCATTGTCGTGACCTGCCAGAACGAGAAATCCCAGCTGCAGAACAAAGAGGCCGCCTTCCGCGTGCTGCGCGCGAAGCTCTACGAGCTCGAAGAGCGCAAGCGCGAGGCGGAAATCGACGAGCTGCGCGGGGAGCGCATGGACAACTCGTTCGGCAGCCAGATTAGAAACTACGTCCTGTACCCCTACCAGCTCGTGAAAGACGTGCGCAGCGGCATCGAGACCGGCAACGTCGACGCGGTGCTGGACGGGGACATCGACGAGTTCGTCATCGGTTACCACCGATATAAAGCAGCCCAGTAAGGAAGGGAAAACGGTGAACGTAGAGGAATTGCAAGTCAAGGCGAACGATATCCGCAAGGACATCGTCCGCATGATCGCAGAGGCGGGCAGCGGACACCCCGGCGGCTCGCTCTCGAGCGCGGACGTCATGTGCGCGCTGTACTTCGGCGGCATCCTGCGCCACGATCCGCAGAACCCGGAGGACGACGCGCGCGACCGCTTCATCCTTTCCAAGGGCCACGCGGCGCCGGCGCTCTACGCCACGCTGGCGGAAGCGGGCTATTTCCCGACCGAGGAGCTCCTGACGCTGCGCAAGCTGGGTAGCCGCCTGCAGGGCCATCCGGACTCCAAGAAGCTCCCGGGCGTCGAGGTGAGCACGGGCTCGCTCGGCCAGGGTCTTTCCGTGGCGTGCGGCCTGGCGTGCGGCCTGCGTCTGGCGGGCAACGACGCGAGCGTGTTCTGCCTGCTCGGTGACGGCGAGTGCCAGGAGGGCCAGGTCTGGGAGGCGGCCATGTTCGCCGCGCACCAGAAGGCCGACAACCTGGTCGCCATCGTGGACCATAACCACCTGCAGATCGACGGCCGCATCGAGGACGTGTGCTCGCCGGAGAGCCTGGCGGAGAAGTTCGCCGCCTTCGGCTGGGATGTCCTGACCTGTGACGGCAACGACATGGAGCAGGTGCTCGACGTGCTGGCGCAGGCGAAGGCCGCGAAGGCCGGCAAGCCCACGGCCATCATCGCCGAGACGACGAAGGGCAAGGGCGTGAGCTTCATGGAGGGCCAGGCGGGCTGGCACGGCAAGGCGCCGAAGCCCGAGGAGCTGGAGATCGCCCTGTCCGATTTGAGCAAGAAGGAGGCCTAACGTGGCTGCTGAGAAGAAGGCGACCCGCGCCGCGTTCGGCGCGACTTTGGCGGAGCTCGCCGCGGCGGGCGTTCCCGTCGTGGCGGTGGACGCGGACCTGTCCGGCTCCACCACGACGAAGAAGTTCGCGGGCGCGGCGGAGGAGAACGCCGAGCGCCTGTTCAACGTCGGCATTGCCGAGCAGAACATGATTGACGTCGCCGCCGGCCTTTCGCTCGCCGGCAACGTGGCGTTCACCGGCTCGTTCGCCGTGTTCGGCACTGGCCGCGTGTACGACCAGATTCGCAACACGGTGTGCTACTCCAAGCTCAACGTGAAGATCGCCCCGACGCATGCGGGCGTCTCCGTCGGCCCTGACGGCGGCAGCCATCAGATGCTCGAGGACATCGCGCTCATGCGCGTGCTGCCGAACATGCGCGTGCTCGTGCCGGCGGACTACGACGCCTGCGCGTCCGCGCTGAAGCTCGCGGCGGCCACGCCGGGCCCGGTGTACGTGCGCATGGGCCGCGCGTCCGTGCCGTGCGTGTACGAGCCGGGCTGCGAGCTGGAGATTGGCGGCTCGCGCACGCTGCGCAAGGGCGACGACGTGACCATCGTCGCGTGCGGCGTCGAGGTGAACGAGGCGCTTATCGCCGCCGAGCAGCTGGCGACCGAGGGCATCGAGGCAGAAGTCATCGACGCTTACTCCGTCAAGCCGCTCGACGAGGAGGCCATTCTCGCCTCCGCGCGCAAGACGGGCCGCGTCGTGGTGGCCGAGGAGCACTCCGTCATCGGCGGCCTGGGCTCCGCGGTCTGCGAGCTCTTCGCCGAGCAGCTGCCCACCCGCACGGCGCTCGTGGGCGTGCGCGACGAGTTCGGCACCTCGGGCGAGTTCGAAGAGCTCATGCGCCACTTCGAGCTGGACGCCGAGGCTATCGCGAAGGCGGCGAAGGGGCTGCTGTAGGCCTTTCCGCATAATGGCTTTGAATAGCGCGCCGGGGACGGTTCCCTGGCGCGCTTTCTTATGCGCTGTATGCGCTGTGCGCGATTTGGTGCCAGGAACAAGAAAAGCCGGGCAAGCCCGGCTTTTCGCGCGATAGATGGGGAGTGGCGCTTACTTCGCCTCTTCGATGGGGGCCATCTGGCCGTCGCTTTCGAACTCGACGTTGTCGAGGGACTCCTCCTCGATGTTGTGCTTGCGCACGTAGCCGGAGAGCGCGAGCGTGAGCGCGCCGTCGCCCGTGATGTTGCAGGCGGTGCCGAAACTGTCCTGCAGGGCGAAGATGGTGAGCATGAGCGCGGTGCCGGTGGCGTCGAAGCCGAGCACGCCGGTGATCAGGCCGAGCGAGGCCATGACGGTGCCGCCCGGGACGCCGGGGGCGCCGATGGCGAAGACGCCGAGCAGCAGGCAGAAGAGCACCATGGTGCCCAGGTCCGGAATGTGGCCGTAGAGCATCTGGCTGATGGTCATGCAGAAGAAGACCTCGGTGAGCACCGAGCCGCACAGGTGGATGTTCGCGAACAGCGGGATGCCGAAGTCGACCATGTCGCGGCGCAGCGGCGGGATTGCCTTGCCCGCGCACTCGAGCGCGACCGCGAGCGTGGCTGCAGAGCTCATCGTGCCGATGGCCGTGAGGTAGGCAGGGCCGTAATGGCGGATGATCTGGAACGGGTTCTGGCCGCTGTAGGCGCCGGACAGGCCGTAGAGCACGGCAAGCCACAGGTAGTGCCCCACGATGACGATGAGCACGATGACGATGAAGACCGGCAGCTGCTGCGTGATGACGCCCTCGTAGGACAGCTCGCAGAACGTGCTGGCGATGAAGACCGGCAGGATGGGGATGACGACCTTCTTTACAATGGCGAGCACGATGCGGCGGAACTCGTCGAGCAGGCGCTCCATGAGCGTGGCCTGCGTCCAGACAGCCGCCAAGCCGAGCAGGATGGAGAGCACGAGCGCGCTCATGACCGACATGATCTGCGGGATGTCGAGCTGGAAGAGCGCCTCGGGCACCTCGCGCAGGCCTTCGGGGTTCGTGACGATGGACAGGTGCGGGATGATGCCGTAGCCCGCCAGCATGGAGAAGAACGCCGCGCCGATGGAGGACACGTAGGCGAGCAGCACCGCCACGGTCAGGATGCGCGAGACGTGTTGTCCCAGGCTCGTGATGGACGGGGCGATGAAGCCGATGATGATAAGCGGCACGCAGAAGTTGATGAGCTGGCCGAGCACGTACTTCACGACAACGACCACGTTCATGACCTCGACGGAGGCCACGAGGCCGACCACGATGCCGAGGATGACTGCCATGAGCAGAATGAACGGCAGGCTGGTTACGATCTTTCGCATGATTCCCCTGATTTCCTTCCTTGTTTACAAGCGAACTTTCACTTTATAAGAAGTCGCGCGAAGTGGGAAGCGGCGTTTGGGCGCGGATGAGCGGACGGCTTTTTCCTGGGGCATTTGCGAAGGCGGTGTGAACGAAAACTGACAATCGTGCCAGAAAACCCACCTTCGCGCGCTTAACGGTATAATGCGGACGTTACAGTACATCACGACTTGAACGGAGCACTCTGTGACGAATCCCACCAATCAGGGGGCACCTGTGCGTCGTGGCAGCCATGCCGCACAGCAGCGGCTGACGCCGCAGCAGGCGGCGGCACGCCAGGCCACCGCTCAGCTTTCCCAGGCGCTGCCGACGCTCGACATCGACGACATGCCCCAGACCATGGGAACTCCGGTCATCACGTTTGACCACGTGACGAAGGTGTATCCCGCCCAGCCCAACAAACCTGCCCTGAACGATATCTCGCTGCAGATCTACGCGGGCGAGTTCGTGTTCCTGGTCGGCCATTCCGGCTCGGGCAAATCCACGTTCATCCGCATGCTCATCCGCGAGATCAAGCCCACGAAGGGCAAGATTTACGTCGCGGACGAGGACCTGTCCACCATGCGCAACTGGCGCGTTCCGTACCTGCGCCGCAACATCGGCTGCGTGTTCCAGGACTTCAAGCTCCTGCCGAACAAGACGGTGTTCGAGAACGTCGCCTTCGCGCTGGAGGTTATCGGCAAGAGCCGTCACGTCATCAAGACGCAGGTGCCCGAGGTCTTGCGCCTCGTTGGCCTGCAGGACAAGCTCAACAAGCGCCCCGACCAGCTTTCCGGCGGCGAGCAGCAGCGCGTCTCCATCGCGCGCGCCATCGTGAACCGCCCGCCGCTGCTGATCTGCGACGAGCCCACGGGCAACCTTGACCCGCAGACCTCGCGCGGCATCATGGACCTGCTCGAGCGCATTAATCGCACTGGCACCACGGTGCTCGTTGCCACGCACGACCGCGAGATGGTCGATAACATGCGCCGTCGCGTCATCGCGCTCGACCGCGGGCACCTGACTCGCGACCAGGACAGGGGGGTGTACGGCTTCGATGTCTAGCCTTTTCTACTTCTTCAAAGAATCGCTCACGGGCTTCACGCGCAATCTCTCCACGACGCTCGGCTCGATCATCACGATCTTCCTCTCGCTGCTTATCATCGGCTTGTTCCTGGTGGGCGGCATCATCGTGAACAACATCGTGTCGTCTGTGGAGAACGAGGTGTCCATCACTGCGTACGTGGCCGACGACGCCGACCAGGCGAAGGTCGACGCGGTCGTCGAAGCCGTGAGGAGCATGGACAACGTCGCCTCCGTCGGCTTCACGACGAAGGAGCAGGCGCTCGAGAACTTCCAGACCTCGAACAACTCCGACATCATCGACTCGCTCGACGGCACGAACCCGCTGCCGGCGTCCATCGACATCGAGCTTTCGGACCCGCAGCAGGTTGAGACGGTGGCACAGGCCATCAAGGACAACGCCGACTACCAGGCTGTCGCCGACGAGGGCGACGTCGAGGGCTCGGTGAGCTACGGCCAGCAGAGCATCGACCGTCTGTTCTCGATGGTCAACATCATTCGTTACGTGGGCGTGGCGCTCGTGGCGCTGCTCATCTTCATCGCGTTCGTGTTCATCAACAACACGATTCGCCTGGCCATTCTGGCGCGTCGCAAGGAGATCGCCATCATGCGCCTCGTGGGCGCCTCGAACGGCTTCATCCGTGGCCCCTTCCTCATGGAAGGCGCGCTGCACGCCATCATCGGCGGCGCGCTGGCCATCCTGTGCATCGAGCTGGTGCGCCATTTCGCGCTGCCCCAGGTCTCGAACGCGCTCGTGTGGCTGCCGGTGAACGTCGAGTTCGGCACGGTGCTGCTCATCTACGCGGCGCTGCTGGTGGCGGGCCTCTTCATCGGCCTGCTGGGCTCCGCGCTCGCCATGCGCCGCTACCTGAAGGTGTAAACAAGGAGGCTTGCCTGGCATGGCCCGTCATGGCCTGAATACCGTCGACGCACTTCGTACGCGTAACAGGAAGATCATCGCTGCTGCGGTGGTCTTCCTTTGCTTGTGCTGCTCGTTTGCCGCGGGCTTCGTGGCGCGCGGCAACACCGACCTGCTGCAGCGCTTGGGCATGGACTCGCTCGTGGTTTCCACGAGCAGCAACCCGGGGCAGACGGTCACGGGCAACACCTACGACTCCATTTCCGCGCGCGTGGCGGAGGTTGAGGGCGTCGTTGCCCAGGAGAGCATCGACGCGTACGACCTTGAGGACGCCACGGAGCGCGTGCTCGATGCGTTCGCCGAGTCTACGATGGACCCGTACCTGACGTACTACGACCAAGAGCGCTATGCCGCGTACCTGGAGGAGACGGCGCGTTCGTACACGGGCATCGGCGTGCTGTTCGGCGAGTATCGGGGGAAATGCTACGCGGTCGAGGTCTTCCCAGGATCAGCCGCCGAAGCGGCGGGCGTGCAGGCGGGCGACTTCATCGCGGCCATCGACGGCGACCGCGACGGATGGTCGCTCGCCGAGACCGTCAACGCGCTTGCTCGCGAAGAGGGCTCGCAGGTCGTCGTCACCTGGCGTCGCCCGGGCAGCCTCGAAGCGGAGGGCGGTCCGGAGATCACGACGACGCTGCTCTGCTCGGAGTACGCCGAGCAGAACGTGCACGTCGAAGTGTCCGACGAGGTGGGCTACATCAAGCTCTCGCAGCTCTCCCAGAACAGCGACTCGCTCGTGAGCGACGCCGTCTCGTCGGCCGTGTCGCAGGGCGCTCGCGCGCTCGTGCTCGACTTGCGCGACAATCCGGGCGGCTACCTGACGAGTGCCGTGAACACCGCGTCCTTGTTCGTGCGCAGCGGCGTGGTCGTGCAGATTACCACGGTCGACGGCACGACGACGCGCACGGCAAGCGGCGAGGTGGAGACGGACCTGCCGCTCGTGGTGCTCGTGAACCAGAACACGGCAGGTGCCGCCGAGGTGCTCGCTGCGGCGTTGCAGGACAACCAGCGCGCCACCGTTGTGGGCGAGACGACGCTCGGAAAGGGCGGCGTGCAGGTCGTGCGCGAGCTGTCGTTCGGCGGAGCGTTGCGCTACACGGCGGCCGCGTACCTCACCCCGCTCGGCCGCGAGATCCAGGACGTCGGCGTGGTTCCCGCCGTCACCATCGCGGCAGGCGAAGGTTCCGACGACGCCCAAAAGACCGTGGCGCTCGAGACCGCCCAGTCGTTGATGGCGGGCTGACCGTGGGGCGCAACAACGGTCGCCGGAAATCCCCTACGCGGCGCAGGCCGCGCAGCAACCCGCGGGGCGTCCTGTCCGTCACGGCGCACGGCTACGGGTTCGTCCAGACGGCGGAGGGGGAGTACTTCATCCCCGCGTCGAAGATGGGCACTGCGTTCGACGGGGACTTCGTCGAGGTGGCCCCCGCCAAGGTCAACCGCGAGCACCGGCAGGACGGCAAAGAGCACAACCAGACGGGCGGTAGGCCGACCGGCCGCATCGTCAGCGTGATCGTGCGCAACCACGAATCCATCGTGGGTCGCTACGAGGTGGCCGAGCCATTCGGCGTCGTGGTGCCCGAGGACCCGCGCATTCCCTACGACATCTTCACGCTGCTGAAGGACAACCCGCACGTCAACGACGGCGACCTGGTGCGCGTGCGCATGGTGGAGTACCCCACGCGCCATTCCGCCGCGACCGGCGTGGTGGAGGAGGTCCTTGGCCGCGAAGAGGACGTGCGCCTGGACGGCGAGCTCGTCATCGCGCGCCATAAGCTCGAGACCGCGTTCTCGGACGCCGCCCTCGCGGAAGCCGCCGAAGCGCGCGTCGACGCGGACGGGGCGCTTGCCGCGGGATACCGCGACCTGCGCTCGCGCATGCTGTTCACCATCGACCCCGAGGACGCGAAGGACTTCGACGACGCCGTCTCGCTCGACCACGTGGAGTACGCGGGCGCGGGAGATGCCGC
>CASEJD010000035.1 GCA_949288145.1 uncultured Coriobacteriia bacterium
CGGCACCGGAGCGGCGCCCGAGGCGGGCGCGACCGGCTGCTTCGGAATGCGCGAGGCGATGGACTCGAAGATGGACGGCCCTGCCGGACGCGGAGCTGCGTCGGGGATGTCGCCCACCACGGTCTTGCGCATGGCGTGCACGTCGGAGGACATGCGAACGAACGCCATGGTCATCTCGAACGACAGGCGGCAGAGCAGCTGCAGCACGAAGAACATGATGACGCCGCCGAACAGCGAGGCGAAGAAGACCCCCACGTTGCCGGCGAACGCAGTGGCGAGAACGAACCACAGGCATCCGAGCGTGATGCCGATCACGCTGATGATGTAGACGACTTTCATGATCGTCTCGACGAACAGATGGTCGAAGTTGAACAAACGCCCAAGCCACGAGGAGCGGTCGCCGTTCTTTCCCAGGAACTTCACGCACGCCAGAATCGTGAGCACGAGCCCTGCGATCACGATGACCACCGACAGCACGGTGCCCCCAATGACGGCGTTCGTCAGACTTGAGCTGCCATACCCGTATCCCATAGTCTCCATCCTCCTTCTCCCCTTTATTCAGAGCGTCCGCGCGCTCGAATACACTTTTTCTACACATGGTTACTATAATACACAGCGAACAAAGACGGACCCGACTGTAAGGAGCCCTATGAAGCCCACCGCCCCCAACCGCGCCATCGCGCACCGCGCTCGCGCGATCGCATGCCTGGCGCTCGCGCTCGCCGTAGCCTGCCTCCTGACCGCATGCAGCTTTGGCGAAAAGGGCGAGATCGCCACCATCCCCGAGTCCTACTCGCAATCCGACCAGGAGTCGACAAGCTCTTCGGCGGCCACCGAGAGCACCCAGGCAGCCGATGACGAGGCGACCCCCGCCAACGACGAGGCGGCCTCCATCGTGGCGAACATGACCCTCGAGCAGAAGGTCGCGCAGATGTTCATCGTCAAGCCCGAGGACATCACCGGCGTCGACGCCGTCATCCAGGCGGGCGAGCAGACGCGCGCCGCCCTGCAGCAGTACCCCGTCGGCGGCATCATCTACTTCGGCACCAACCTGCAGAATGCCTACCAAACGCGCGCCATGCTGACCGCCACGCAAGAGTTCTCGCACGAGATCACCGGATTGCCGGCGTTCCTGTGCGTTGACGAGGAAGGCGGCACGGTGTCCCGCATCGGCGGCACCGAAGGATTCGACGTCGCGAACGTCGGCAACATGAGCGAGGTCGGCACGACGGGCGACTCCGCCCAGGCGAAAACGATCGCCACGACCATCGGCACGTACCTCACCGAGCTCGGTTTCAACGTCGACTTCGCGCCGGACGCCGACGTGGCGAACAACCCCAACAGCGACACGATGGCGCTCCGTTCGTTCGGCACCACGGGCGCGGCAGCCGCGCCGTTCGTGACTGCCCAGGTCGAAGGCTTCACCGAAGCCGGCATCCTCTCGTGCGCCAAGCATTTCCCTGGCATTGGCGGCGCGGAGGGCGACAGCCACGAGGTGTCCATCTACTCCCACAAGACGCTCGACGAGATGGAGCAGGACGAGTTCCTGCCCTTCGAGGCGGCCATCGAGGCCGACGTCCCCTTCATCATGGTGGGGCACCTTTCCACCCCCGAGGCGACCGGCGACGACACGCCCGCTTCGGTCAACCCGGCCATCATCACCGACGTGCTGCGCGAGCAGCTGGGCTACGACGGCATCGTCATCACCGACTCCTTGAGCATGGGCGCCATCGTCGAGCGCTACACGGCAAGCGACGCGACCCTGCGCGCTATCGAGGCTGGCGTCGACATCGTGCTCACGCCCGCAGACTTCCCGACCGCCTACCAGAGCGTCCTGGATGCCGTCCACAGCGGCCGCATCACCGAAGAGCGCATCGACGAGTCCGTCACGCGCATCGTGCGCGCGAAGACCGAGCTCGCATAAGACGGGCAGCACGCCCACAGCACGTCACGCAAGGAGGAGCGACATGTTCTGCACGGAATGCGGCACGAAGGTGGAGGACGACGCGGTCTTCTGCCCCCATTGCGGCACTCGCCTCAATCATGACCCGAATAACGCTGAAACCCCGGAGACCGCCGGCGACAGCGCGAAGCCTGCCAAGCCCGACCAGGCAGCTCCCTCTGTTGACGAAAGCCGGCAGCGGACGACCGTGATGGCGGGCCAGCCGGCACCCGAGACGCCCGCGGACGCCGTGGCCCCCAGCGGCGACGCGCTGCCCGATTCTGCGCTCATGCCCCAAACGCCCGACCCGCGCGCACCCCGCGTCGACGCGACCGCCGTGATGCCGAACGGGCAGTCGGCGGGCCAGGTGACCATGTCGGCGCCCGGCATGGAGCCGACCGCCCCGAGCGGAAAGAACCCTTATAAGACCGTCGCAATCGTGGCGGGCATCGTCGTGGTGGCGCTGCTCGTCGTGTGCGGCGTGATCTTCGCGCTGAACGCCGGCGCATTCGGCGGCGGAGAGCCGGCGGAAACCTCGAGCTCGCAGCCGTCCACGACGACGTCAAGCGAGCCCAGCACGGCCAGCACGTCGAGCTCCACCGCAACGACGCCCACGGTCCATGAGGTCGCCATCCCCAACGTGGTGGGCCTGAGCCAGTCCGACGCCCTCGACATGCTCTCGCGCGAAGGATTCGCCACCTCCAGCATCACCGAGGAGCACAGCGTGAGCACGCCTGAAGGCTTCGTCATCTCGCAGTCCCCCACCGGCGGACAGATGGGCGACCCGAGCACCGTGCGCGTGTCGCTCGTGGTCTCGTCCGGCCCGCAGGAGACCGTCACCGAGACGGAGTACACCGTGGTGTCCCGCGCCATGACCTGGAGCGACGCGAACGCCTACTGCGCCAGCCAGGGCGGGACGCTCGCGTGCATCACAAGCCAGGCAGAGTACGACAAGGTGCTTGCCGTGGCAGAGCAGAGCGGGCTGCACGTGCTGTGGCTGGGCGGCCAACGCAGCGGCTCTTCGTTCAGCTGGGTCTCCGGCGAGCCGTTCTCGTTCAGCAGCTGGGGTCCCGGCGAGCCGAACAACGACGGCGGCTCCGAGAACTACCTAGCGCTCTATAACGTGAACGGCGTCTGGGGCTGGTACGATGCCCCGAACGACCTGAGCACCACCTATCCTGCCCACACCATGGGCTTCGTCATGGAGCGCGAGGTTCAGCGCACGCGGTAGCACGGAACGACGCATGCATGGCAGAGGGGCTTCGGC
>CASEJD010000036.1 GCA_949288145.1 uncultured Coriobacteriia bacterium
AAAAGTTCAACCAGCCCGTCTTTCGCTCCTGCTCGCCTTCGGCATCAGGGCGTTTCTCGCTGTTTGCCAGCATGCGTCGTCCTATTGGCACAAAACCGCCGATGTCGGTGTCTTGCGCTGCGGGGTGGCGGCCGAAAAGCCGCATCCATGCTCTAAGGGCTGCATTTGCTCCGAAATGGCGAGCCGCGCTTGGCCGGTAGACACCGACATCGGCGGTTTTGCGCCACCGGCGCCCTCGCTGGCCTTCGCCGAGGGGTTCGCGCGGCGTGATGCCGCACGGGCGCGTCCGTCTGTGCATCCCTTACAATAAAAGTTCGTCGACATCGAGCGGGGGAGGGGCGCTATGTCAAAGCGAACGAAGATCGTGTGCACGCTGGGGCCGGCGGTGGACAGCGAAGAGGCGCTGCGCGGGCTCATCGACGCGGGCATGGACGTGGCGCGCCTGAACTTCTCGCACGGCTCGCACGCCGAGCACAAAGCGCGCATCGACCGCCTGAAGAAAGTGCGCGAGGAGATGGGCTCGCCGTGCGCCATCATGCTCGACACGTGCGGCCCTGAGATCCGCACTGGTCGTCTGGCGGGCGGCAAGCCGGTTCAGCTCAAAGTGGGCGAGACACTTGTCCTTACCGAAGACGAGGTAGAGGGCACGGCGGAGCGCGTCCACCAAAACTGCCCAGGCCTGGCGCGCGCGGTGGCGCCCGGCGCCACCATCCTGGTGGACGACGGCCTGATCGAGCTCGCCGTGTTTCGTGTGGACGGCGGCGATATCCATTGCGCGGTGCAGAACGAGGGCGTCCTCGGCGAGCGCAAGTCCATCAACGTGCCGGGCGTCTCGGTCGATCTGCCAGCGCTTACCGACCAGGACCGCGCCGACATCTTGTTCGGCATCGAACAGGGCGTCGACTTCGTGGCGGCGTCCTTCGTGCGCGACGCCGACGGCGTGCGCGAGATTCGCAAGTTCATGACCGACCACGGCGGCCTCGACATCACGCTCATCTCGAAGATCGAGAGCGCGCAGGCCATCGACCATATCGAGGACATCGTGGAGCTGTCCGGCGGCATCATGGTCGCGCGCGGCGATTTGGGCGTGGAGGTGCCGCCGCACCGCGTGCCGCACCTGCAGAAGAAGATCATCCGCCTGTGCAACGAGAAGTACCGCCCGGTCATCACGGCCACGCAGATGCTCGAATCCATGATTCACAACCCGCGCCCCACGCGCGCCGAGGTGACGGACGTGGCCAGCGCCATCTACGACGGCACCGACTGCGTCATGCTCTCGGGCGAGACGGCCATGGGCGCGCACCCGGTGGAGGCCGTGCGCACCATGGCGCGCATCGCCGAGGCCACTGAACCGTACCTGCGCGAAGAGGGCACGGCCACCGCGCGCAGCGCCGAGCGTTCCGAGGTGGCGTCCTCGGTGGGCATGGCGGCGGTGGCGACGGCCGAAGCGGTGGGCGCGCGCTGCATCGTGGCGCCCACGATGTCGGGCATGACCGCCCGCATGATGGCGAACTTGCGCCCGAACATGCCCATCTACGCGCCGACGCCCTTCGAGCACGTCATGCGCCGCATGCAGCTGTACTGGGGCGTGACGCCTATCCTGGCGCCGGTGGTGGGCGAGCTGCAGACCGTGTTCCTTCGCTCGCGCGACGCCCTGGTGGAGCGCGGGCTGCTGCAGGTGGGGGATTACGCGGTGCTCACGGCGGGCGACGCGAAGACCGGCCCCGAGCCACGCCTCGTGGCAGAAACGCGCTACGTGGTGCCTGCGAACACCATGTGCGTCATGAAGGTTAAGCCTGAGGATGCGTAGTTCCACCGTTCTGCCGAACGGCCGAACGAGTGGGCAACAAAGAGGGCGTCTATGGCGTCTTCCGCGCGGTCGTTCAGTATCATGCTGCGAAAAGCCTGGCACGAGAGAGGAACGCCCATGGGATTTCTTGAGGACATGCAGGAGACGCTCGACCGCGGGGTGAGCTCGGCGCGCGGCGCCGTCTCGGGCGTGGCGGTGGAGCAGCTGGGGTTCGTGAAAGCGTTCGCGCGCATGTGCCAGGAAGGCTGGCTGCAGGGCTGGCACGAAGCGAACGGCGGCAACCTGAGCTATCGCATGACGGACACCGACGTCGCCGCGTCGCGCGCGTTCTTCTACGACACGCCCGGCTCGTGGGTGAGCATGGGCGCGCAGATCGAATGCCTGGCGGGCGCTCATTTCCTGGTCACGCGCGCGGGCGGCCATTTCCGCACGGTGCAGGCTGAACCTGGGCGCGGTTGCGGCATCGTCGAAGTGGACGCCGCGGGCGCGGCGTGGCGCGTGGTGTGGGGCCTTAAAGACGGCGGCCTGCCCACAAGCGAGCTGTCGAGCCACCTGATGGCGCATGCCATGCGGATGGCGGCGACCGACGGTGCGGCGCGGGTGGTCTACCATGCGCACATGCCGAACTTGGCGGCGCTCACGCTCGTCGTCCCGGCAGAATCGCGCACTATCACGCGCTTGCTGTGGAAGGTCACGACCGAGTGCGTCATGGCGGTGCCCACGGGCGTGGGCGTGCTCGACACGCTCGTGCCCGGCAGCGCGGAGCTTGCCCGCGCTACGAGCGACCTCATGAAAGAGCATGCAGCCGTCCTCTGGGCGCAGCACGGCTTGGTGACCACTGGCGCCACGCTCGACGAGGCCTTCGGCTTGGCGCACTCCCTTGAAAAAGCAGCCGGCATCTACCTGGCCGCCCGTGCCGCGAACGGTGGGGCGGAGCCGCAAGGCCTGCTGAGCGACGAGACCTTGCAGGCCATCATCGAAGGCTGCCATGTTCCGACGACCAAAGCGTAACTGTAACAACACTCGAGGATTCCGCTTTCGGTTTTGCCAAAAGGTAGATGCTGGGCTGGACGCACGCCCGTTTTGCCACCCAGGTCGTTCGTAGAGTCAGCGAGGGGAGCTCTGGCACCCCAGATAGACAAGAAAGAAAGCCATGGCTGGACTTTGGTCCGCCATGGCTTTCTTGAATGGCTAGATGGGGTGCCAGAGCTCCCCGCAGCGTCGAGTTGTTTCGCCGGCCGAAAGGCCGGCGAAACAGTTATTCAGCCTTCGGCTTCAGCATGCCGTAGCCACCGTTCTTGCGGCGGTACAGCACGTGAATCTCGTTGGTGTCACGGTCGGTGTACACGTAGAAGTCGTGACCGAGCAGGTCAATCTCCACAAGGGCCTCTTCCTCGGTCTTCGGAGCGAACTCCACTTCCTTCACGCGCACGATCTCGTCGTCGGCGGAAAGCTCTTCCATGAGCTCGTCCAGGCTGACGCCGGTGACGGGCATTTCGCGGATGGTCTCGGCGTGGGCGTTCTTGCGGTCAAGGACGCGCGTCTTGAACTTACGGAGCTGACGCAGGACCTTGGCAGCGGCCACGTCGATGGCGGCGTACATGTCCTCTTCGTGCTCTTCCACGCGGATGATGTGGCCCCTCGTGTAGAGCGTGACCTCGCAGGCAGCGGGGCGCGCGATGGACGGGTTCTTCTCGACGAACAGCACGACCTCGGCGCTCAGCGGATCGATATCCATGACCTTCATGGAATTGCCGATCTTTTCCTCAGCGTATTCGCGCAGTGCGGGGGTGACGGGCATCTTGCGTCCAGCAACCGTGATCTCCATAGTGCCCACCTTTCATTCGATAGGGGATAAAAAAATCAGCCCGCGTCCAGAAGGCTCGAGTGAAACGCCGCGTCTCCGGAACGTTTAACCAACCCCTTCCGTCAAGCTGATGGCTATAGCATAGCGCAACTTGGGCAATTGTGGAGAGAAAGCACCCCGCCTTGGTGTCATTTTGTTCAAATAAGCGCTTGACCTGGCCATTCGTGTTCAACCCCTAGGACACACGCGGGGGCGGGGCAGGAGGCTTCCTCCAGCGAGCGCACGCAGGGCGCGGCATGCTGATTGGGCTCTCAGGAGCTCCTCTTGTCCTCCTGGTCGTTCGTAGCGACAGCGAGGCGTGCTCTGGCGTGCTAGATAAACGAGAAAGGGCCCTTGGGTTGGACTTCTGTCCACCCAAGGGCCCTCGAACGGCTCGATGGCACGCCAGAACACGCTGCAGTGGCTGCCCGTTCCGCCGATCGGAGAACGGCGGAACTACAAGAAGAAAAGCAGCGTGTCGATGATGAACACCGGGATCAAAATGCACAGCGACCAGCCAATGTAGCCGAAGAAGCTGGGCATCTTCACCTTGTTGGCCTCGGCGATGTTCTTCACCATGAAGTTCGGCGCGTTGCCAATGTAGGTGTTCGCGCCCATGAACACGGCGCCGGCCGAGATGGCGAGCAGGTTCGTGATCCCAACGGTGCCCACGGTGGTGACCACGCCTTCGCTGGCGCCGAGCGCGCCGGCGGCGGTGAGGAACACCACGTAGGTCGGCGAGTTGTCCAGGAAGCTCGACAGCGCGCCCGTGGCCCAGAAGAACTCGAGCGGCGTGTCGATGCCCAGGTCGGAGCCGTGCGCGCGCAGGATGGCGAGCGCCGGGATCATCGTGATGAAGATGCCGATGAACAGGCGCGCCACCTCGGCGATGGGCTCGTAATTGAAGTCGTTGAGCTCGCGCGTGGCCTTCTTCGTGGTCTTGAGCGACAGGAACGCGGCCAGCAGGATGAGCGCGATTTGCACGAAGTACTGGATGCCCAGGTAGACCTCGCTCGCGGGGATGGTGAAGCCGAAGACGGTGCCGTCGGCGTTCTGGAACATCGGCATGTTCGGGATGGAGCCGTTCAGGATGACCGCCACGATGACGAGCGCCAGCAGGGCGATGTTGTGCGCGCCCTCGATGCGGATGGGCTGCTTGCCCTCGTTGCCCTCAAGGTCGTGCGGGCTGCGGCCGGCGGCGATCTCGCGCTTGTACAGCGTGCGATCCATGATGAAGAACACTGCGAGCAGGATGATCACGTTCATGATGAGCATGGGCAGGATGTGCTCGATGGTCCAGAAGAACGGCACGCCGCGCAGGTAGCCCAGGAACAGCGGTGGGTCGCCAAGCGGGGTGAGGCAGCCGCCCATGTTCGCCACGAGGAAGATGAAGAACACCACGACGTGCGCTTTCTTCTCGCGCCAGGCGTTCGCCTTGAGCACCGGGCGGATGAGCAGCATGGCCGCGCCCGTGGTGCCAATCCAGCTGGCGAGCACGGTGCCGATGAGCAGCAGGACCACGTTCGTCTTCGGCGTGCCGGCGATGGTGCCCTTAATGGCGATGCCGCCCGCCACCACGAACAGGCCGAACAGCAGCACGATGAACGGGATGTAGTCCACCACCACGGACTCGAGCAGCTGCTCGTAGGTGACGTGGAAGCCGAAGACCGCCGTGAACGGGACCAGGAACAGCAGCGACCAGAAGCCCGCCACGTGAAGCTGGTGCTTCTCCCACCACTCGGCCTTCACGAGCGGGAAGATAGCGATGGAGAGCAGCATGCCGACGAACGGGATGATGCTCCAAATGGGCAACGATTCTCCAATTTCCATGGGCGAACCTTTCGGGCTGTCGCGGTCGTGCAGGGTTCGCTCGACGGTGGCCGTGCGCGCGGCAGGCGGCGTTCGAGAGCGAATGTCATCGCATTGTAAACCCGTCGGTGGATATGTACAGTCTGTGTTGCCGGCGGGTTTCGGCGAAAGCTTTCTCCCGGCAGGTACAATGGCCTTTTTCATCTGGGAAGAAGGGGGTCGCCATGGCGTCGCACGGCACCGACGATCGCACCGACGGACTCTATATCAAGCAGGTGCAAGGGCACCAGCGTCGATTCGACAAGCTCTTGCAGTTCACCAGCTCGTCCACGAAGGCGGCGGCCATCATGCTGCTCGCTGCCATCGTCGCGCTGCTGGTGGCGAACCTGGGCGACCACGAGGCCTTTTTGCACTTTTGGCACACGGACGTGACCCTAGGCTTCGGGGACGCCGTGGGCCACATGAGCCTGGCGCACATCATCAACGACGTGCTCATGGCCGTGTTCTTCCTGCTCGTGGGCCTGGAAATCAAGTACGAGATGACGGTGGGAGAGCTCACGAACATTCGCCAGGCGCTGCTGCCCATTATCGCGGCGGTCGGCGGCGTGTGCATGCCGATCGTCATCTACCTGGCATTCAACTTCGCCAACCCGGATTCCGTGCACGGCTGGGGCGTGCCCACTGCCACCGACATCGCGTTCGCGCTCGGCATCATGGCGCTTCTGGGCAACCGCGTGCCGAACGGCGTGCGCGTGTTCCTCTCCACGCTCGCCGTGGCCGACGACATCATCGCCATCATCGTGATCGCGGTGTTCTACGGCAACGCGCCGTCCTTCGCGTGGCTTGCCGCTGCGGCCGTGGTCCTCGCGGTGCTCGTCGTCATGAACCGCATGCACGTGTACTCGCTCGCGCCGTACCTGCTGGTGGGCGTGGTCTTGTGGGCGTGCGTGTTCATGTCGGGCGTGCACTCCACCATCGCCGGCGTGCTGCTGGCGTTCACCATCCCCACCGGCTCGCGCATCGACCTGGCAAGCTTCGCGGACTGGTCCGGCAAGAAGGTGCGCCAGGCGAACGAGGCGTTCCGTCCGGACGAGCCGGTCATGGGCCAGGGCGACTACATCCACCACGTGCACGGCCTGTCCACCGTGGCGCGCCAGGTGGTCCCGCCCGCCACGCGCCTGGAGCACGCGCTCAACCCGTGGGTGAACTTCATCATCCTGCCGCTATTCGCGCTCACGAACGCGGACGTGGCGCTTGCCGGTGGCAGCGGCAACCTGCTGGCTGACCCGGTGCTGCTCGGCGTGTTCTTCGGCCTGCTTGTGGGCAAGCCGGTGGGCATCATGCTCTTCAGCTATATTACCGTGAAGGCGAAGATTGCCAGCCTGCCCGAGCATGTGCGCTGGATGCACATGCTGGGCGCGGGCATCCTGGGCGGCGTCGGCTTCACGATGGCCATCTTCGTGGCGAACCTGGCGTTCGAGGACGCCGCCATGGTAACCACGGCGAAGGTCGGCATCCTGTCGGCGTCCGCGTTGGCGGGCATTATCGGCTTCGTGTTCCTGTGGCTGCAGGCGAAAAAGGACAAGGCTCGCGGTGTGGCCTACGTCACCACCAACAGCGACGAGATCACGCGCCAGACCGCTGGCGCCGAGGCGGCGCGCGCGGGCGAAGAGCTGCTGGCGGAAGTGGGCAGCCCGCTACTGGACGCTGAGCTGGAAGCTGCTCGCCGCGAGCAAGGCGTGACCGAGCTTGTGGTGGAGCTGGGTGAGGACGGTCTGCGCTCCGACCATCCGGCGGCACGGCGGGAGTAGGCAGAGAACCATATATAAGTAGGGGCGCGCCCGCGGTTTCGTACCGCG
>CASEJD010000037.1 GCA_949288145.1 uncultured Coriobacteriia bacterium
CTGAGCGCGAACCCCGCGCATCGCGCCACACCTCACAGAGCGCAAAAACATGGGAGCCCCGTCAGGGGCTCCCATGTTTTCGTCGTACGATCGACAGCGGAGCTTGCTATTCCTTTTCGCTCTCCGAGAGCTCGGCGAGCGAAATGCCGCTGAATGCCAGCGTCGCCAGCGGCTCAAGGAACTCGCGGTCGTCCTTCGGCAGGCCCATCTTCGCGTTCATGACCAGGTGCTCCAGCAACTCGCGCACCGGGTGACCGTACACTTCGGCGTGCCAGCCGTCTCGCATGAGCGCGGTCTTCGCGGCGGCAACGTCCGCCTCGGTCACGTCGGCGAACTTGTCCAGATAATCCTGCAGGTTGCGCTCGGAGTAGAAGATGCCCTTGATGAGCGCGGCATAGGCCACCGCGTAGTTCACGGGCATCGCGTCGGCAGGGCGAATCTCCACATACGTCTTGAGGCGCACGTCGTTGAAGAACATGGACAGCGCATGCATCACGTCGGCGCGCTCCATGGGCGTATCGGCATATACCTCGCCGAACGTCTGGTCGGTGGCGCGCCAGCGTTCCTGCGCGTCGGGCACCAAGATGGCGGGCGTGTCAAGCACGTACTCCGCGTAGCGGCGCAAGCTGAAGTCGGGGTCGAGCACGCCGGGCACGAGGCCGCAGCGCTCGGGGTCGCACTCGTTCCAAATCTCGGTGCGCACCATATAGTGCTCGCGCAAGCCGCCTTCGTAGCGCAGTGCGTTGTCGGAGATGAGCGAGAGCAGGGGCGTGAGGATGCTCGCCAGGCGCATCTTGCGCAGACAGTCGTCCACGGAACTGTAGTCGATGGACACCTGCGTGGCAGCCGAGCCGCGCATCATGCGTGGGCCGAACGGGCTGATGGCGCCCAGGTACTCGTTCATGAAGCGGTAGCGGCGCTTCGGGATGAGCTCCAGGTCCGTCGCCTTGGCGGAGGGGTGGTAGCCCAACAGCAGCGCCGTCATGCCCTGCTCGCTCACGATCTTCGCCAGGGTGCCCTCGAACTTCTCCAGCACGGCTCTCGCTTCGAAGAGGCTGCCGAAGGGGCCGGCGGAAATCTCAAGCTGCGCGGCGGGCTCGATGGTGACGGCTTCTCCGGGGCGCGAGACGCCCACGAGGTCGTCGCCGTCCATGAGCGCTTCGGGGTACTCTTCCCGCAGCTGCTCGAGGATCCAGCGCACGCCGTGCTCTTCGCTGTACGAAACGGGGGCCAGGCCCTCGTTCTTCACGATGGTGTGCTCGAGCTCGATGCCCACGTTCGCGCACGTGCCCTTCACGCCGCTTTCGAAGTAGTCGACGATAGCCTGGATGTTCTGCTCGCGCGCCGGCTGGCCGGCGCGGGCATTGTCGCTAGTGGCTGCGATATTCATGGAATACGCCTTCCGTGAGAGTCCTTTTCGGCGCTCATGATAGCCTATGTTGCTACAATACTCCGTTGGGACAACCGCTGTTAGGATATTGAAACGTTGCCTTCGCCCTCTCGGGCGGAGCCGAGAGATAGGCCGAGATGGAATTCCGCATCACAGGCAGGACCGCGCTGCTGCTGTTCTTCGACATCGCTGCCACATACGCCGCGTACTGGCTGGCGTCGGTGCTGACGAACGTCCTGGACGAGGTCTTCATCAACAACGAGATCTACTTCATCCTGGGCATCCTCGCGTTCTTCAACGTCGCTGTGCTCGGCGTCATGCGCCTGTACAACAACCTGTGGGAGTACGCTTCCATCGACGAGGCCATCCAGATCGTCATCTCGCTCGCGCTCTCCACGTTCGGCGGCGCCGTCTTCCTGTGGGTCATCGACGTGCGTCTGCCCATACGCGTGTTCTTCGTCTCGTTCTTCCTGCTGTTGTTCCTGTGCGGCGGCATGCGCATGGTCTACCGCGTCATGCGGCAGAAGCGCCGCGCGCTCACCTCGCAGGCGAAGTCGGCGGACCGCCCGCGCACACTCGTGGTGGGCGCGGGGGAGACCGGCTCGCTTACCATCGACCGCATGGCATCGAAAGACCCGCTCATGCCCGGCGTGCCCATCGTCGCCACCGACGACGATCCGTCCAAGCGCGGCCTGCGCATCCATGGCGTGAAGGTTGCCGGCTCCAGCGACGACATCCTGGACTTGGTGGACAAGTACGACATCGAGCAGATCGTCGTGGCCATCCCGTCGGCCACGCTGGACGAGCGCCGTCGCATCTACAGTATCTGCACGCAGACCGACTGCCGCCTGCGCACGCTGCCGAACGTGCGCGAGCTGCGCACCGACGAGCTTGATGACGTGAGCCTGCGCGACGTCGACGTGGCCGACCTGCTCGGTCGCGAGGAGATCATCCTCAACACGCGCGCCGTCTCCAGCTACATCGCCGGCGAGACCGTGCTCGTCACGGGCGGCGGCGGCTCCATCGGCTCGGAGCTCTGCCGCCAGCTGTGCAACGTGGCCCCGAAGCGCATCGTTGTCTTCGACATGTACGAGAACGACGCCTACCTCCTGCGCCGCGACCTGTCCGCCGCCTACGACGACATCGACGTCGTGGTGGAGATCGGCAACGTGTGCGATACCGCCCGCATCGAGGAGATCTTCGACAAGTACCGCCCCGGCGTCGTCTTCCACGCCGCCGCGCACAAGCACGTGCCGCTCATGGAGCAGTGCCCGCGCGAGGCGGTGCAGAACAACGTGTTCGGCACGCTCAACACGGTCCGCGCGGCCGACGAGCACGGCGTGAAGCGCTTCATCTTCATCTCGACGGACAAGGCGGTCAACCCCACGTCTGTCATGGGCGCCACGAAGCGCATGGGCGAGATGATCATGCAGTACTACGCGCGCACGTCGGAAACGGTCTACTCCGCCGTCCGCTTCGGCAACGTGCTCGGCAGCAACGGCAGCGTCATCCCCGTGTTCAAGCGCCAGATTGCCGAAGGCGGCCCGGTCACGGTCACGCACCCGGACATCGAACGTTACTTCATGACCATTCCCGAGGCGTCGCGCCTGGTCATCCAAGCGGGCGGCATGGCGAAGGGCGGCGAGATCTTCATCCTCGACATGGGCGATCCTGTGAAGATCGTGGACTTGGCGCGCAGCCTCATCCAGCTTTCGGGACTCACGCCCGACGTGGACATCAGAATCGAGTTCACGGGCCTGCGCGAGGGCGAGAAGATGTACGAAGAGCTGCTCATGGACGAAGAGAGCACGCTGCCCACGGACAACTCGTCGATCATGGTGTCGACCGGCCAGGACATCAGCTACGAAGAGGTTGCCCGCAAGCTCGACGAGCTGGAGGCGTGCATCGAGATGACCGACGAGCAGGCTATCTCCGTGCTCGAGGACGCCGTGCCCACGTACCACCACACGTCTTACCGCTAATGCTGCGAGCCGCCGCTTGCGCGCGTGCGCATGCCGTGCGCAGTGGGGGCGAGCGCATGCGCCCTGCGTCCCCGGGGCTCGCATGCGCGCAAAACCTGAAGCCCGCTCCAAGGTAGTTTGCAGCCCTTCGCGTGCTTTCTTTCTTCCTATTGCATTTTGTCGGCCTTTCTACGCACCATTGCGCGTAAAAGAGAGTATGCTTGCATGCGATTGATTTTTGTGCACGTGCACAAGAACGTGCTGGCCGTACGGAAGGGGAAATGGCATGGCACTCAAAGCAGGCGTCGTCGGCGCTGCCGGCTACGCGGGGGCGGAGCTCATCCGCCTGTTGTTGGCGCACCCTGAGTTCGAGCTCACGGTCATCACCTCGAACTCCGACGAGGGAACGCCGCTCACCCAGATCTACCCGTCGTTCGAAGGCGCGTGCGACCTTGCGTTCACGAACCACGAGAACCCGGCGCTCAAGGAATGCGATGCCGTGTTCCTGGCAGTCCCGCACACCGCCGCCATGGCGCAGGTTCCCAGCCTGCTCGCGGCGGGCGTCTCCGTCTTCGACCTTTCGGCCGACTACCGCCTCGACAGCGTCGAGGAGTTCGAGTCCTGGTACAACGCCAAGCACACCTCGCCCGAGCTGCTGAAGACGCGCGCCTTCGGCCTGCCGGAGCTGTTCCCCGAGGGTCTCGAGCGCCTGGCGGCAGACCATGCCGCCGGCAACCCCGTTCTCGTGGCGTGCGCCGGCTGCTACCCGACGGCCACCTCGCTCGGCGCAGCTCCCGCCGTGCGCGCGGGCTGGGTTGACGGCACGGTCATCGTCGACGCCATTTCCGGCGTCACGGGCGCGGGCAAGCGCGCCACGCAGCGCACTCACTTCTGCAGCGCGTCGGACAATTTCGAGGCGTACGGCGTGGGCAAGCACCGTCACACGCCCGAGATCGAGCAGATCCTCGACCTGAAGAACCGCCTGGTCTTCACGCCGCACCTGGCGCCCATCAACCGCGGCCTGCTCTCCACTGTGAGCATGCCGCTCGCCGAGTCGGCGCGCGGCCTGAAGATCGAGGACGTCATCGCGCACTATCAGGAGTTCTACGCCGACAGCCAGTTCGTGCATGTCCTGCCCGCGGGCAGCCTGCCGCGCACCGCGTCGGTGGAGGGCACGAACGCCTGCCATGTTGGCCTGGCGCTGCACGAGGCGTCGGGCACGCTCATCGCCATCTCCGCCATCGACAACCTGTGCAAGGGCGCTGCCGGCCAGGCAGTCCAGTGCGCGAACCTCGTTTACGGTTTCCCGGAAGCCTGCGGCCTGCCCACCGTGGCGCTTCCTGTGTAAAGTCCCCCGAACGGATTGGAGGGCATCATGAACGCAACTCCCATCGGGCTGCGCCAGATTGAGGGCGGAGGTGTCACGAGCGCCGCGGGCTTCAAGGCGGGCGGCATCCACGCGGGATTCCGCAAGAAAACGCCGGACCGGCTTGACCTGGCGCTCGTGGAGGCGGACGAGGTCTGCTCGGCCGCCGGCACGTTCACGACGAACGTGTTCTGCGCCGCGCCGGTCATCGTCTCGCGCGAGAACCTGGGCGAAGGCTGCGCCGGCACCGCGCGCGCTGTCGTCGTGAACTCCGGCAACGCGAACGCCGCCACGGGCGACGTCGGGCTCGAGACGGCTCGCTGCGAATGCCAAATCGTCTCTGAGGTCGTGGGGTGCGCGGCGGATGACGTGCTCGTCGCGTCAACGGGCGTCATCGGGCAGCACTTGCCGCTCGAGCCGTTCGAGACCGGCGTGCCCGCGCTGCGCGAGAAGATCTCTGCAGAAGGCGGCGCCGAGGCGGCGCGCGCCATCATGACCACCGATACCGTGCCGAAGGAGTGCGCGGTCGCCTACGAGAGCGCCGACCCCGCCTACGCGGGCGCCACGTTCACGGTGGGCGGCATGTGCAAGGGCTCCGGCATGATCATGCCGAACATGGCCACCATGATCGCCGTCGTCACCACCGACGCGCCCGTCGCCCCGGCGGCGCTGCGCGCGGCCCTGCTCGCGGCGGTCAAACGTTCGTTCAACAAGGTCACGGTCGACTCCGACACCTCCACGAACGACACGTGCTTCGCGCTCGCGAGCGGCGCTGCCGCCCCGGGTGCCGCGGCCATCGTCGAAGGCACGCCCGCCTACGACGAGTTCGCTGCCGCCATCCTGGACGTTTGCACGCAGCTCGCGCGCAAGATCGCCGTCGACGGCGAGGGCGCCACGCGCCTGGTCACCGTCACGGTGGAGGGCGCGGCGGACGACGCCGACGCCGACCTGGCAGCCCGCACGGTGGCGAACTCGCCGCTCGTGAAGACCGCCATCTACGGCCACGACTGCAACTGGGGACGCATTGCTGCCGCTCTCGGCAAGTCCGGCGCGCGCTTCAACCAGCGTGACGTCTCCATTGACATCATGGGGCTGCCGGTCTGCCGCGAAGGCCTGACCGTCCCCTTCGACGAGGACGAGGCGCTTCGCCGCTTTGAAGAGCCCGAGATTTCCATCTGGGCAGACCTGGGCGCCGGGTGTGCAGCGACCACGGTCTGGACCTGCGATTTCACGCATGAGTACGTAACGATCAACGGAGACTACAGGACATGAAGTACGCACGAGACACACGCCCGAGCAAACTTCCCGAGCGCACCGCGCAGCTGCTGTTCGAAGCGCTGCCGTGGATTAAGAACATCACCGGCAAGACGGTCGTCATCAAGTACGGCGGCTCGGCCATGGAGAACCCCCAGCTGCGCCGCGACGTCATGAGCGACATCGTTCTGCTGAAGATCATCGGCATGAACCCGATCATCGTCCACGGCGGCGGCAAGTCCATCAACGCCGCCATGGAGCGCTTCGGCCTGCCGGTGGAGTTCCGCAACGGCCAGCGCGTGACCTCCAAAGAGGCCATGGACGTCGTCCGCGAGGTGCTCGTGGGCGAGGTGAACCAGGACCTGGTGCACGCCATCAACGCCCACGGCAACTTGGCGGTCGGCGTGTCGGGCTCCGACGCGGGTACCATCATCGCGCGCCAGCTCGACCCCGAGCTCATTTGCGTGGGCGAAGTCGTGAAGATCAACACCGACTACCTGGAGGACCTCATCCACAGTGAGTACATACCGGTGGTCGCCACGGTGGGCATGGGCACCGACGGCGGGTACTACAACATCAACGCCGACATGGCGGCCGGCCAGATCGCCGCGGCTGTGGGCGCGCACAAGATCATCTTCCTGACCGACGTCGACGGCCTCTACGAGGACTTCGAGGACAAGGACTCCCTCATCTCGAACCTCACGCTCGACGAGGTGAAGGAGGCGCTCGCATCGGGCAAGGCCGCAACGGGCATGATCCCGAAGCTGTCCGCCTGCGTGTCAGCGCTCGAGGCCGGCGTGTTCCGTGCGCACATCATCAACGGCAAGATGCCGCACTCGCTGCTCCTCGAGCTGCTCACCGACTGCGGCGTCGGCACCACGATGCACTCCACCGACGAGGCGTGCGAGTTCGACGCGCACCCGCTCGGCACGTTCGCATCCCGCCTGGTGGGCAACCACTAGGACCAAAGGGCCCGCTCGCCGCACGGCAGCGGGCCCTTCTCGCGCGGCGAGGCCGCGCACCATGCACAACGGGGCCGCCTTGGGCGCGGCCCCTCCCAGCGGCCCTGGCATCCCAGGGCCCGTCAACAGATTGGAGAGACGCATGTCTTTGGAGCAGACCCAAGACCTCGAATCCCAGTACGTGATGCACACGTTCGCCCGCAAGCCGGTCAAGCTTGTCTCCGGCTCGGGCATGACGGTCGTCGATGACGCGGGCAAGGAGTACGTCGACTTCATCGCCGGCATCGGCGTGAACTGCCTCGGTCACTGCCATCCGAAGGTGGCGGGCGCTATCGCCGAGCAGGCGCAGCGCCTCATGCACGTGAGCAACTACTACTACATCGAAGGCCGCGCCGAGCTGGCTCAAACGGTGTCCGACCTGCTGAACGAGCAGGTGCCGGAGGCTGAGCGCGCCCCGTGGCAGAGCTTCTTCTCGAATTCCGGCGCCGAGTCCAACGAGTGCGCCACGAAGCTCGCGCGCCTGTGGTCGAAGCGCTTCAGCCACGGTGGCCAGAACGTTGTGACGCTCGACCGCAGCTTCCACGGCCGCACGCTCGCCACGCTCGCCGAGACCGCGCAGCCGGCCAAGCAGGATCTCTTCCGCCCGCTGCCGGGCGGCTTTTTGCACACGCCCATCAACGACATCCCGGCGCTCGAGCAGCTGTTCGCCGAGCACCCAGAGGGCATCTGCGCCATCCTGGTCGAGCCTATCCAGGGCGAGTCGGGCGTGCATCCGTGCACCGCTGAGTTCCTGCAGGCGGCCGAGCGCATCGCCCACGAGAACGGCGCGCTGCTCATGTGCGACGAGGTGCAGACGGGCATCTACCGCTGCGGCACGCACCCGTTCGCGTTCCAGCACTTCGGCGTGACGCCCGACGTCGTGTCCATCGCCAAGGGCATCGCCGGCGGCTTCCCCATGGGCATGTGCGCAGCCCGCGCCGACGTCGCCCGTGCGTTCGAGCCGGGCGATCACGGCACCACGTTCGGCGGCTCCTGCCTGGCGGTCGCGGCAGCGTCCGCCACGCTGCAGGCCATCAAGGACGAGGGCATCGCCGAGAACGCCACCGAGGTGGGCGCTTACCTGCGCGAGCGCCTGGCGGCCCTGCCGGGCGTGGTCGAAGTGCGCGGCCTGGGCCTGATGTGCGCGTGCGACCTGGCGGAGGGCGTCTCCGCGCCCGACGTCGTGCTGCGCGGTCTGGAGGAGGGCTTGCTGCTCAACTTCACGGGCCCGAGCACGCTGCGCTTCCTGCCGCCGCTCGTCTGCTCGAAGGCAGAGGTCGACCTTTTGGCGGAAAAGTTGGAGGCACTTTTGTAAAACCGCTTGCCGCCCGCCAGGGGCAGCGCTACTATGGACTGCATATTACGCCCTGTTTCTGCACAATCTACGCATGAACATGGCGAAGAGAAGTCGATTATCGGATACTCGAAGGTAGATAAGGAACAAGCTCGCATGAGGAAACGGGTCCAAAGACATGATGTGATTCGCAGTATCGTGCGCGATCACAACATTCGCACCCAGCGCGAGCTTGCTGAAATGCTGCAGGCGGCAGGGTACGACTGCACGCAAGCCACCATTTCCCGCGATATCACCGACATGGGCCTCGTCAAATCCGAAGGCGGCAACTACGAGCTGCCGGAGGACGTGCGGCTTCAGCGCATGGTCTCCGAGCTCGTGGAAGAGGTGTATATCGCGGGAAACATGGTGGTCGTGAAGACCTTCTCCGGCGGCGCCCCCGGCGTGGCGGGCGCCATCGACAAAGCAGGGGTCGTTGGATCCCTGGGCACGGTCGCGGGCGACAACACCATCATGATCGCCGCGAAGACAACCGAAGACGCCGAGAAAATCGAACAGACGCTCAACGGCCTGCGACGACGATAATTCGTCGTCTTTTTCTATCTGGGACGTGACGTCCCACCCTTCATTCTGAAGCGCGAAAGCGCACCCTGTCCCATACCAAGGGACACCTCTACCCACATTGGGTCCATATGCCACAAGACCCGCCGACCGTCCGGTCGGAGGGCGGAGCATAACCATATGCCGACGCTGCCGGCGCCACGAGAAAGGGAAGAACCATGGCCAAAGAAAGAGTCGTCCTCGCGTATTCTGGCGGACTCGACACCTCCTGCTGCATCAAGTGGTTGCAAGAAAAGTACGACATGGACGTCGTCGCTGTCGTCGGCGACGTGGGGCAGGAGCACGACGGCCTCGAGCGCGTCAAGGAGAAGGCGCTCGCCACGGGCGCCATCGCTTGCGAGGTGGTGGACATGCGCCAGCAGTTCGCCGACGAGTACCTCTCGAAGGCGCTCGCTGCCAACGCCATGTACGAGAACAAGTACCCGCTTGTTTCCGCGCTCTCGCGCCCGCTCATCTCCAAGCACCTTGTCGACGGAGCCCACGCCTACGGCGCCGTCGCCATCGCCCATGGGTGCACGGGCAAGGGCAATGACCAGGTGCGCTTCGAGTCGAGCATCCTCATGCTCGATCCTTCCATGAAGATCCTCGCCCCGGTGCGCGAATGGGATTTGAAGACCCGTCCCGAAGAGATGGACTGGGCGCGCGAGCGCGGTATCGCCGTGCCCACCACGAAAGAGTCGCCGTACTCTATCGACGACAACCTGTGGGGTCGCGCCATCGAGTGCGGCGTGCTCGAAGATCCGTGGGCAGAACCCCCGGAGGACGTCTACACCATGACCACCTCCCCGAAAGCGGCTCCTGACGAGCCGGAGTACGTGGACGTGGATTTCGAGCGCGGCATCCCGACGGGCTTGAGCGGCGAGCGCATGGGCTTTCTGGCGGTCATTGAGTCGATGAACCGGATCGCCGGGCGCAACGGGTACGGCCGCATCGACATGATCGAGAACCGCCTGGTGGGCGTGAAGAGCCGTGAGTGCTACGAATGCCCGGCGGGCCTTTCCCTCGTCATGGCGCACAAAGCGCTGGAAGACCTCGTGCTCGAGCGCGAGGTGCTGCACTACAAGCTCTCGATCGAGCAGTCGTGGGCGAACGCCGTGTACAACGGGCAGTGGTTCAGCCCGCTTAAAGAGGCCCTCGACGCCTTCTGCGCGTCGACGCAGCGCTGCCTGTACGGCACCGTCAAGCTGAAGTTCTACAAGGGGTCCTGCACGGTGGTCGGCCGCAAGAGCGCCTACTCGCTCTACGACCACGGCCTTGCCACCTATGACGCGGGCGACAGCTTCGACCACCATGCCGCGAAAGGCTTCATCCAGCTGCAGACGCTCTCCACGAAGGTCTGGGCGGAGAACCGTCGCGACCAGGGCGCTCCGGCGGAGCTCTTCGACGCGCGCCGCGCCGTGGGCCCGCTCAGCTAGCAGCCGGCACTGCGCCGGGCGGGGCATCCTGCCCGGCGCTTTCCAGGAAGGGGCGCAGGCGCGAACGCGCCTGCGCGCTCCACGCCCGACGGCGCGTTCGGCGTATCGGGCGCCATGCTCATGACGAAAGGGGATTCTTGTGGCTTTGTGGTCAGGCAGGTTCGAAGAGGGTGCGGATGCGTTCGCGCAGGCGTTCGGCGCGTCGTTGCCGGTCGACAAGGCGCTCTACCGGCAGGATATCGCCGGCTCTCGCGCGCACGCCGCCATGCTCGCCCGACAAGGCGTGATCTCCGATGAGGACGCGCGCGCCATCGACGAAGGGCTCGCGCGCGTGCTCGCCCGCATCGAGGCGGGCGAGTTCGCTTTCGACGCGGCGGACGAGGACATTCACATGGCCGTCGAGCGTGCGCTTACCGAGGACGTGGGGGCGCCGGGCGCGCGCCTGCACACCGGCCGCTCGCGCAACGACCAGGTGGCCACTGATACGCGCCTGTACGCGAAGGAGCGCTGCCGCCAGCTTTTGGCCGACAACTTGGCGCTGCGCGCGGTCCTCATGCAACAGGCGCAGGCGCATATGGACGTCATCCTACCGGGCTGCACGCACCTGCAGCACGCGCAGCCGGTCTTGCTGGCGCACCATTTGCTCGCCTACGCATGGATGCTCGCGCGTGATTTCGAACGCCTTGCTGCGGCATACGACGCCGCGGACGCCTGCCCGCTCGGCGCCGCCGCGCTCGCCGGCACCACCTACCCGATCGACCGTGCGTGGACCGCGCGCGAGCTCGGGTTCGCCGCCACGGTGCCGAACTCGCTCGACGCCGTGTCCGACCGCGATTTCCTGCTCGATTTGGAGTACGCGTGCTCAGTGTGCATGATGCACCTCTCCCGCCTGTGCGAGGAGATCGTTCTCTGGTCGAGCCCCGAGTTCGGCTATATCACGCTGTCGGACGCCTTCTCGACCGGCTCGTCGATCATGCCGCAGAAGAAGAACCCGGATTTCGCGGAGCTCGTCCGCGGCAAGACCGGCCGCGTAGTGGGCGACCTCGTAGGGCTGCTCGTCACTATGAAGGGCCTGCCGCTCGCATACAACAAAGACCTGCAGGAGGACAAGCGCGGCGCCATCGACGCTGCAGACACGCTGCACGGTTGCCTGGTGTGCGTCTGCGGCATGCTCGAGACCATGCGGGTGAACGCCGACTCCATGCGCGCGCAGGCGCGGCGCGGGCACCTCGCCGCGACCGACGTGGCGGACTACCTGACGAAACGCGGGCTGCCGTTCCGCGAGGCGCATGCGGTGGTGGGGCGGCTCGTGCTCACGTGCGAGAAGCGTGGCTGCGAGCTCGACGAGCTCCCGCTCGAGGAGTTCCAGGCGGCAAGCCCCCTGTTCGAGGCGGACGTCGCGGAGTGCCTGTCCATTGACGCCATCGTCGCGGCGCGCACGACGGAGGGCGGCACCGCGCCTGCCGCCGTCGCGGCGCAGATGGAGCGCCTTGCCGCGGTGGACGCGCGCGACCGGGAGCGCCTGGACGCGCGGTCGTGAGGGCGGGCGGGTCGCATGAAGCGCCCGCCCATCCGCCAAGCGGTCGCTTTGGCGTAGCCGTCGAGCGGGCGTGTTTGACTGGCCACCTTCAAGCGGCAGCTCACGGTTTCGCCACGAACTTGTGTGATTTCGGCCGTCGCGAATGCACGATGGTAGAATGACCCGAAGTTCGTTTGGAGGTGTTCCATGTCTTCACGCGCGGCAAAGAACCGAGCTGGAAAAAAGACCAAGCAACCATATGTCGGCCTGTTGATTTTCCTGGCCGTCGTCATCGGCGTGTTCGCGGCCGGCGGCGCGGGCCTGTGGGCCCTCGGCAACGAGTGGCTGAAGGACCTGCCCGATTACGCGGACGCTGACTCGTACAACACCGCGCAGAAGACCACGGTCCTCGCGAGCGACGAGACCACCGTCCTGGCGGAGTTCTACGTGGAGAACCGCGAGCCCGTCAGCTGGAACGAGGTGTCCCAGTACGTGAAGGACGGCACCGTCGCCACCGAGGACGAGCGCTTCTACGAGCACGGCGGCTTCGATTTGTGGGGCATCATGCGCTCGGTCGTCGTGAACCTCATGGGCGGCCAGGAGGGCGCGTCCACCATCACGCAGCAGTTCGTGCGCAACACCATTCTGCTCGACGAGATGAATGACATCTCCTTCAAGCACAAGGTGCGCGAGATCTACATCGCCGTGAAGCTGGAAGAGCAGTACACCAAAGACGAGATCCTGCTCATGTACCTCAACGCCATCAACTACGGTAACGGCGCGTACGGCATCCAGGCCGCCAGCCAGACGTACTTCTCGAAGAACGCGACCGACCTGACGCTCGTCGAGGCGGCCACGCTCGTCGGCATTCCGCAGTCTCCCACGGCGAACAATCCCATCGAGAATCCCGAAGCGTGCGAACAGCGCCGTAACCTGGTGCTCGACCGCATGCTGTCCAACGGCTACATCTCCCAGGAAGAGCACGACGAGGCGGTGGCCACGCCGCTCGACAGCTACCTGAACCCTGCCGACACCGACGATTCGAACGGCATCTACCTCTACCCGTACTTCACGAGCTACGTGCGCCAGCTCTTGCTCGAGCAGTACGACCAGAGCGAGGTTTTCAAGGGCGGCCTGACCGTCGTGACCACGCTCGACACGCGCGTGCAGGAGGCCGCCGAGGCGGCAGCCGCCACGAAGCGCGAGAGCATGTCCGACGCGTACGACGTCGCCTTCACGGTGGTCGACCCGGACACGGGCTACATCAAGGCGCTCATCGGCGGTCGCGATTACAACACCGACCAGTACAACCTCGCCACGCAAGCGTACCGCTCTCCCGGCTCCTCGTTCAAGACGTTCACGCTCGTGGGAGCGCTGGAGGAGGGCGTCTCGCCGCAGACCATGATCGACTGCTCGTCGCCGGCGAACGTCAACGGCTACGAGCTCGAGAACTACAATGGCCATTCGTACGGCACGCGCACCATCGCGAGCGCGTTCGCGGTGTCCTCGAACACCGGCTTTGTCCGCCTGTCCGAGTACATCGGCGTGGACAAGCTGGTCGAGACTGCCACCCGCATGGGCATCGAGACCGAGCTGCCTGAGAACCAGTCGCTCACCCTGGGCACCACCGAGGTGACCACGAAGGAGATGGCGCAAGCGTACGCAACCATCGCCAACGGCGGCACGGCGCGCGACGCGCAGGCCATCGCGAAGATCACGAACCGTAAGGGCGAGACGGTCTACGAGGCCGACACCGCCGGTGAGAAAGCGCTCGAGCCCGAGATCGCCTCCGCCGCCACGAAGGTCATGCAGGGCGTGCTCACCAACGGCACCGGCACCCAGGCCATGCCGTCCTGCGGCCAGGTCGCCGCGGGCAAGACGGGCACCTCCGAGAACTGGCGCGACAGTTACTTCTGCGGCATCACTCCGCAGTACTCGGTGGCCATCTGGCTCGGCTCGCGCACGGAGGCGCAGCTGCCCGAGGGTCTGACCGCTGCCAGCGTGTTCGCTGACTTCATCGATCGTGCCATGGAAGGCCAGGAGCACGAGGAGTTCCCCACGGCGAAGGACCCGACGTATCGCAGCGACGTGTACGACGCGAACCTGCACATCGGCTCCGGCACGTACAACTACTCCGAGGGCGAAGGCACGGCAAGCTACGACGACTCGTTCGACGACGACTCCGAAGGCTCCATGTACGCGGGCGACTCGTCGCATGGTTCGTCGAACAACAACAACTCGGGCAACAACAACTCCGGTAACAACAACTCCGGTAACAACAACTCCGGCAACAATTCCAACAACAATTCGGGCAACAATCACGGGGGCAACCAGGGCGGCGCGGTCGACCCGACGCCCGATCCCACGCCGGACCCGACGCCCGATCCCACGCCCGAGCCTGAGCCCGAGCCCACGCCTGATCCCGAACCGGAACCGACGCCCGATCCAAGTCCCGGGGGCGGGGGCGAAGGGGGCACCGCATAGCGCGGACTCCAGACGGGCATCCATACCACGACGGAAAGAAAGCTGACGAATGACCCTGAAGAACCGACTGATTGCCATCATGTGCGCCGCCGCGCTGGCGGCGTTCGGCTTGGCCGGCTGCGCGGGAAGCGCGCAGCAGGGCGCCACGACCGACGCCCAATCGCAGAATCGCCAATTCATGTCCCAGGTCAACGAGACCGTGGAGGATATGGGGGAGCGCCTGCAGGACTTCGACGACGCCGTCTCCCGCGGCGATGTGGTCACCATGCGCTCCGCTGCCGACGAGGCGTTCGCGTGCATCTCCACGCTCGAGTCCCTCGAAGCGCCCGAGCAGCTGGCGGGCATCAAGCAGCAGTACGTCGACGCGTGCAACACGCTCTCTGGCGCGCTCGACTCCTACGTCGACCTGTACGCCGAGATCGAGAGCGCCACGGGCGAGGCGCCGTTCGACTACAGCACCTACGAAAGCCGCCTGGCGGAGATCCAGTCCGCCTACGACGAAGGGATGGAACAGCTGAAGGCCGCCGACACCGCGGCGACCGAGGCGTAAGCTCCCCAGACCGGTAAACCAAGCGGGGACCCTGCCAGCGGCGGGGCCCCGCTTTCGTGCGCAAAGGACACCCGATGACTTGTCAGAAACCTGAGCTTTTGGCCCCGGCGGGCAACATGGCCTGCCTGCACGCCGCCGTCCAAGCGGGCGCGGACGCCGTCTACCTGGGCGCCGAGCAGTTCAACGCTCGCCGCGGCGCCGACAACTTCACGCTCGACGACCTGCGCGAGGCATGCGATTACGCGCACCTGCGCGGCGTGCGCCTGTACCTGACCGTGAACACCGCCGTGCTCCCGCGCGAGGAGAAAGCGGCCATGGAGCTCGTGCGCCAGGCGTACCGCGCTGGCGTCGACGCCTTCATCGTGCAGGACATTGGAATCGCCGCCGAGATCGAGCGCACGCTGCCCGCTGCCCGCGTGCACGCGTCCACTCAGATGAACACCCATAACGAAGCCGGCGTCCGCGCGGTCGCCGCGCTCGGCGCGAAGCGCGTGACGCTCGCCCGCGAGCTTTCCCTGCACGAGATCGACCATCTTGCGAACGTGGCGCACGAGCTCGGCGTGGAAGTCGAGACGTTCGCCCACGGCGCGCTGTGCGTGTGCTATTCCGGCCAATGCTTCATGTCGTCCATGGTGGGAGGCCGCTCGGCGAACCGCGGCATGTGCGCGCAGGCGTGCCGCCTGCCCTACGAGCTGCACAATCGCGCACTCAGCAAGGGCAACAAAGCGCTCGACGCGCCGGGCGAGCACTTGCTCTCGCCGAAGGACCTGTGCTCCGTGGACCTGCTCGGCACGCTTGCCGCCATCGGCGTGGACTCCCTTAAGATCGAGGGCCGCATGAAGTCTCCCGAGTACGTGAGCACGGTCACGTCCGTCTACCGCGCCGTGCTCGACCGCGCGTGCGCAGGGGACGAGCCCGACCCGTCCGTTCGCGCTACCGAGGAAGAGCGCCAGGCTCTCTCTGAGGCTTTCTCTCGCGGGTTCACGACGGCCTACCTCGAGAGCAAGCGCGGAAACGACATCATGAGCTACGGGCGCCCGAACAACCGCGGCGTGTTCGTCGGCCGCGTGGGCTACGCCAAGGGCCGCGAAGTGTGCATCGAGGCGACGGAGGAGCTGCACGAGGGCGATGTGCTCGAGTTCTGGACGAGCAAGGGTCATTTCGCGCACGTGCTCGAGGGCTTCGACTACGACCGTGAGGGCCGCGTCCGCTTCGACGTCGCCAAGCGCGTGAACAAGGGCGACCGTGTGTTCCGCGTGCGCAACGCGCAGTCCGCGTTCGTTGACGACGCGGCGTTGCCGAAGATCGCTGTGGGCGGTTCGGTCTCGCTGCGCATCGGGCAGCCGCTCTCCATCGCCTTTTGGACGAAGGACGGCGTGCGCGCCGAGGCGGAGGGTGCCGAGATTGAGGCAGCTCGCACGAAGCCCGTCACCGAGGACGAAGTCCGCGAGCACGTTGACCGCATGGGCTCGACGCCGTTCTTGCTCGATGAGTTGGCGGTCGATCTCGAGGATGGCGTTGGCATCGGCTTCTCTCAGCTGCACAAGATCAGGGCGCGCGCTCTCAAGAACCTGGAGGAAGAGCTGCTCGCCGAATACCGTTCGCGCACGCTCGATCGCCTGCCCGAGGCAGATCCGCTGCCGCACCACTGGCGAAGCAAGCCGCAGGTCGTCGCATGGGCGACGAACCCCGCGTGCGCGCGCGCCGCGCGCAAAGCGGGCGCCGAGGTCGTGTACGTGCCCGTGCTGAACTTCAAGCGCGGCGAGGCGGTCGTGGCCGGCCAGCTTTCTTCCACGGTGGAGCAGGCGGGCTACCCGAAGGGCGTCGTGTTCGCGCTGCCCACGGTCGCGCACGACGACGTTCCCGGCTCGCGCGAGGCCGTCGTGGGCTTCGACCCGTGGGCGCCCATCAAGGAGGGGCAGCCGGTCTTCGCCGAGAACCTCTCGCAGCTTGTCGAGGCGAGCGAGCGCGGCATGAAGCCCGAAGTGGGGCCGCACCTGCCCGTCTTGAACCGCCTTGCGCTTGAGGCCGCTGCGCGTGCCGGCGCGAAACGCGTCTGGCTCTCTCCTGAGCTCACGCTCCAGCAAATCAAGGAGCTTGGCGAGGACGCCCCGGTCGATTTGGGCATCACAGTTATCGGGCAGACCGAGCTCATGGTGACCGAGCACTGCCTGCTCATGAGCCAGGGGCCGTGCGACCAGGTGTGCAAGAGCTGCCCACGCCGCAAGAGCCCGCACTACCTGAAAGACCGCAAGGGCTACGAGATGCCGGTCGTGACGGACCTGTGCGGTCGCAGCCACCTGTACAACGCCGTCCAGATGGACGTGGCGCACGTGCTGCCCGAACTGTTGTCCGTCGGCGTGACCTCGTTCATGGTCGACACCACGCTCATGAACGTCGCCGAGACCACCGAAGCGGTTCGCCGTGTCGCCCGCGCGTGCGACCTCGCCGTGCGCGGCGCCGGCACCGTCTCCAAGAAAGAGGGCGCCACGAGCGGCCATTTGTTCAGAGGCGTGCAGTAAGGAACCGCTTCCTGTCGCGGGCGAGGTGCTGGTCATCGTGTGACTGCCTGTGCACGAGCCGCACGCAAGGCGCGTGTCTGACTGCGCACGCTGCCCGCGTAATGCGGCTTCCCGACCCTTCCGAGCCCGCTTTGACCACGGATCCCCCGCCTGACATTGCCTGGCGGGGGATCCGTTCGTTTCGGCGCGAAACGCGAGGCCGTGCGAACGGACTGCGTGGCAGCCTATGTGATAGTATTCGCTGAATAGCATGCAAGCATCGAATCGAGGAGATGAGTCCGATAACCCCCGAAGAGCAACTGCACATCATCAAGTCGGGCACGGCGCAGATCGTCCCTGAAACCGCGCTTTTGGACAAGCTGAAGCGCGGCAAGCAGCTCAACATCAAGCTGGGCGTCGACCCTACGGCGCCGGACATCCACCTGGGCCATGCCGTCCCGCTGCGCAAGCTGCGCGCGTTCCAGGACCTTGGCCATCGGGTGACGCTCATCATCGGCGACGGCACAGCGCTCATCGGCGACCCGTCCGGCCGCAACAGCACGCGCCCGCAGCTCTCGCGCGAGCAGATCGCTGCGAATGCCCAGACCTACGTGGACCAGGCGTTCAAGATTCTCGATCCCGAGAAGACCACCTTGCGCTACAACTCCGAGTGGCTGCTCTCGATGGACCTCGAGGGCTTGCTGAAGATCGCCAGCAAGTTCTCTGTCGCGCGCATCCTCGAGCGCGATGACTTCCACAACCGCTATACGAACAACCAGTCCATCAGCCTGCACGAGTTCCTGTACCCCATCATGCAGGCGTACGACTCCGTCGTCATCGAGGCGGACGTCGAGCTGGGCGGCACCGACCAGCTCTTCAACCTGCTCGCCGGCCGTGAGCTCATGGAGAAGATGGACATGGAGCCGCAAGTTTGCCTGACGCTGCCGCTGCTCGAGGGCACCGACGGCGTGCGCAAGATGTCGAAGAGCTATGGCAACTACATCGGCCTGACCGACGAGCCGGCCGACATGTTCGGTAAGGTCATGTCCATCCCCGACGAGATGATGGTGAAGTACTACCGTCTTGCCTCCACCATGCCGGTCGACCAGATCGACGCCATCGAGGCGGGCCTGGCCAATGACGAGCTGCATCCGAACCGCGTGAAGCGCGACCTGGCGAAGAACATCGTTGCCGCGTACTACGACGAAGCAGCCGCCGAGGCTGCAGAGGCGGAGTTCGACCGCGTGTTCAAGCAGCATGACGTCCCGACCGACATCCCCGAGTTCGCTGCCGACTTGACGCCGAACGACGAGGGCAAGGTCTATCTGGCGAAGTTGCTCGCCGAGGCAGGCATGGCCGGGTCCGTTGGCGAAGCGCGCCGCCTGATTGACGGCGGTGGCGTGAAAGTCAACGGCGAGCCCGTCCCCGCGAAGGAGTACAACGTTGCTCCGGAGCTGCTGAAGGATGCCACCGTGCAGGTGGGCAAGCGTAAGTTCGTGAAAATCGCTGCGAAATAGCCAAGCTTTCCAGCCGCTGCATACGCCTCGCGCCAAAGGAGGCGTAGAGAAGTTGACTACAAGAAGGTCGAAGCCATCCGGTTCCGACCTTCTTACTATCTAGAGACGTGCATGACCGAGGGTGCAGGAAGGGGAGAGCGGGGCAGCACGGAGGAATGTCAGGAATGCATCAAGCACATCGTGCCTGGTGAAGCGGGCGCAAAGGCGTAGCAGGTAAAATAATTGACCTGAATCTGAAAAAAGTTGTTGACGGAAGGGCAGTGCCCGGGTAATATACATTTTCGCCGCTTCCGCAGGGAAGACGGCGAGGCCAGGGAGGAGAGCTCCTCCCGAGCCCGCACCTTGAGAGACGGATACCGCGAAGAGACGAAGTCGAAGGAGCCCTCGGACGAGCGTCCGAGAGAGCC
>CASEJD010000038.1 GCA_949288145.1 uncultured Coriobacteriia bacterium
CGTGTTCCTGCTTATGCGGGCTGCATAAGCAGGCTCCTCGCGCCAAGGTCGCTCGCTCCTCCGCGCAGCCAAAAGGTCTGTGCTCCGCATCGCGCCGCCAAAGTCGGCGCTCTTGTTCCGCAAGCCAGCCCGGCCGCCGCGCAAGATCCCGCCCACATCGAACCGCACGGCGGCGCCCGGCCCGTCTTGCTCCACGCTCCGGCAGCCCCGCAGGCGGGTCTGCCTCCGCAGCTACGGGTGCCAGCGTTCCGCTGTCACCCTCCGCACCGCTCCAAGCCCGCTACGGTCGCTGCGCTCCCTCCGCGGTCTTTCCGCGGGCTCCGCAAGCCCCGTTCCGGGTCTTGCTCCGCAGGGAACGAGCTGAACGACGAGACACCCGTTGCTCATAATCCATGAAGAAACGTGAGAGAATGAGCTGCAAAGGGCGCGATGTCTGGAGGTTGAGAAAATGTCATCTAGTTCTGAGCATGCCCCTCTGTACAACGAGGCAGCAGTAAAGCGAATGCTCGGCATCGAGACCTTTCGCCAACTGAGCGGGGAAAGAATCGTCGAGTTTGTCAACATGATTCCACAGATGGAACCAGAGGTCGCCATCAAGGCCCTTGGGCAGTTCCCGGAGCTCATGAAGGGCATGCTTGGGCTTGCGGAAGAGGGCAAAAACGCATACGTGGCCGCCCTGGATGCCAATGAGAAGTCAGGCGAGGCAACTCTCACTCGCATGGACGCCATCATTGACATCTTCAAGGCTCAGCTTGATAGAGATGACCTAACCCCAGAAGAGAGAAACCACATCAACGACTGCCTCCTGAAATTGAACGCGGACAACGTTGAGGTCCACAAGATGAATCAGGATCTCATTTGGAGGGGGCTGAAGGTTGCTGCGGGCATCGTCGGAACATGCGTGATCGCCGGGGTAGCGGTTCTCGGGGGAAGCGGTCGAATTAAGATGCCCGACCTTTCAAAAATCAAGCTGAATCCCAAGGTTTAAATTAAAACATTCGAGAAGAACGCTCGCAAGCCTAGCCCCTCAGCACGTCGTCCATCATCGCGTAGCGCACCGCGTCGACGCTGTGGTCGTTCCCGTCCGGGATGTCGTCGACCCACGTGCCGTCGCGGTCGCGCTCGTACTCCTTGAGGCGGAACTCCTCGTAGGCGAGCGGCGCCCGCTCCGGGTCGATGCGGATCTCGCGCAGCCCCGCCAGCCACTCGTACGAGAGCCTGCGCATGTTCGACTTCCTCGCCGGCCGCACCCGCAGCCCCGCCTCGCGCCGCCACACGGCCATCGACTGCTTGCCGTCCGGCGTGTCGTCGCACCAGATGAGCTCGTCGTGGAGGTAGGCGTCCTCGCCGGGCTCGTCGGCGTAGGTGAGCGCATCGGTCACCAGTGCCGCCGTCTCGGCAGGCGTCTTGCGGTTCGCCGAGAGCTCGCCGAAGATCGTGAGCCTCCTCTCGCCGGGCTCCCAGCCCATGCGCACGAACCTCCAGGGGTCGGGAAACCAGCCCCAGTCCACGCCGCACCGCGTGCGCGAGAAGCTCCGGCACGCCGCGTAGGACAGGCGCGTCGAGACGACGTTGTTGAACACCGAGCCGCCCGTCCCCGTCACCTCGCCCAGGTACTCGCTGCGCCAAGCCCGCTCGTCGACCTCGCGGAGGTATTCTGCCTCCTCGATGAACGGCGCACCGAGCCATTCGGGGTGCGAGACGATCACATCCAAGTACGAGGACCGGCGCACCAGCGTGTCCGCGCGCCGCTCCCGCTCCAACTCCTCGCGGTTCACCCAGCTCCAGAGCGTCCTCGGAGGGTTGTACGAGTAGAAGATCCAGAAGTCGTCCCCACCGCGCCGCAGGGAGTTGAGGATCGAGCGCGCTGCGTCGATGCCGTCGAACTGGTCGAGCTCCTCGAACCAGACCACAGCAGCGTACCCGCGCGCGAACTTCACGCCCTTGAGCTTCAGCGGATCGTCCGCCCCACGGAACACGATGCGCTGCCCCGTCGGCAAATAGGTCAGCTCCATCGGAGAGATGCGCGCGCGGAACCACTCGTCGAGCCCCAGCGCCGCAATCGCCCATGTCATCTGAGAGAACACGGAGTCGCGCAGCGTGTTCGAGAACCTGCGCACCACCACCGCGTTCGCCTCCGGGTGCGCCAGCAGGAGCAGCACGATGCAAACGCTGATGAAGCTCGACTTCGTGGACCCGCGCCCGCCGTGCAGCCAGTAGTGCGTGTGACCGTGGGCCATCACGTCGCCCAGCACGTCGTGGAAGCGCGGGATGACGAGCGAGGAGGCGTCAACCATCGGCGCGCCCCTCCGCCGTCTGGTCGAATCCCGGCAGCTTCTCCTGCACCGGCTGCGCCACCACGCCGAGCACGATCCTGGGCGCGGCGTCCACCTTCGCGTCGTCGCGCTGGCGCTCGGCCTTGCCGAACTCGTCGGGGTACTTGCGCTCGAGCAGCCACGCCGCCGCCGTCCAGTACTGGTTGCGCGCGAGCGCCGCCGAGCGGATCGTCGTGAGCAGCGTCCGCTTGAACGCCGACTCCTCCTTTTTTAGCCCCTCGCTTAACTCGCGCTGCAGCTTGTTCTTGGGATCTCCGATCCAGCGGTAGAACGTTGATTCATGAATGCCCAGCGCGCAGATGATGTCGCCGTTCGAGAGCCCGTCCGCCTTGAGGCGGATCGCCTCGTCGACCATCTCCTGCGTCAGCTTCGCCCGCCTCGCCATGCAATCACCCCCGTGAAAGGTCGATAGATTCCCTCACGGTGGATTCTCGTGGCGCGTCACACAGAGGGGCGCCCCTCCGGGCGCCCGGACAAGCCCTCCGCCCGCTGCTGGGTGGAGCCTACATCAAGGCCTTCCCCGCGCTCCAGGCGCCGCCGACCTCCTCCCCGACGACCCGGTAGACGCGACGCGTCGAGTCGTACACAATCGGGCGCATCCGGGAGAAGTCGACGCGCCCCTCTCCGTCGAGCACCGCCTCGTCGACGCGGGTGTTGACGATCTCCCCAACGAAGCGCTTCTCGCCGGCCCAGTCCTCGACGGAAACCACGCGACACTCCATGGTGAGGGGGAACTCCTCGATGACCGGCGCGTCGACGAACTCGGAACGCGTGAAGGTCAGCCCCGACCCCTCGGCCTTGTTGACCCTGCGCCCGGTGGCGATACCGAAGTAGTCCGCCTCGGCGACGTGCGCCGCGTCGGCGGGCGCAACCGTGAACGCCCTGCGCGCCAGGATGTTGTCGGTCGTCTTGTGGTCGCCGATGTTGATCGCCACCTGCGTGCGGGTGCACTCGCCGCCCCACGCGACGTTCATGGCGTTTGGCGTCCCGTCCTCCCCGTAGCTCGCGACGATGAAGACCGACTGGGGAAACAGCTCGCCCGCCACGCCGAGATTCTTTTTCATGGCCTCTCCTCCTCTGCTCGAGCGGCCGCACCAGGCCGCGCAATCCTGCCTCGAGTATCTCCCTGCGTCCTCATTCTGTTAAGTACCGGCATTAATGTCAGGTGCTATCATTTGGTAAAGCGCATGCGACGGGAGCTTCACGGAGGGGGTGCGACATGGGGCGGGGCATAGAGGGCGCGTCGTTCGAGGGCACGGGGTACAGCTACACGCTCTCGCTCATCCGGGGCAAGCACAAGATGTCAATCCTTTACTGCCTCATGGAGTACCAGCCCGTCCGCTTCAACGAGATGCGCCGCTACCTCGGTGGGGTATCCGACCGCACGCTCTCGCGGAGCCTCAAGGAGCTCGAGGCCGACGGGCTCGTCGCGCGCAGGGAGTACCCGCAAATCCCGCCGCGCGTCGAGTACTCGCTCACGGAGCGAGGCGCGTCGCTCATGGAGGTCCTCGACCTCCTGTGCGTCTGGGGCGAGAGGAACCGGCAAGGCGATTGAGGCGTCAGCACTTCCGCTCCCGCCTCCCCTTGAGCCCATACTTCCTGCACAGCCGCGAGTTCCGCTGCCGCATCTTGTCCCGCTCGCGCCTAACGTCGGCGAGCTCGGCGGACTCCTCGCACGCCGCCCGCTCTCGCTCCAGCTGCTCGTTGAAGGCGCGCTCCTGCTCCAGGTGGTAGCGCTCGGTGCACAGCGGGCACATCCCCGTCTGCCGGTTGATCTTCACGCCCACCGCCCCGCACGAGGGGCACACCGACTGGACGGCGAGCGAGCAGTGGATCCGGCTCGCTCGCATCTCCACGGCCCGCACCGAGTGGCGCACTCCGCAGCGCCGCTCGATCTCGGCGGCGGCGTAGGCGGCCCCCCGGAAGCTCACCTCGCGCAGGACGTCGTCCTGCTCCTCTGTCCACCAGCTCACCGCGCGCACCTCCCGCCGCGTCTCACCCTGCCGCCCGGGCGCGTCTCACGCCCGCCTGAGACGCCAATCAGCCCCGCCACCAGCGCGAATGCCGCCCGTCTCAAC
>CASEJD010000039.1 GCA_949288145.1 uncultured Coriobacteriia bacterium
GGCGCGTGCGGCTGCGCCGATGCTGCCGACGCGCGCGTCGCCGTGGTCGTCGGGCCCGAGGGCGGGCTCACCTCCCGCGAGGTGGCCCTCTTCCAAGAAGCGTGCCCGCGCACGCACGTCGTCACGCTCGGGCCTTCCATCCTGCGCACCGAGACCGCCGGAGTCGTCGCGCCCGCGCTTGTACTCTACGAGCTGGAGGGCCGCTAGATGGTCGAGGCGAGGCGTCCGCGATTCGCCGTCGTGAACCTGGGTTGTAAGGTCAACCGCGTCGAGTCCGACGGTTTCCAGGCGTCCCTTGCTGCGCGCGGGTTCGACGTGGCGCCCGCCGCGCAGGCGGACGTCGTCGTCGTCAACACGTGCACCGTCACGGGCGAAGCCGAGAAGAAGACGCGCAAGGCCGTCCGGCGCGCCCTGCGCGCCTCGGAGAACGCCACTGTGGTCGTCACCGGTTGCGCTGCCGTCATCGACCCGGCAGAGTTCCTCGAGATGTCCGCGCGCGTCGTCGTCGAGCCTGACAAGTCGAAGGTCGTCGACGTCGCGCTCGACGCGACCGCCCCCGACGAGCGCACGCGCGTGGGCAGCATTGAAAGCTCGAGCGCGCCACATGGCGCCAACGCATCGAACGCGGCGCCCGCCTTGCGCGTGGGCGCCGCGTTCCCCACGCGCGCGGGCGTGAAAGTGCAGGACGGCTGCAACAACGCGTGCTCGTACTGCATTGTCCACGTAGCGCGCGGACGCGCGTGGAGCCGCCCCCGCGCCGAGATCGTGGCCGAGGCAGCAGCGCTCGCCCGTGCGGGCGTGCGCGAGATCGTGCTCACGGGCATCAACCTGGGGTCGTACCGTCAACCGGACGGATACCGCCTTGCCGATTTGCTGCGCGCGCTGCTCGCGGAGACCGACAGCACGGGCGCACGCTTCCGCGTCTCCTCCATCGAGCCGCGCGACGTGGACGATGCGCTCATTGAGGCCCTCGCCGAATCCGACGGCCGCATCTGCCGTCACCTGCACCTGCCGTTGCAAGCCGGCTCCACGAAAGTCCTGCACGAGATGCGCCGTCCCTACGACGCAGAGTTCTTCGAGCGACTAGTCGACCGCCTGCACGACCGCGTGCCCAGCATCTCGCTGTCCACCGACATCATCGCCGGATTCCCGGGCGAGACGGACGTGGAGTTCGAGGAGACGATGCGCCTCGCGCGCGCCTGTCGATTCTCGAAAATCCACGCGTTTCCGTACTCGCGGCGCAAGGGCACCCCGGCAGCGGCGCGCGCAGACCAAGTCGCGGACGCCGTGAAGACCGAGCGGACCGCTCGCTTGCTCGCACTCTCCGACGAGCTGCGCGAAGCGGACTTCGACCGTCGCGCGGGCACTACCGAGCTCGTGCTCGTGGAAGCGGACGGCCGCGGCATGACAGAGAGCTACCATGAGGTGGCAGTGCCAACGGAGGTGCAGGCCGGTGTGCTTATTCCGCTCAAGCTTGACACCAACATGCGGCTTGGAGGCGACTAAATCGCCACCGAGGTTCGCACGTTGCCCTTCGCGCGCCTGGCCCAGCCGCCGGGCGCGCTGCGCTATACTGTGACGCTATGGAAGAGATTCACAGCGCCACCAACATCACCCTGACCGCGCCCGCCACCGTGGACATGGCGCGCGTGGTCGGCCCCTCTGACGAGCTGCTCCACATCGTCGAGCAAGCGTACTCCGCGCGCATTTCCGTGCGCGGCAACGCCATCAACCTTTCGGGCGACTCCATAGAAGTGCACGCTCTCACGTCGCTGTTCACCGACCTCATCAAGCAGGTCGAAGGCGGCGCCGAGCCCACGAAGGACGACGTCCGACACGCGATCGACCTTCTTCGCACCGGCGAGCTCGCGCCGCAGACCTTGCGCGACGACATCCTGCTCACGTACCGCGGGCGCGCCATCCGTCCGAAGACGGGCGGCCAGAAGCGCTACGTCGACGCCATCCGCTCGTCCACGATCACCTTCGGCATCGGCCCGGCGGGCACGGGCAAGACCTACCTCGCCATGGCCATGGCCGTCGCCGCCTTGAAGCGCAAGGAGGTCGGCCGCATCATCCTGACGCGGCCTGTCGTCGAGGCGGGGGAGAGCCTGGGCTTTCTGCCCGGCACGCTCGAAGAGAAGGTGGACCCCTACGTTCGGCCGCTCTACGACGCGCTCTTCGACATGACCGACATGGAGCGCGGCAACAAGCTCATCGAGGACGGCGTCATCGAGATCGCGCCGCTCGCGTTCATGCGCGGCCGCACCCTGAACGACAGCTTCATCATCCTGGACGAGGCGCAGAACACCACGCCTGAGCAGATGAAGATGTTCCTCACGCGCCTGGGCTTCGGCTCGAAGATGGTCGTGACCGGCGACATCACCCAGCTTGACCTGCCGAAGGGCGTCTCCGGGCTCAAGCACGTGCGCCAGGTGATCGAAGGCCTAGACGGCGTCAGCTTCTGCGACCTCACCGGCAAGGACGTCGTCCGTCATTCGCTCGTGGCAGCCATCGTCTCCGCCTATGCCGAGGCAGAGGGCGCCCAAAGCGCACGCCGTGGAGCCCGCGTGCGCGACGCGCACGCAGCAGAAGCAGCAGACCACGACGATGCGTCGCCCAACGCGAAAGCCACGTGCGACAAGGAGGCGAACTAGCATGGAAGTGCACTTCAACCACGATTACCGTCCCGAGATGACCGAGCCCCTGCCGCTTGAGGAGCTCGCGCTCATGGTGCTGCGGCACGAGGAGGCGCCCGAGAACACGGAGGTGTCGGTCACGTTCGTGGACGACGAGGAGATCGCGCGCTTGAACGAGGAGTACCGCGGCAAAGTCGGCCCGACCGACGTGCTGTCCTTCGAGTGCGACGGCCTGTTCGACGAGATGGAGGATTCTGAAGGGGAAGGCGCCGAGGTCTTCGAGCTCGGCGACATCGTCATCGCCGTCGACGTGGTGGAACGGCAGGCGGGAGGCTACGGCAACACCTTCGAGCAGGAAGTGAGCCTCATGCTCGTGCACGGCCTGCTCCACCTGTGCGGCTACGACCACATCGAGGACGACGAGGCCGAGGAGATGGAAGCCCTCCAGACCGAACTGCTCGCCGCCTGGGCGGAGCGCGCGTGAGCACCGAGCGCAAGGACACCCCGTTCGTCCGCACGAACGCGAGCAAGGACGAGGGCGCGCGCTACACGCTCGCGCACGCGTTCGCCTGCGCCGGCTCGGGCGTGCTTGAGACGCTTAAGCACGAGCGCAACATGAAGATCCACTGCGCGGTGGCCGTCCTTGCCGTCGCCTTGGCGGCGGTCTTGCACGTGCCCGCGTGGGGCGTCGTCGCGGTGGTTGTGTGCATCGGCGTCGTCATGGCGCTCGAGTGCGTGAACACCGCCGTTGAGGCAGTGGTCGACCTCGTTTCGCCCGAATGGCACGAGCTCGCGAAGCGTGCGAAGGACGCGGCCGCGGGCGCCACGCTCATCGCGGCCGTCATGAGCGTGGCCGTCGCCGCGCTCGTGTACCTTCCTGCGCTTATGTCCCTTCTCGGGTGATGGCGCATCGCCGCCACGCCGTTGATAGAATGTCCCATGAAACCATGCCGCGCGCCCACCCTGCGCGGCATTCACGTGGCGCTCATCGCGCCTGATGGAGAGAAAGAAGCCTGCGCCATGACCGACGCTTTCAACCTGAATCCCGCCGACAACGCACGCGCCCGCCTGGCCGAGGACGCACGCGAGGAGGCCTTCGAGGCGGACTTCGCCGACGAGGACGATTTCGAAGAGGAAGACCTCGACCTTGAGGAGGACGATGGTGTCGACGCACCCTCGCTCGACGACATGATCGCCGTCGCGCTCGGCTCGAGCGAAGGCTCGCAGAGCATGGCGCCCGCCGTCCAGGACGGGTTCCGCAGCGGCTTCGTCACGCTCGTCGGCCGCCCGAACGCGGGCAAATCAACGCTGCTCAACGCCATCATGGGCAAGAAGATCGCCATCACGTCGAACACCGCGCAGACCACACGCCATCGCTTCCGCGCCGTGCTCACGCGCCCGGAGTTCCAGATGGTCATCGTCGACACGCCTGGCATCCACAAACCGCACGACGTGCTCGGCGAAGAGCTCAATGTCTCCGCGCTCGAGGCGCTCAAGGACGTCGACGTCGTCGCGTTCTTGGTGGACTCCTCCAAGCCGGTCGGCCGCGGTGACGCCTGGGTCGCTGAGCAGCTCAAACCGCTGCGCGCGAAGAAGGTCCTCGTCCTGTCCAAGACCGACCTTGCCACCCCTGAAGAGGTGGAACGCCAACGCCAGGCAGCCGACGAGCTGGGCGCGTGGGACGCGTACGTGGCACTGTCCTCGAAGACCGGTGAGAACGTGGACGGCTTCGTCGCCGCCGTCGCCGAATCGTTGCCCGAAGGCCCGCAGTGGTTCCCTGCCGACATGGAGACCGACCAGCCTATCGAGGTGATCATCGCCGAGTTCATCCGCGAGAAGATCCTCCGCTCGTTCCATGACGAGGTCCCGCACGCCATCGGCGTGGTGGTGGAGCACATGGAGTACAAGCGCAAGACGAAGCTCAACTCCATCTACGCGACCATCTTCGTGGAGCGCGACAGCCAGAAAGGCATCATCATCGGCAAGCGCGGTGCCGCAATCAAGCAGGTCGGCAGCGAAGCGCGTGCGGACTTGGAGCAGCTGCTAGGCACGCGAGTCTTCCTTGACCTGCGCGTGAAGGTCAAGAAGAACTGGCGTCGCGACCTCAACCAAATCAGGCGCTTCGGGTACGGAGAAGGCATCTAGCCCGTGCCCGCCCAACGGACAGAGCAACCGAGCGAAGGTCGTCGCCGTATCGCGGGCACGGGTGCGTACGAGCCCACGTTCCGAGAAGCCGGAACCGCCCGATCAGACGCCGAGGAACCCTCGACGCGCACTGACTCGCCCGCGGTTCGTGAGCCCAGCCATGCGCGCCCTCGATCTGCCGACGCCGCAGGCGCCCAGACGCGCGCCGCGAACGCGCGCCCGTCCTATAAGCGCGTTGCCGTTTACACGCCATACGCGGACGGTTCTTCGCACCGCGTTCGCAACCGCATCGTCGTCGGCGCGTTCGCGGTGCTCGCCGTGTGCATGCTCGTCGCGCTTGCCGTGATCGGCCCCGCGCGGCTCGCTCCTCAGGGAGATGCCGACGGCACGCCGCCCCAGGACGGTGCCGCCCAGAGCGCTCCAAGCGAGGCCTCGTTCGACCCGACGACCGCGTGGCTTCCCGCCGACATGGAACCACAGCTCTCGCAGACGCTGCGCGCCGCGGCTGTCGACGACGTGAACGTTCGCTACGCCGTCCGCCGTGCCGCCGACTACGGCCGCTTCGGCGCCGAATACCAGACGCAGCTGCTCGAGCTCGCGGCGAAAGAGCCGCCTGCTCGCGCGTACGTGGCGCAGGTGCTCGACGCGTACCCGACGCCCGCCACGGGCGGCATCACCGCAGAAGACATCCCGGCTCAGACCAGCGGGGGCATCGCCGTGCCGCGGCTGTACCAATGGGATGTCCGTTGGGGTTTCATGGAATACAGCTCCGGTCCGCTTGGCCTGACCGGCTGTTGCCCGACCTCGCTGTCCATGGTCTACACCGCGCTCACAGGCCGCTCCGACCGCTCGCCCGCGGACATGGCGCAGCTTGCCATCGACCGTGGGTTCGTGAGCGAATCAGAAGGCACCTTCGCCGAGTTCCTTCCCGGCGTTGCCCGCGAGCTCGGCCTTTCGTGCACCGTGCTGCGCACGTCCGCACGCTCCATCACCGACGCCCTCGCGCAGGGCCAGGTGCTCATCTGCAACGTGGGGAAGGGCGACTTCACGGAAAACGGCCACTTCTTCGTCATTACCGGGATGGCCGAGGACGGCACGGTCTGGATCAACGACCCGTACTCGAGCGCGAACTCGGACATCTCGTGGGACCCGCAACGCCTTGCCGAGCAAGCCATCGGACTGTACGCGTTCAGAGCCTCATCATGAGCGGGCAGGGAACGTACCGCACGACGGCGCTCGTGCTCCGCAAGACGAAGCTCAAGGAGACGGACCTCATCGTCACGCTGCTCAGGGAGGACGGGTCGATAGCGCGCGCGGTGGCGCACGGCGCGCGCAAGCCGAAAAGCCCGTTCGCGGCCCGCTTGGAGCCCTGCGCCGTGATCGACGCGCTCATCGCGCGCGGACGGAGCCTCGACGTCGTGCAGGAGACGCGCTTCGTGAAGAGCATGCGCGCTGTGCGCGCGGATTTCGACGCCTCGTCGGCATCGCTTCCCATCGTCGAGTTCGCGTTCCGCACGGCGGAGGAGGGGCTTGAGAATCCCCGGCTGTTCCAGTGCGCCGTCGCAGCGCTTGGCGCCATGGAGCGCTCGCTTGAAGCATGCCAGGCGGAGGAGGGCACTCCTGGGGCTCCTGCGGCACCCGGCGCGATCGCGGCGTGCCGTCTGCTTTGCGCCGCGTGCCTGCTCAAGGAGCTCGCCTTCGCGGGGTTCCGCCCGTCGCTCGCGCACTGCGCCGCCTGCGGGGAGCCCATCGCGTTCGACCGCGCCACGGTCGCCTTCGACGCACGGGAGGGAGGGCTGCTGTGCGACGAATGCGACGCCGCCCTGCACGCGTCCGCTACGCCTCATGGTCCCGCACGTCACGGCACCCGTCGCGTCAATGCTGGTGCGTGCCTGCTTGCGCGCGACCTGCTGCACCGTCCGTTCGCGGATGCCGCCTCGCTGCAAGCCGACGAGGCGCACGTGCGCGACGTCCTCAGGCTCGTCCAAGATTTGGCGGACGAGCACGTCGGCAGCCGCCTTCGGTCGCTCTCGTTTCTGCTGGCAACCTGGTCGTGAGCCGCGTGATGCGGCCAGCTGCACCGCCAGTTATGGAGCATTTGCGGCTTCGTGGCATCTCGAGGAATCATGCTTGCCCACCGCCGCGCGAGCGTCTATTCTAGACAGGCTGTGTTTTCACGGCGGCTTTCCGCTTGGTCCGCATGTCCACCGCATGCGCACTCAGCGGAAAGGGTAGTGCAAGGGCGCCTTCGGGCGCACGTAGAAAGGTGAACATCATGCCAGATCGTCTTTCCATCTCTCGCGAGCGCGTCGCTGAGCTCGTGAAGGAGTACGGCAAGAACGAGCAGGACACCGGTTCCGCCGAGGTCCAGGTCGCCATCCTGTCCGAGCGCATCCGCAACCTGACCGAGCACCTGAAGGTCCACAAGAAGGACCATCACACTCGCCGCGGCCTGCTGATGCTCGTCGGTAAGCGTCGTCGTCTGCTGGTCTACATCAAGAACCGCGACATCGAAGAGTACCGCGCGCTCATCAAGAAGCTCGGCATCCGCGACAACATCTAGCGTGAACTCAGGCCCGCTCTCGCGGGCCTTTGTTTGTATACCGGGCTGAGCCCGAACCGGTCGGCCTCGCCGTGGGCGGGGCTGCTCGGGGGCGCTGGCAGGGGTTGGCGCCCGAAGAAGCCTTGACGCAATAGGGCGCAAGGGTGAGAGAAAGCGTAGAAAGAGAACATGGAAAAAATCGTCGAATCCTTCGAGCTGTACGGCAAGCAGTACCGCCTCGAGACGGGCGAGCTGGCCAAGCAGGCCTCCGGCGCCGTCCTGGTGACCCAGGGCGACACCACCTGCCTCGTCACCGCCGTCGTGTCCAAGGAGCAGAAAGACTATGACTTCTTCCCGCTCACCGTGGACTTCATCGAGAAGATGTACTCCGTCGGCCGCATCCCGGGCGGGTACCTCAAGCGCGAGGCGCGTCCGTCCGAGAAGGGCACGCTCACGGCTCGCATGATCGACCGTCCCATCCGTCCCGGCTTCGCGGACGGCTTCAAGCAGGAAGTCCACGTCGTTGCCACCACGCTCGTCTGCGACGGCCAGAACCCGCCGGACTGCATCTGCGTGGGCGGCGCCTCCGCCGCGCTCCTGTGCGGCGGCGCTCCGTTCGACGGCCCGGCCGCGTGCGTGCGCATCGCCCGCAATGTCGAGACGGGCGAGTTCATCGTGAACCCCACCTACGAGGAGCAGGAGACCTCCGACGTGGAGCTCACCATCGCCGGCACCGCCGACTACATCTCCATGGTCGAAGCGGGCGCGAAGGAGATCTCCGAGGAGGACATGCTCGCCGCTATGGCGTTCGGCCAGGAGGCCATCGCCGCGTTCTGCGAGAAGCAGGCCGCGTTCCTCGCGAAGGTGAACCCCGAGCCGAAGGAATGGCCCATCCACGTGGCAGACCCCTCCATCAAGGAGCGCGTCGAGCCGTACTTCGACCAGATGTCCGCCGCCCTCAAGGACGCCGACAAGCTCGCCCGCATGAGCAAGGTCGAGGAGCTCAAGGCCGCCATCAAGGAGAACGAGTTCTCTGAGGACGAGCGCGCTGCCTGGGGCTCCGACATCGCCGCTGAGCTGAAGCTCCTCGAGAAGCACGCCATGCGCGCCATGGTCATCGAGACCGGCGAGCGCGCCGACGGCCGCCGTGCCGACGAGATCCGCCCGCTGCACATCGTGCCGGGCTACCTGCCTCGCGTCCACGGTTCCGGCCTGTTCCAGCGCGGCCAAACGCAGGTGCTCTCCGTCTGCACCCTTGGCATGCTGAACGAGTGGCAGCGCCTTGACACCATCGAACCGGTCGAGGGCAAGCGCTACATGCACCAGTACAACTTCCCGCCGTACTGCACCGGCGAGACCGGCCGCATGGGCGCCCCGAAGCGCCGCGAGGTCGGCCACGGCGCGCTTGCCGAGCGCGCGCTCATCCCGGTGCTCCCGTCCGAGGACGACTTCCCGTACGCCATCCGCGTGGTCTCCGAGGTGCTCGAGTCCAACGGCTCGTCCTCCATGGCCTCCACGTGCGGTTCCACCCTGGCCCTCATGGACGCCGGCGTGCCGATCAGCCGTCCGGTCTCCGGCATCGCCATGGGCCTCATCAAGGAGGGCGACGACGTGGTCGTGCTCTCTGACATCCAGGGCATCGAGGACTTCCTCGGCGACATGGACTTCAAGGTCTGCGGCACCGAGCGCGGCATCACCGCACTGCAGATGGACAACAAGGCGAAGGGCCTCTCCGTCGAAATCCTGGCCCGCGCACTCAAGCAGGCCCACGACGGCCGCGCGTTCATCCTGAACGCCATGCTCGAGCAGATCGCCGAGCCGCGCCCCGAGCTCTCGCCGTACGCTCCGCGCATCGAGACCATCCACATCCCGGTCGACAAGATCCGCGACGTCATCGGCACGGGCGGCAAGGTCATCCGCGGTATCCAGGACGAGACCGGCGCCTCCATCGAGATTCAGGAGGACGGCACTGTCCACATCGCCGCCATCGAGGGCACCGCGGGCGCTGCCGCGAAGGCCGCCATCCTCGGCATCGTCAAAGAGCCCGAGGTAGGCGAGGTCTACGAGGGCGAGGTCGTCGGCATCAAGGACTTCGGCGCCTTCATCAAGCTGACGCCCGGCAAGGACGGCCTGCTGCACATCTCCCGCATGGCCAACGGCCGCGTAGGCAAGGTAGAGGACGTCCTGAACCTCGGTGACGTTGTGAAGGTCGAGGTCATTGAGGTTGACGAGAAGGGCAAGATCTCCCTTGACCGCCTCGACAAGCCGGAGGCCCCGGCCGCTTCCGACGAGCCGCGCTATGAGAACGGCCACCGCGAGCGCCGCAGTGACCGCCCGGGCCGCGGCAACGGCGAGCGTCGCGACAACCGTCCCGGCCGCAGCGAGCGCGAGCACCGCACCCCGCGCCGCCGCCACGACGCATAACACAGCGCATCAATAGAGCGCTTGCATGAGAAGGCGCCTCGGGTCCGAAGGGATCCGAGGCGCTTATTTTACGGCGGTCGTTCGGCAGGTGGCGCCGCCATCCGAGAAGCTCGCATGTTTCTCGCGTTCGAAACGCCCTGCGCGCGCAAACTGCGCTATCGTAGGCCAAAACACGTAATCACATGGAAGGCGGTCAAGATGATCAAGGTTGCAGTCTCTGGGTGCGCCGGGCGCATGGGCACGGCGGTCGTGGGCGCGGTGAACGCCGCTGAGGACATGGAGCTCGCGTGCGGCATCGACCCGAACGCGAAGGGCGACCTGGACATCCCGGTGTACGCCACCATCGCCGACGCGCTCGCGAACAAGGAGTTCGACGTGCTCGTCGACTTCACGCAGCCCAACGTCGTGGAGGGCAACCTCCGCGTGGCGCTACCCGCCGGCGTGGACTGCGTCGTCGGCACGACGGGCCTGTCTAACGAGAAGCTCGAGGAGCTCGCTGCGCTGGCCCCTGAGGGTACCTGCCTCTTCTACGCGCCGAACTTCACGACCGGCGCCGTTCTCATGATGCAGTTCGCAAAGGCTGCCGCACCGTTCTTCCCCGAAGCGGAGGTCATCGAGCTGCACCACTGCAATAAGAAGGACGCTCCGTCCGGCACCGCCGTGCGCACCGCCCAGATCATCGCGGAGGCGCGCGACTTCACGAGCGCCGCGCCCAGCAAGGAAACCGAAATGCCTGGCATGGAAGGCGCGCGCGGCGCTCTCGTGGACGGCGTGCCGGTGCATTCGGTGCGCTCCATGGGCTTCGTCGCCAGCCAGGAGGTCGTCTTCGGCTCCCTGGGTCAGACGCTCACCATCCGTCACGACTCGTGGGACCGCCAGAGCTACATGCCGGGCGTGCTGCTGGGCATCCGCAGCGTGGGGGAGCGCGAGGGCCTTATCGTCGGCCTCGAGACGTTCATGGACTAACAGCCTCCTCCGTTCACGCGCTGACATTGCAGAGGGTCGGGCATTTCGTCCGACCCTCTTCTGCATTCACCGGACGATTGGACGCTCCCGGTTGTACGGTCGTTTTCGCTGCCGTACAATGCACGGATGGTTACGGAGAAACTACCTGTAAAGGAGACAGATATGACGGCAGCCTCGCAGCCCCGCTTCGGGCGCATGATCCCGGCTATGGTCACCCCGTTCGACGAGAACCGTGAACTCGACCTCAAGCGCGCGCGCGAGCTCGCACGTCGTCTGGTCGAGGGCGGTGCCGACTCGCTCATCATCAACGGCACCACCGGCGAGAGTCCCACGGTGTTCTACCCGCAGAAGATCGAGCTGTTCAAGGCCATCGTTGCCGAGATCGACGGCCAGGTGCCTGTCATCGCCAACGTGGGCGACAACTGCACGCAGGACACGGTCGACTTCGCGCGCGAGGTCGAGCAGCTTGGCGTCGACGGCTTCATGCTCGTCGTCCCGTACTACAACAAGCCGCCGCAGGAGGGCCTCTACCAGCACTTCACGACCATTGCGAACGCGGTCGAGCTGCCCATCATCCTGTACAACATCCCGGGCCGCTGCTCCGTGAACATGACCGCCGAGACCACGCTGCGCATCGCCAACGACTGCGACAATGTCATCGCCGTCAAGGAGGCCTCCGGCGACATGGAGCAGGTGAAGACCATCGTCGACGGCGCGAAGGAAGGCTTCAGCGTCTACTCCGGCGACGACTCCGCCACCTACCAGATCATGCAGCTCGGCGGCGCGGGCGTCATTTCCACCATCGGCAACGTCGCGCCGGCGCGCATGAAGGAGATTGTCGACCTGTGCGCCGCGGGCGAGTGGGAGAAGGCCGCGGAAGCCAACGAGCGCCTGCTTCCGCTCATGAAGGGCCTCTTTGCCACCGCGAATCCCATCCTGGTCAAGGAAGCGTTGAAGCTTTCGGGCTTCCCGGTCGGCGGCGTCCGTCTGCCGCTCATCGACGCCACGCCGGAGCAGTCCGCTACGCTCGAGCAGATCATGCGCGAGGTTGGCGTGCTGTAAGCCGCTGGCACAGACCGAGCGATCGAACGGCAGGCGGGTGCTCCGCCTGCCGTTTCTTGTTTCAACCGCGATTGTCCATTTCGTGACGCATTGAGCGGGCATTACCCACCTTCGGTATAATCAACCGAATGCACGCGGGCCCACGTGGCCCGCTCACTTTGAACGGAAGCGCCCTGGGCGCTGTTGCATACCACATACGCCGCGGGCGCGCAGCGCGCCCGCCCAAGGAAAGGAGCCATATGGCCGAGGAAGAGAACAAACGCGACAACCGCTCGAAGGGTGGCGCCGCCGAGAACAAGCGAAAGAACACGCGCTCGTACAAGCACGTCCAGCTCGAGCGCAAGCGCCCGCAGCTCACCCGCGGCGAGGACGAGGGCCGCGCTCCGTCCCGCCAGGGCAAGCGCTCGGGCGGCGGCTCGTCGGCGGCAGGGAAGGACCCGAAGGCGAAGCTTAAGGTGATCCCGCTCGGCGGCCTTGACGCCATCGGCAAGAACATGACGGTCTTCGAGTGCAAGGGCGACATGATCCTCGACGACGCGGGCCTTATGTTCCCGGACGACGACCACCCCGGCGTCGACCTCATCCTGCCCGACTACACCTACGTGCTCGAGAACGCCGACAAGCTGCGCGGCATCGTCATCACGCACGGCCACGAAGACCACACCGGCACGCTGCCGTACCTGTTGAAGGACCTCGACCGCAAGGTGCCCATCTACGCCACCAAGCTCACGCTGGGCCTCATCGAGGGCAAGCTCGCCGAGCACCGCGTGAAGAACGCCAAGCTCATCGAAATCAAGCCTGGCCAGCAAGTCAAGCTGGGATGCATCACGGCGGAGTTCTTCGCCGTGAACCACTCCATCCCTGGCGCGGTGGGCGTCTTCTTCCAGAGTCCTGCGGGCAACGTGCTCCACACGGGCGACTTCAAACTCGACCAGAGTCCCATCGACGGCGTCCACACCGACTTCGGCGCGCTTGCGCGCTTCTCGAAGATCGGCGTCGACCTCATGATGAGCGACTCCACGAACGCCACGAACCCGAACTTCACGCTCTCCGAGGCCGAGGTGGGCAAGGTGCTCGCCAGCATCATCAGCCGGGCCACGGGTCGTGTGATCATCGCGTCGTTCGCCAGCCACATCCACCGCATGCAGCAGATTTGCGACGCCGCCATCGCCAACGGGCGCAAGGTCGTCGTGACGGGCCGCTCCATGATCCAAAACACGGACATCGCGCGCCGTCTGGGCTACCTGCACATCTCCGACGACGACCTCATCGACGCCTACGACCTCAAGGGAATCCCCGCCGACAAGATCGTCATCATGTGCACCGGCTCCCAGGGTGAGCCGCTCTCGGCGCTTGCGCGCATCGCCAACGGCGAGCACAAGACCATCGACATCGAAGAGGGCGACACCGTCATCATCTCCGCCACGCCCGTCCCGGGCAACGAGAAGGCCGTCACCCGCGTCATCAACTCGCTCGCGAAGATCGGCGCCGACGTCTACGACAAGAGCCGTGCCCGCGTGCACGTGTCCGGCCATGCGGGCGCTGAGGAGCTCAAGCTGGTGCTCTCCATCGTGCAGCCGCGCAACTTCATGCCGGTCCACGGCGAGGCCACGCACCTTCGCGCGCACGCGAAGCTCGCCCAGGACGTGGGCATCCCCGAGGAGAACGTCTTCATCTGCGAGAACGGCGAAGGCCTGGAACTCTCCGCAAAGGGCGTCCGTCGCGGCGACTACGTCCAGAGCGGCATCGTCTACGTCGACGGCCTGTCGGTGGGCGACACCTCGCAGGACGTGCTCGACGAGCGCACCACGCTCGGCTCGCAGGGCATCGCCATCGCCACGGCGCTCGTGAACGCGCGCAAGAAGGAGGTCGCGGGCCCGGTCTGCGTGGAGACGCACGGCATCACCGGCGGCGACGACCCGGACGTGATCGACGACTTGGCCTACGCCGTCAAGCGCTCGCTCACCAACGCGCTCGGCAAAGGCGGCTCGGCGAAGGACTGGGAGCGCGCATGCCGCCAGTCCCTGCAGACGGCGCTCTGGGAGCGCACCAAGCAGAAGCCGATGGTCATCGCCACCGTCCTCGAGGCGCCGCGCGCCTAGCGCGCCCTCGCACCGCGCATCGCGCGGTGTTCCTGAAACGCAGTACGAACGCAGCATAACCAAGGAGCAGCAACCGTGACCCGAGGGTCGACACAGAACGCGAAGGGCGGCAAGCAGGCCGCCAAACACCAGAAGAGCACGCCGGCGCGCCAGCAAACGCGCAAGCGCACCTCGCGCGCCGCCCGTGCGGAGGAAGAGCAGCGCGCACGCCTGCTCGACGACCGATCGCGCCGCGATATCGTGGGCGTGGTCATCGCCGTCGTGGCCATCGTGCTCTTCGTCATCGTGGTCATGCCCTCGGACGCGCTCATCACGCACCTGCTGTCCACCGGCCTGCACAGCGCACTGGGCATCGGGTGCTACATCCTTCCGTTCGTGCTGCTCGTGGTGGGCGCGGCGTTCCTATACCGCTTCGAGCGCCCGAACGCCTCCGCGCGCATCGCGATCGGCCTCGCGCTCGTGTACCTGGCCATCCTCGTGCTCATGGCGTTGTCCTCGCCGGGCGCGGCCGAGAACGCCCAGATGGTGTTCAACGAGTTCACGCTTCCCGAGCGCGGCGGCTACGTGGGCGCCGGCGTGGCGTGGGTGGGGCTCACGCTGTTCGGCCAGGTGGTCTCCACGGTCGTCATGGTGGGCGTCCTGATCGCCGGCCTTGTGGTGGTGGGCTTCTCGCTCTCCAGCGTCGTGGAGCGCGTTCGCGGTCTGCTCGTTCCGTCCTATGACGACGAAGACGACGTGACGGCGCTCGACTCCCCGCCGTACGCGCGCGTCGCGCTCAAGCGCGACCACGCCCCGGTGCAGCACGCGCGCGCCAAGCGCACGGCCCCTGCCGTCGACGAGGCGGCGGAAAC
>CASEJD010000040.1 GCA_949288145.1 uncultured Coriobacteriia bacterium
CGGTACGCCATCGGAGGCCACCGTCGCGTTCACGCTCTTCTTGGCGGCGCTTTCGTACGCCGCGCCGCCCAACGCGGTGCGCTCTTCCCGAACGCCCGAAGGCGCGGCAGCCTGGGCCGCCGCGCCTTCCGTATGCAGCATGTCTTCTGCCATGAACCGCCGCCGCTTACGCGAACGAGAGGTCGATGGCGTCCACGTCGAGGCGCGGGAAGAGCGGGTCGCCCTTCTCCACCGCGTTGCCCGCGGGCAGCTGGCCCCACGCGGTCACGGACTCGATGTCCGCCACGTCGGCAATGTCGCCCAGGGACAGGCGGCGGAAGACCTCGGCGGAGGTGTTCGGCATGAACGGCGCCATGTACAGCGCGATGATGCGGCACGCCTCGAGCGCGTTGTAGATGACGGCAGCAAGATCGTCGCGCTTCGCCTCGTCCTTCGCGAGGTTCCACGGCGCGGACTCCTCCACGTAGAGGTTCACACGGCTCGCAAGCTTCTGCACGGCGGCAGCGGCGCCCGTGAAGTCCACCTGCGCCATGCAGGCGTCATACTCGGCGTAGAGCTGATCGGAGATCTCGCGCAGCGGGTTCTCGGCGGCGAAGGCCGGCGCCTCAGGCACCTTGCCCTCAAAGTACTTGCCGGTCATGTTGAACACGCGGCTGCACAGGTTGCCCCAGGTGTTTGCCAGATCGGCGTTGTAGACCTGCACCATGCGCTCGATGGAGATGTTGCCGTCATGGCCAAACTGAACGTCGCTCATGAAGTAGTAGCGGTACGCGTCCACGCCGAATACCTTGATGAGGTCGGCCGGCTTCACGCCGTTGCCCTTCGACTTCGACATCTTCTCGCCCTTCGTGAGCAAGAAGCCGTGGCCGAAGACCGTGTGCGTGATGGGCAGGCCCGCGGCCATGAGCATTGCCGGCCAGATGACGCAGTGGAAGCGCGTGATGTCCTTGCCCACGAAGTGGTACTGCATGGGCCAGCGGGCGTCGAACTCGCCCTCGCGCTCCGGATCGGCGTAGCCGATGCCCGTGAGGTACGCGAGCAGTGCGTCGGCCCACACGTAGGCAACGTGGCCCTCGTCGAAGGGCAGCGGCACGCCCCAGTCGAACGTGGAGCGGCTGATGGAGAGGTCCTGCAGGCCGCCCTTCACGAAGGTGACGACCTCGTTCTTGCGCGTTTCGGGGCGAATGAAGTCCGGATGCTCCTCGTAGAACTTCAGCAGCGGCTCCTGGAATTCAGACAGCTTGAAGAACCAGTTCTCCTCGCCGGAGGCGCGACGCACCGGGCGCTTACAGTCCGGGCAGACGAGCTCCCCGTCCTCGTTCTTCTCGAGGTCGGACTCGGCGTAGTAGGTCTCTTCGTGGACGCAGTACCAACCCTCATAGGCGCCCTTGTACAGCCAGCCGCGGTCATAAAGGTCCTGCCAGAACTTCTGGACCGTGCGTGCCTGGCGCGGCTCGGACGTGCGCACGAAATCGGTGTAGGTGATGTCGAGCAGATCCCACGCCTCGCGGAAGACCGGCTCCATGGAATCGCACCATGCCTGCGGCGTCATGCCGTTCTTCTCGGCGGTCTCGGCCACCTTCTGGCCGTGCTCGTCCATGCCGGTGACGAACGCGACGTCGTAGCCGTTCATGCGCTGGTAGCGCGCCACGGTGTCGGCGGCGACGGTGGTGTAGGCCGTGCCCAGGTGCGGGGCGGCGTTCACGTAGTAGATGGGGGTGGTGAACGAGTAGGTTCCCTTGCTCATGAATGTTCCTCTTTCCAGCGGTCGGGCGAATGGTGCCCTCGCGCAGACATGGGGCGTGACGGCGCATGATGCCGCTCCCCTTCGGACGGTCAGCTGCCGTGCGACATGGCGGCTCCGCCGTCCGCACTGCAGCCTGTTCATGATACACCAGGCACAGCACGTGAGATGGCATCACAGAGGCATCACCCAGGTCGTTCGTACCGTCAGCGAAAAGCGCTCCGGCACCGAAGATTGGCATGAAGAAGGCCCTTGGCTGGACTTCGGTCCGCCAAGGGCCTTCTGAATGACAAGATTCGGTGCCAGAGCGCTTTGCAGCGTCGGCATGTTCCGTCGGCCGGAGGCCGACGGAACCGATTACTTGAAGAACCCGTCGTAGTTGTGCATCTTGAGCTGCGACTCGATCTTGCTCATGGTGTCAAGCGCAACGCCGATCATAATCAGGATGGACGTGCCGCCGAACGCCTGAATGAGCTGATTGTTCGTGAAGAAGAACAGGATCGAGGGCACCACCGCGATGACGGCGATGTACAGGCCGCCCGGGAGCGTGACGCGGTTGATCACGTTCTTGATGTACTGCACCGTGGCAGAGCCAGGGCGCACGCCCGGGATGAAGCCACCCTGCTTGCGCAGGTTGTCAGCCGTCTCGTCCGGGTTGAACACCATGGAGGTGTAGAAGTACGCGAAGAACACGATCAGCACGAGCGTCAGGATCCAGTTCACCCAGCCAGTGGAGATGGCGTTAGCGAAGCTCGTCAGCCAGTCGATGTTGAACAGCGCAGCAATCTGAGCCGGGAAGTAAATCAAACAGCTGGCGAAGATGATCGGGATAACGCCCGCAGCGTTCACCTTCAGTGGGATATAGGTGTTCTGACCACCCATGACCTTACGGCCCTGAACGCGCTTGGCGTAGCTCACCGGGATGCGGCGCTGAGCGCGCTCGACGAAGATGATCGCCGGGATGCAGATCAGCACCACCACGATGATGAGCGCCGTGACGGCGATACCGAAGCCCATGTCAGCCTCCATGTTGATGGAGGAGAAGATGGCGGACGGAACGCGGCTCACGATGGACGTGAAGATGATGAGCGACATACCATTGCCGATACCGCGCTGGGTGATGAGCTCGCCCATCCACATGATGAACGCGGTGCCCGCGACCAGCGTGAACACGATCAGCAGCGAGGTCAGAACGTAGGGAACCTCAGAAGAGAACGCGACACCGTACTGCGCGGACTGGAACAGGAAGAGGTAGCCCACCGCGTTGATCAGGCCCAGGATCAGCGTCAGGTAACGCGTGATCTGCGTGATCTTACGACGACCGGATTCGCCTTCCTTCGCCCAGCGGCCCACCGCCGGAATGACGCCCTGCATCAGCTGCATGATGATGGATGCGGTGATGTAGGGCATGATGCCCAGCGAGAACACCGAGAAGTTCGACAGAGCACCACCCGTGAACAGGTCGAGCATCGTCATAGAGACGCCCGAATCCTGGAAGGCGGTCGCGAACTCCTGGAACGGGATGCCCGGAACCGGAATGTAAGCGCCCAAACGGTACAGCGCCAAGATAGCGAGCGTGAAGAGGATCTTCTTCCTCAGCTCGGGCACCTTGAACGCGTCAACGATCGTGCTTAGCAAGGCGATTCGACCTTTCCTCCAGCAGCCTCAATCTTGGCCTGAGCGGACTTGGAGACCTTCTCGACCTTGACGGTCAGGGCCTTGGTGAGCTCGCCGTCGCCCAGAACCTTCACCAGGTCGTCAGCGTGCTTGATGATGCGCTTGGCCTTCAGCGACTCGCCGTCGACCACGTCGCCAGCCTCGAACTTCTCCTCAAGGCGCGCAACGTTGACCGGCACGTACTCGACGCGGTTGATGTTGCGGAAGCCCGGGAGCTTCGGCAGACGACGCGCGAGCGGGGTCTGGCCACCCTCGAAGCCGGCGCCCTTGCCGCCGCCGGAACGGGACTTCTGACCGTTCATACCACGGCCGGCGGTCTTGCCATAACCGGAGCCCGGGCCACGGCCAACGCGCTTGCGAGAGTGGGTCGAACCCGCTGCCGGCTTGAGATCCTTCAGTTCCATTTCGTTTCTCCTTTTCGCGAGACTACGGAGGACGCATCCTCCGGTGCTGGCAGCTCGCCGCCAGCTAACTTAACGTACACGCTTGCACCATGCATCTCGGCGCAAGCTTTTCGATTATATATCGTTGCCGGAATAAGGCAACTTCAGGCAGACCATCGGCCTGATAAACCTCACAACTGGGCAGACGTAACAGAGGAAGGAACTCACGGGGAGCCGCTCGACAGCACTCCCCCGCTGTCACCTCATGCTCCCGCATACGAAAAGAGGGAGCCATTGCTGGCTCCCTCTTAGACAAGCGATATGAGCTGTTAGATCTCCTCGACCTCGATGAGGTGCTTGACCTTGAAGATCATGCCGCGGATGGACTCGTTGTCCACCTGGTCGATGGTCTTGCCGATACGGCCAAGGCCGAGCGCCTTCAGCGTAGCGAGCTGGTCGGCCTTGCGGCCAATGGCGCTGCGGGTCTGCGTGATGCGCAGGGTCTTCTTTGCTTCAGCCATTAGTTCTTCTCCTTCCAGCCGTAAATCTCGGCGACGGAAAGGCCACGGCGAGCAGCGACCTCTTCAGGGCTCTGCAGGTTGCGCAGGCCGTCAGCAGCAGCCTTCACGATATTCAGAGCGTTGTCGGAGCCCATGGACTTCGTCAAGACGTCCGTGACGCCAGCGAGCTCCATGACCGCGCGGACCGGGCCGCCGGCGATAACGCCGGTACCGGGGGTAGCCGGCTTCAGCAGAACGCGGCCAGCACCGAACTCACCGATGATCTCGTGCGGCAGGGTCTTCTCCGGGGTGAGCGCGACGGAGAACATGTTCTTCTTCGCGTCCTCGACGCCCTTCTTGATGGCGGTCGGAACCTCGGCGGACTTGCCCATGCCGACGCCAACGCGACCGTTGCCGTCGCCCACGACCACGAGAGCGGTCAGAGCGAAGCGGCGGCCGCCCTTGACGACCTTGGACACGCGGTTGATGTAGACGACGCGCTCCTGAAGCTCAGGAACGGCTGCCTGGTTTTCTTGTTTACGAGCCATTACCACAACCCTTTCCTAGAACTTCAGTCCAGCTTCGCGGGCAGCTTCGGCCACGGCCTTGACGCGGCCGTGATAGAGGTTGCCGCCACGGTCGAAGACGACGGTCGTGATGCCCTGCTCCAGCGCCTTCTTGCCGGCGATCTCGCCCAGGGCGGTAGCACCCTCGACGTTGGCGCCGTTCTTGCCGGTGGCCTTGAAGTCCGGGCCGAGCGTGGAAACGCCCAGCAGGGTCACGTGGGCGACGTCGTCCACGAACTGGAGGTACATGTTGCTGTTCGAGCGGGTCACGCAGAGGCGCGGACGCTCGGCGGTGCCGGAGATCTTGCCGCGAACACGACGATGGCGGCGGGCAAGATTGGCTTGCTTCTTCTGGAGTTTCTTCATCATCTATCCCTTCAGCCTAGTCAGTTCGCGTTAGTCGCCCTTGCCGGCCTTGCCGAGCTTGCGGCGGACGACCTCGTTGTCGTAGCGGATACCCTTGCCCTTGTACGGCTCAGGCTTGCGCCACGCGCGAACGTTGGCGGCCATCTGGCCGACCTGTTCCTTGCTGATGCCGGAAACGATGATCTCCGTCTGGGACGGGCACTCGAAGGTGATACCTTCGGGAGCCTCGACGATCACCGGGTGGGAGTAGCCGAGGGACAGCTCCAGGTCCTTGCCCTTGACGGCGGCACGGTAGCCAACGCCGACCAGGACGAGCTTCTTGGAGTAGCCGTTGGTCACGCCCTCGATCATGTTGGCGATGAGCGTACGGGTCAGGCCGTGGAAGCTGCGATTCTCGCGCTCGTCGTTCGGGCGCTTGACGGTGATCTGGTCACCCTCCTGCTCGATGATCATGGCCTCGGGGAAGGAGCGAGTGAGCTCGCCCTTCGCGCCCTTGACCGTGACGGTCGTGCCATCGATCTTCACGTCGACGCCGGCAGGAACGGTGATGGGCATCTTGCCAATACGAGACATGCTGTTTCCCTTCCTTTCCTACCAGATGTAGGCGACGACCTCGCCGCCGACGCCAGCCTTGCGCGCGTCGCGGTCGGTCATGACGCCCTTGCTCGTGGAGATGATGGCGGTGCCGAGGCCGCCAAGGACGCGCGGAAGCTCGTCCTTGCCAGCGTAGATGCGCAGGCCCGGCTTGGAGATGCGCTTGAGGCCGCGGATGGCGCGATCCTTCTTCTCGCCGTACTTCAGCGTGACGACGAGCTGGTTGCGCGGCGACGCCTCTTCGATGTCATAGCGGACGATGTAACCCTCTTCGTCCATGATGCGGGCGATCTCAACAAGCTTCTTGCTGGACGGCATGGAGACCGTCTCCTTGCCCGCGGTGTTCGCGTTGCGGATGCGCGTGAGCATATCCGCAATCGGGTCAGTCATGGTCATGATTTCTCCTTTGGTCCGTGATGAGCCGAACGACGGGTACGTCGGGGCCCGTAGCCCTGACGCCTTGGCCGACGGCACAAGACGTGATCTGGTCTCTGCTTACCAAGAAGCCTTGGTCACGCCTGGCAGTTCGCCTTTGTTAGCGAGCTCGCGAAGGCACACGCGGCACAGGCCGAACTTGCGGTAGTAGCCGTGCGGGCGACCACAGCGGGTGCAGCGGTTGTGCTGGCGCGTGGAGAACTTCGGCTCACGCTTAGCTTTGGCGATCATCGATTTTTTAGCCATTCAATTCCTTCTTTCCTATAACTCACTCGGGTTCGAGTGTAGTTGCTTAATTCTTGAACGGGAAGCCGAGCAGGTCCAGCAGGGCCTTGGCGTCCTTGTCATTTTCAGCGGTCGTCACGAAGGTGATGTCCATACCGCGGGTACGGTCGATCTTGTCGTACTCGATCTCCGGGAAGATGAGCTGCTCGGTGATGCCGAGGGAGTAGTTGCCACGGCCGTCGAAGCTCTTCGGGGAGATGCCGCGGAAGTCGCGGACGCGCGGCAGGGCGACAGCCAGCAGGCGATCCAGGAACTCCCACATGCGGTCGCCGCGGAGGGTGACCTTGCAGCCGATGGCCATGCCCGTGCGGATATGGAAGCCAGCGATGGACTTGCGAGCGCGGGTGATCATGGGCTGCTGGCCCGTGATGGTGCGCATGTCGTTCATCGCGGCGTCGAGAAGCTTGGAGTCGGAGGCGGCAGCGCCAACGCCCATGTTCACGACGATCTTCTCCAGGCGCGGAACCTGGTTGATGTTCTGGATCTCGAGCTGCTTCTCAAGAGCCGGAACAATCTCGGAGACGTACTTTTCCTTCAGACGAGGAGTAGCCATTGAATGTGTTCCTTTCGATGAATTAAACGCTAGATTACCGACCTAGCGTCCCTCCCTGCCCCGAAGGGCGGGAGGGTCATGTCAAATAAACGCAAGGTGGCATTATACATGCCTCAAGGCGCCGGAGCGCCTTGATTTTTATATTTCGACCGGATTTTTATTTATCGATCGGCTTGCCGCACTTCTTGCAGACGCGGACGCGCTTGCCGGAGGTGCGATCGATGGAAACGCGGGTCGGCTTGCCGCAGTTCGGGCACACCAGCATCACGTTGGAGACGTTGAGCGGGGCCTCCATCGTCATGATGCCGCCCTGCGGGTTCGCCTGCGTCGGGCGCATGGCCTTCTTGACCATGTTGCACTTCTCGACGACGACGCGGCCTTCCTTCGGCATGGCACGGAGGATGACGCCCTCCTTGCCCTTGTCCTTGCCGGCGATGACCTGGACCTTGTCCCCGGTCTTGACCTTCATGTTGTTAGGCATTTGCTGAAACACCTCCCTACAGCGTTTCCGGTGCCAGAGACACGATCTTCATGTAGCGCTTCTCGCGCAGCTCGCGGGCGACAGGCCCGAAGATGCGCGTACCGCGCGGGGAGCCGTCCTGGTTGATCAGGACAGCGGCGTTCTCGTCGAACTTGATGTAGGAGCCATCCTTGCGGCGGACTTCCTTCTTCACGCGAACGACGACGCAACGGACGACGTCGCCCTTCTTGACGTTGCCGTGCGGCATCGCTTCCTTGACGGAGCAGATGATCACGTCGCCCAGGCCGGCGTAGCGGCGCTTGGAGCCGCCGATGACCTTGATGCACTGCACCTTGCGGGCGCCGGAGTTGTCGGCCACCTTGAGCATGGTCTGCATTTGAATCATTGCTCGTACCTTCCTTTCTTAGAATAGTCGGCTGGTGGCCGTTTACTTGGCGCGCTCGTCGATGCGCACGAGGCGCCAGCGCTTCATCTTGGACAGCGGGCGGGTCTCCATGATGGTGACGGTATCGCCCACGCCCGCCTCGTTGTTCTCATCGTGAGCATGGAACTTCTTGGTGGTGACCATCATCTTCTTGTAGACCGGATGGGGCTTGCGCTCCATGACACGGACCACGATCGTCTTGTCGTTCACCGCGCTCACCACGACGCCCTGGCGAACTTTGCGAGAATTGCGTTCTTCGCTCATGTTTCTCCCTTTCTTAGTTCGCGAGCTACTTGGCGCTCAGTTCACGGGCACGCATTTCGGTCTGGATGCGTGCGATGTCCTTCTTGACCTGACGAACACGCGCAGTGTTGTCAAGCTGGCTCGTGGCCATCTGGAAGCGCAGATTGAAAAGCTCTGCGCGAGCTTCCTTAAGCTTCGACTGCAGGTCGTCAGCCGAAAGTTCGCGGATCTCTGCTGGTTTCATTTACTCCTGCCCTTCCGACTCGCGCGTGACGATCTTGCACTTGATGGGCAACTTGTTGATGGCCAGACGGAGCGCCTCGCGGGCGATCTCCTCGTCGACGCCATCAATCTCGAACATGATACGGCCGGGCTTCACAACGGCGACCCAGCCCTCCGGGTTGCCCTTACCGGAACCCATGCGCGTCTCAGCGGGCTTCTGGGTGATGGGCTTGTCCGGGAAGATCGTGATCCAGACCTTACCGCCACGCTTCATGTAACGGGTCATGGCGATACGGGCTGCCTCGATCTGGCGGTTGGTGATCCAGTGGGCCTCAAGGGCCTGGATGCCGTAGGAGCCGTGGTTCAGGCGGGTGCCGCCCTTGGCACGGCCCTTCATGGAGCCGCGCTGAACCTTGCGGTGGCGAATGCGCTTAGGAGCCAGCATTACTTAGCACCCCTTTCGTTGTGACGGTCGTTGCGGCGCGGGCGGCTCGGGCGGGAGCTGCCCTCCAGGGCCGGCTGCGGAGCCTTCTGGCCCGGCAGGACCTCGCCGTGGTACACCCACACCTGCACGCCGATGGAGCCCATCGTCGTGGCAGCGGTGGCGAAGCCGTAGTCGATCTTCGCACGGAGGGTGTGCAGCGGCACGCGGCCTTCGCGGTACCACTCGCGGCGGCTCATCTCGGCGCCACCGAGGCGGCCGGAGCACTGCACGCGGATGCCCTTGGCGCCGCTCTTGCGGGCGGACTGGACAGCCTTGCGCATGGCGCGACGGAACGCAACACGGCCCTCCAGCTGCTCGGCGATGCTCTGGGCGATCAGCACGGCGTCGAGCTCGGGGCGCTTGACCTCGATGACCTCGATGTTGACCGGGCCGTTGGCCACGTCGGCGAGCTTCTTACGCAGGGCGTCGATCTCGGCGCCCTTCTTGCCGATCACCACACCCGGGCGGGCGGTGAAGACGATGACCTTGATCTTGTCGCCGGCGCGCTCGATCTCAACGCGGGAGACGGCGGCGCGGGACAGGTAGGAGTCCAGGAACTTGCGGATCGCGAGGTCGTTCTCGAGCTGCTTCGCGTAGTCCTTATCCGCGTACCAGCGGCTGCGCCAATTCTCGGTCACGCCGAGGCGGAAACCGGTGGGGCTGACTTTCTGACCCATGAGTTAGGCCTCCTCTCGCGGTGCGACGATGATGGTGATGTGGCTCGTGCGCTTGCGGATGCGGGCAGCGGAGCCCTTGGCGCGCGGGCGGATGCGCTTCAGCGTCGGGCCCTCGTCGACGAAGGCCGTCTTGACCACCAGCGTGTCCGGATTGGCATGGTGCAGGTACTCAGCGTTCGCGACGGCGGAGTTCAGGCACTTCTCGACCGTCTCGGCGGCGGCGCGGTTCGTGAACTTCAGGATCTCGCGGGCATGCGGAACGGACTTGCCACGGACCAGGTCGACGACGACGCGCGCCTTGCGGGGCGAGATGCGCACGAAACGTGCAATAGCTTTAGCTTCCATGTGTCACCCCTTCTTATTTCTTGCCCTTGTCGGCATGGCCCTTGAACGTGCGCGTGGGCGCGAATTCGCCGAGCTTGTGACCGACCATGGATTCGGTGATGTAAACCGGCACGTGCGTACGGCCGTTGTGGACGGCGATGGTGTGGCCCACCATCTCCGGGAAGATGGTAGAGGCGCGAGACCAGGTCTTGATGACGTTCTTCTCGCCGGCCTCGTTCATCGTGATGATGCGGTTGAGAAGACGGGGCTCGACGAACGGGCCTTTCTTCAAACTTCTGCTCACAGTTTCTCCTTAGCGTTCGCGCTACTTCTTGCGGCGGCGGATGATCAGGCGGCTCGAAGCCTTCTTCGGGTTGCGGGTGCGATGGCCCTTGGTGGGAACGCCCCACGGGGTGACCGGGTGACGGCCCGAGGACTTGTTCTTGCCCTCGCCACCGCCGTGCGGGTGGTCGATCGGGTTCATGACGGTACCGCGGACGGTCGGGCGGATGCCCTTCCAGCGGTTACGGCCAGCCTTGCCGATCGTGATGTTGGCATGCTCGGCGTTGCCGACCTCGCCAACCGTGGCACGGCAGGTCAGAAGCACGCGGCGCATCTCAGAGGAGGGCATGCGCAGGATGGCGTACTTGCCTTCCTTGCCCATCAGCTGGATGCTCGTGCCGGCGGAGCGAGCCAGCGCGGCACCGCGGCCCGGCTGCAGCTCGACGGCATGGACGAGCGTACCGACCGGGATGGCGGACAGCGGCAGAGCGTTGCCCGGCTTGATGTCGGCGTCGGCGCCGGAGACGACCATGTCGCCCACGTTCAGGCCCTTCGGATGAAGGATGTAGCGCTTCTCGCCGTCAACGTAGTGCAGCAGCGCGATGCGGGCGGAGCGGTTCGGGTCGTACTCGATGGTCGCGACCTTGGCCGGCACGCCGTCCTTGTTGCGCTTGAAGTCGATAATGCGATAACGACGCTTGTTGCCGCCGCCCTGATGACGGGTGGTGATACGGCCGTAGTTGTTGCGACCCGCCTTCTTCGGCAGGGGCGTCAACAGCGACTTCTCCGGCTTCGTGCAGGTGATCTCCGCGAAGTCGGAGACCGTCTGGAAGCGGCGGCCAGGGCTGGTCGGCTTGTACTGCTTAACTCCCATTCCTTTTCCTTCCTCGAGCTCCCTCCCCTGCCCCAGGAAGGACGTCTTCCCAGATGCGGGGGCGAAAGCCCTTATTGTGGCCCGCTGCTCGCGCGTTCACTCCAGCCGCACACCAGCAGGGCCTGCTATCCTTGTGGAAGCGATCGCCCGATGCGTCCCTTGGGGAGTGAAACGCTCGTGACCCCGTTTCCACGCGTCCGGGTGTATCCATGACACACCAGACACAAACGAGAAGTATAAAGGGCAGGTAAACCGAAAGCAAGATTTTTTCCCCCGCCACGGGAAGTCCACAACTACACCCTCCCCCGCCTCCGAGCTGCGGAGGGCGCCTGCGCTACTCGACGGACTTCAGGCTCTCCACCATGTCGATCTTGCGCAGCTTGCCGCGCATGGCCAGCATGACGATCACCGTGAACAGCATCGTGAGCACGAACGCGAGCACGAAGCTTGAAGGATGGATCTCGCGGCCGAACATGACCTGGTCCACCTCGGCCGTGAGCACGACGAAGTACTCCATCACGATGCCGAGCGGCATGCCCACGATGGCGCCAATGAGCGAGAGCAGCACCGTCTCGCGGTAGATGTACGCGTTCACCTCGCCGGGCGTGAAACCGAGCACCTTGAGTGTGGCGATCTCGCGCTGGCGCTCGGAGATGTTGATGTTCGTGAGGTTGTAGAGCACGACGAACGCGAGCGCCGCCGCTGCCACCACCAGGATGACGACGACCGAGTCTACGCTGCGCAGCATGGTGCGGTACGTGTCCACCGTCTCGTCGTTGTAGCTGGCGGTCTTGACGCCGTCGATGGCAAGCAGGGCATCGGAGAGCTCCATGCGCTGGCCCTCGTCGTCGGTCGTCTTGGCGTAGTAGGTCGCGTACGCCGGCTCACCGAAGCTGTCGCGGTACGCGTCAGCCCCCATGAACACGTACTGGCTCACGTAGTTCTCGGCGATGCCCGTGACCGTGAACTCGTGCTCAGGGCCGGTGGCGTTGCCCACGGTGTCCTCTTCTTGTACGATAAAGGTGTCGCCCACTGAAAGCCCCAGGCGCGTGGCAAGCTTCTCAACGAGCACAACGCCGTCGGAGCCGAGCTCGATGGCCTCGCCGCTTTCGCGGTTGCGCAAGTCCACGTAATCCCGTAAGACGACCGGGTCGCTTGGCACTACGAGCTCGAAGCGCTGGCCGTCCTCGTCGGCAGCGGACGTGGCAATCATGTTCTCCGTGTGCAAGACCATCCGCCCGTCGATCGCGTCACTCTCGTCGAGCGCGCGCTCGATGGCCGCGGCGTCCTCCTCCGAGACGTCGTCGTCAGCGCGGACGACGAGCTCGTAGTCGTAGATGTCGTAGAACTGCTTATCGATGATGTCGTTGATGGCGTCCTGCAAGCCCAGGCCCGTGAGCAAGAGCGCGGTGCAGCCGGCAATGCCCACGATGGCCATGATGAAGCGGCGCTTGTAGCGGAAGATATTGCGCGCCGTGACCTTCCAGGAGAACGACAGGCGGCTCCACAGCGGGCGGATGCGCTCGAGCAGGATGCGCTTGCCGGCCTTCGGCGTGCGCGGCAGCATGAGCGCCGCAGGCGTCTCGCGCAGCGACGACCACGCCGCAAAACCGGTCGCCGCGAGCGTGACGCCAATGCCCAGGCCAGCGGAAAGCAACGCGAGGGCCGGGTCGATGGGCGTCGGGCCGATGGGCACGGCGTAGGTGACGCTGTAGGCGTACTGGATGAACACAGGCAGGAACTGCGAGAGCGACGCGATGCCCACGACGCTGCCCACGCCGCTCGCCACGGCGGCGTAGACGAGGTATTTCGCCGCGATGCGGCCCTTGCCGTAGCCGAGCGCCTTGTACGTGCCGATGAGCACGCGCTCTTCGTCGACCATGCGCGTCATGGTGGTGAGGCTCACAAGGGCTGCCACCAGAAAGAAGATGGCCGGGAACACCTGGGCGATGTTGTCGATGCGGCGGGAATCCGACTCGAAGCTCTCCGCGCCGACGTTCTTCGAGCGGTCGAGCACGTAGATGTCAGGCGCCTCCAGCTCGTCGACCTCGGCCTGGGCGTCAGCCAGCTGCTGCTCGGCGTCGGCGAACTGCGCTTGGGCATCGGCGTTCTCTTGATCGAATTCCGCCTGGCCGCTCTGCTGCTCGGCACGGCCTTCGTTGTACGAGTCCAGGCCGTCCTGGTACTGCGCCCAGCCGCTCTGGTACTCGGACATGCCGCTCTGGTATTCCGCCTTGCCCTGCGAAAGCTGCGCCCAGCCCGCGTCAAGCTGCGCGCGCGAGGCGTCCAGCTGCGCCTGGGCGGAGGCGAACTGCTGCTCGGCGGAGGCGCGCTGCGCGTCCAACTCCGCCTGTGCCGCCTCGAGCTGGGCAGCGCCCTGCTCGATCTGTGCGATCTGGGCGTTCAGCTGCTCGGCCTGCGCCGCAAGGGCGGCGTACTCAGCGCTTGCCGAGTCAAGGGCCGCCATCTGGGCTTCGATGCCCGAAACGGCGCCGCGCAGCGTGTCGAGCTGCGCCGTGCCCTGCTCCACCGCCGGGCGCTGGGCGTCAATCTGCGCCTGGGCGTCGGCGAACTGCTGCTCAGCGGAGGCGCGCTGCGACTCCAGCTCGCTTGAGCCCGCCTGCCACTCGGCCTCGCCGGCGGAGAGCTCCTGCTCGCTCGAGACGATGGTGGCCGCCGCGCTGTCCAGCTGGTTGCGCGCGCTCTGCAGCTGCGAGAGCGAGCTGGAGAGCTGCGACTGGGCGCTGTTCAGCTGCGCCTCGGCGTCGTCCAGCTGAGCCTGGGCATCGTCAAGCTGTGCCTGGGCGTCCGCGCGCTCGGCCTCGTACTCGGCGCGCGCTTCGTCCACCTGCTTTTGCGCCTCCGCCTTCAAGCCGTCGAGGCGCTCGGCAGCCAGCTCTGGCGCGAGGTCGTTCACGCGATCTTCCACGGCGCCCACGAGGTCGTCGTACGCAGCGCTCGTGGCGTCGACGTCGTGCGCGCCCTCGACGGAAAGGTAGGCCTCGGTCGCCGGGTAGTCCTCGGCGAAGGCGTCCTCAGTCACGTACGCGTACTGGTCGAGCACGCCACTGCCAAGCGAGGTGGAACCAAGGTTCGTGAAGCATATATACGCGGACGAGCGGATCTTGCCCACGACAACAAGCTCGCGCTCGGCGAGCACCGTGTCGACGTCTGCCGCGGCGTCGACCACCGTGATGGTATCGCCCACGTTGATCTCGTGGTCGGTGATGGCGTCTGCGGAGACGACGCACTCGTTGGCCGCGGAAGGCCACTCCCCTTCCACCAGGATAGGTCGGTTCAAGTAGCCCTCGTCGTCCGAGACGACCGTGACGCCGTTGGAGCTGTCGCTCGCGCGAGCGGCGTCGGCGTCAATGGAGTGCAGGCTCACGGCGTACTGGTCGGACCCAACAGACGCCAGTACGTCCGCTTGGTGCGCCGCCATGACCTGGGAGACGCCCTCCACCTCTTCAAGCTGGCGGATGTTCTCGTCCGAGAACCCTAGGGTGGAGACGACGCGGATGTCGTAGAGGTTCGTGCCGTCGAGGAACTGGTCGTCCGCCAGGCGCATGTCCGGGCCGGTCATGCGCAGGCCAGCGTAGAAGCCCGTGCCCAACGCCGCGATGACGGCGATGGCCAAGAAACGCCCGAGCGAGTGAGTGATCGAGCGCAGGACCTCTTTGTTGAACGCGTTCCTCATGCCCGCACGCTCACCATTCAATCGTGGCGGCGTCCGCGGGGTGCGCGTTGAGCTCCATGGAGGAGACCTTGCCCTCGCGCACGTGGATGACGCGGTCGGCGATGGCCGTGAACGCCTGGTTGTGCGTGATGAGGACGATGGTGCGGCCCGTGGTGCGGCACGTATCCTGCAGAAGCTTCAGGATGGCCTTGCCCGTGCGGTAGTCGAGCGCGCCCGTGGGCTCGTCGCACAAGAGCAGCTTCGGGTTCTTGGCGAGGGCGCGGGCGATGGCCACGCGCTGCTGCTCGCCGCCGGAAAGCTGCGCCGGGAAGTTGCCGATACGGTGGCCCAGGCCCACCTGCTCAAGGCACTCTTTCGCGTCGAGCGGGTTCTTGCAAATCTGCGAGGCAAGCTCCACGTTCTCGAGCGCGGTGAGGTTCTGGACCAGGTTGTAGAACTGGAACACGAAGCCGATGTCGTAGCGGCGGTAGAGCGTGAGCTCCTTTTCGGAGAATGCGCTGATCTCGCGGCCGTCGAGCTTAATGAGGCCCGACGTGCACGAGTCCATGCCGCCGAGCATGTTGAGCACCGTGGTCTTGCCGGCGCCCGACGGGCCCACGATGACCGCGAGCTCCCCTTGCTCGATGTCGAAGTTCACGCCGTCGACGGCTGCCACCTCGACCTCGCCCATCTGGTATATCTTGCGCACATCGCGGAATTCGACGAATGCCATGGGCTTCCCTCCGTGCGCCGCGCCACATGCCGTCCTGATGACGTGGTGGCAGCGCTATCGTAACTGCCGTATCCTGCCTGAATCATAGCACGGGCATGCAGTATCATGGACGCATGGAAACGAGCGAAATGATACCGTCAACTCAACGGCCGCAGGACGACGGCGCACGGCCGGATTCCCTGCTCGCGGACGGCGCCATGACGGCATCGCGCGGCGTGAGCAACCCGGAGCCCGACGCCGCGTCCGCCGAGGGCGCGCACGCCA
>CASEJD010000041.1 GCA_949288145.1 uncultured Coriobacteriia bacterium
CCAGAAGAAGTGGATCGTGCTGGGCGTGGTCGCCGCCGTCATCGTGGTGGCGGGCGCCGGCTTCTGGGCCTGGCACAACACGCCGGGCTTCTGCAACGCCTTCTGCCACAGCCCCATGGACGCCTACGTGGAGTCCTACTCTTCCGGCGACCAGGGCATGCTGGTGACCCAGCACGCCGAGGCCGGCGACGGCTGCCTGGACTGCCACGAGGCGGAGCTCACCACGCAGGTCTCCGAGCTCATGGCCTGGACGTCCGACTCCTACCCGATGGACGGCAACATGCTGGCCACCGGCAAGGAGTTCGCCAACGAGGAGTTCTGCGCGCGCCCCGAGTGCCACGACATGAACGAGGTCGTCGCCAACACGTGGGGCTTCGAGGGTAACGACGCCAAGTACAACCCGCACAGCAGCCACCAGGACCTCGCTCTCGAGTGCGGCGACTGCCACAAGGTCCACGAGAAGAGCACGCTCGTGTGCAACGACTGCCACGACCTGAACGCTCCGGAAGGGTGGGAGTAACCATGAGCAACGACTTTTCCCGTCGCACGTTCCTGAAGGGTGCCGGCATCACCGCTCTGGGCGCCGCCGCCGCGGGCATGCTTGCCGGCTGCGGCCAGGGCTACCAGGTTCCTGCGAACGAGGTGCCATACGATGTTCGCACCACGCCGGCCAACGAAACCATCCCGAACTGGCTGGGCCTTCCTCCGGAAATCGCTGAGTCCGACATTACCGAGACTGTCGACACCGAGGTCCTGGTTGTCGGCACCCGCACGGGCGGTCTGCCGGCCATGATGTCCGCGGCCGAGAACGGGGCCCAGGTGCTCGGCATTGATCGCACGGCGAAGATTGCTGCCCCGCGTGAGGACATTGGCGCTATCGACTCCAAGCTGCAGCTGGAGTCCTTCGAGCAGTTCCCGCAGTTCCGCATCGACAAGAAAGAGGCGCTCGAGGACATCGTCCGCTACGCGAACGGTTTCGTCCGCTACGACCTCATCAAGCTGTGGATGGACGAGTCCGGCTCCATGATCGACTGGCTGACGGACATCATTGGCCGCAACGGCGAGATGGTCATGAACTTCGAGGGCTCCGTGGGCACCGAAGGCCAGGGCGCGCGCGACAAGGCGTGGGCCACAGGTCACAGCCCGGAGGCCGTGGGCGCTGCCGCGGAGGACAAGAACTTCAACTTCGGCGTGTGCTTGCAGAAGTACGCCGAGGAGAAGGGCGCGCAATTCCGCTTCAACACCGAGTTCATCAAGCTGGAGCAGGACGAGTCCGGCCGCGTGACAGGCGTCATCGCCCGTGACGTGCAGGACCGCCACTACCTCCGCATCAACGCCTCCAAGGGCGTCATCATGGCGACTGGCGGCTATGGCAACAACATGGAAATGATGCAGGCGCGCCAGCCGTGGAACATGGACCTGCGCATCCCGGCATCTGGCAAGGGCGGCAACCCCACCGGCGACGGCATCAAGGCCATGCTGTGGTGCGGCGCGAAGATGGATCCCATTGGCACGTCCGTCATGTTCAACCGCGCGTGCTGCAAGCCCGACGAGACCGCCGACATGAACATCACTGGCGAGTGGTTCTGGTTCGGCGAGCAGCCGTTCCTGAAGGTGAACCTGGACGGCAAGCGCTTCTGCAACGAGTCGGGCCCGTACGACTACATGCTGCATTCCACCTACATGCAACCGCATAAGACCTACGTGGACGTGTGGGACGCGAACTGGAAGGAGCATGCTCGCCAGATGAACGAGGTCGGCTGCTGCCGCCTGTTCCCGTTCGATAATGGAGCTCCGTCCAACCGCACGGCAGACTCTATGGAATCCCTTTTTGAAGATCTCATTGAGAAGGGCTACATCCAGACGGCCGACACGCCGGAAGAGCTCGCAGAGAAGTTGAACATTCCGGCCGACACCTTCGCCGAGACGTTCAACCATTACAACGAGATGGCACGTGCTGGCGAGGACACGGACTACTACAAGGAAGCCTACCGTCTGATTCCGCTCGACACGCCGCCGTACTATGGCGTGCGCACGGGCGCGTGGTACCTGGCCACCATCGATGGCATCATCATCGACACGAACATGCACCCGCTTCGCGAGGACAACACGCCCATCGAGGGCCTGTACGCGACGGGCGACTGCTCGGGTGGCTTCTTCAGCGTGAGCTATCCGAACCTGTTCACGGGTCTTGCGTGCGGTCGCACCTTCACGTTCGGTCGTCGCGCCGGCATGCTGGCTGCCACCGGTCAAGCGTAAGGTTCACGAACGCCCTACGAAAGCGACGTTGCGCTGGGGCGCAGTGAGCTTTCTGCGGGTGAACAGAGATTTTCTAGCAGGCTGTGCTCGTCTTGTGCGAGCGCAGCCTGTCCGTGCATAACGCGCCTGTTCAATCTCGCGCGTCGCGGGCATTTCCTTGATTGGTGCCGATAGAATGGGTGCACTATGAAGCAGACCTCAACAACGTTCGATTTTCTCAACGCGACCTTTTGGCGTCTCTGTGCCGCGTTCGCGTGCATGCTCGTGGTCACGGCAGCCATGAACGTCGCGGTGTTTCCTTTGTTCGACACCGTGTTCACGTTCGCGCGCGATATTTCACAGACCGTGCAGGCTTTGACGATTCTGTTGATTGGCGTGCTTGCCACGTTTCGGCCCGCGGTTTTGAAGAGGGTGCCTCTGAGCGGAATCGCGCTGGTAAGCTTGGCTGTCGGAGGCGTTTTGCTTCCTGCTTCGTTGGCGTCGGGCAGCGCTCCGCTGCTGATCGCCGGCTCGTCGCTGTTCGCGCTGGGGCGTGGTTGCGTCATGCTCAGTGTTGTCGTCGCCATAGCGCGGCACCTTTCGATGAAAGCGATCGTTGTGTGCGTTTCGCTCGCGTATGTTGCATCGTCCGCGGTGCAGGCGTTTCTCTGGGTCATGCCGATCGTGGCAGGGTTCGCGCTGTACCTGCTGCCGCCGTTCATCTCGTTGTTCCTTGCCCACAAGGACGCATCGGCCATGATCGCGCTTGCCGTGCAGGGCGAGCGCCCTGCCGATGCCGCTATCACGCGACCTTCGTCGTACCTGCCGCTTGCAAGCCAGGTGTTCGTGTGCCTGTTCTTGTTCCACCTTGCTTTCGGTTTCTCGCTTCGTTTCGGTGAGTCGACGGGCATTCCCGTGGAGACGTTCTTCAACATCATCCCCGTTGGGATCCTCGCGATTATGCTCATGTGCTGGGGTCGTTTTGACGCCGACCGTCTCTTGCAGGTTTCGGTGCTGCTCGTGACGGTGGGCTTCCTGTTCGTCAATTCGAACGACGGGTCCGTTCGCAATGTGAGCAATATCTTGCTCTCGTCTGGAAAGACCGCGTTCAACATGGTGTCCTGGATCGTCATCATGTCGGTCGGGGCGCGCAATAAAGCGGGCGCCCTGAGCGTTGCTGGATGGGGCGATGGTATTGGGGCGATGGGAACGTTGGTCGGCGCTGCCCTCGGTATCAGCGGTAACCATCTGGTCGAGCATAGCCCGACAGGTCTGATGATCCTGACCGGCGTGCTCCTGGCGCTCTTCGTGGGCTATGCGCTCATTGGCCTCAAGAACTTCAGCTTCGAGACCGCGATCGAGGGCATCGTTCCCGTGGAAGAGCCTGAAGTGCGCTCCGAGAGTCCGGAGGACCTGTTCCAGGCGCGCTGCGACGCCATTGCCGAGGAATACCACCTCACGCCGCGCGAGCGCGAGGTGTTCGCCATGCTGGCACGCGGTCGCAATCGCGAGTACATCCAGGAGAAGCTCGTCGTCTCGCGCAACACAGTCAAGGCGCACGTACGCCATGTCTATGAGAAGCTCGACATCCACTCGCACCAAGAACTTATCGACCTGGTGGAGGAAGGCGCGTAGAATCGGCTGCGAGCCGCAGTCGATTCCAGAGGAGCGCGCATGAGCGAACGCGAGCAACGCATCATCACGGTCGGCATCCTGTCCGACACGCACGGGCGGCTGCCCATGGCGGCGACCGCCGCGTTGGCGGACTGCGACGTCCTCGCGCACGCGGGCGACATTTGCGATCCAGGCATCCTGGCGGAACTGCGCACGCTCGCGCCCGTCCACGCGGTGCTTGGCAACAACGACTACGACGAGTACGGTTCCGACGTGCGCCGGTTCGCACAGTTTGAAGTGGACGGCGTGCGGTTCCTGATGGCGCACTACCCGCAGGACGTGCGCAACGCCCTGCGCGGCAATGGCCCCATTCATCCCGGCGAGAAGCTGCCGCACGTGTGCATCCATGGCCACACGCACGTGCCTGAAGTCGTGACCGGCACCGCAGCGCGACCTGCCACAATGATTGTGTGTCCGGGCAGTGTCTCCCGCCCCCGCGGCGGCAGTAAGCCAAGCGTCGCAAAGGTTGAGATTGAGAACGGTCGCATCCTGAGCGCCCAAATCGAGGAGATCTGACGTTCCCGCACCACGCGCCGTGCTCTGCCGTCCATTCCGTTTGTAACGACAGCGAGGTGCACTCTGGCATGCCGGATAGACGAGAAAGGGCCCTTGGGTTGGACTTTCGTCCACCCAAGGGCCCTTGAACAGCTAGATGGCGTGCCAGAACACGTCGCAGCGGCGGCTCGTTCCGTCGTCCGGGGAACGGTGGAACTTAGTAAGCCTTGAACTTGTCCTTCGGGGCGAAGCAGATCGGGCACTTCTCGAAATCGGAGCCCTTGTGGATGTAGCCGCAGAACGGGCAGAGGTAGTACTCCTCGCCGTCGTCCTCGGCGTCGACGTTGTTGTAGGCCTCCAGATAGCGCTCGGCGTGCACGGACTCTGCCAGCTTGGCGCGGGTGAACACCATGACGGCAGCCTTGTCGCCCTCTTCCTGGGCCTTCTGGATGAAGGCGGGGTACATGTCAGAAGTCTCGTAGATCTCGCCCTGGGCGGCGGCGATCAGGTTCAGGTCGATGGCCTCCGGGGTGGCCTCCGGAGCGGCCGGGCGCTCGTAGTCCGGCTCGGCCTTCTTCACCAGGTTGGCCTCCAGGCCAATGTGAATCTGCTCGGCCTCGGATGTGGCGCGGAACAGGCGGGCGATCTGGGCGTAGCCCTGCTCCTCCGCGGCGGCGGCGAAGGCGGCGTACTTGGCGGAAGCGCCGGTCTCGCCGCAGACAGCGGCCTTCAGGTTCTCGAGGGTGGTGCCCACAGCGGTGGTGCTGCCCGTGGCAACGCTGAAGTTGTGGGAGTTCTCAGCGGTCGGCATTTCGGGGCGAACGCGCATGGTCATGATGATGCTCCTTCGGCAATCTCGTCTCGACGACATTCATTCTTAATGGGAATGAATTCTAATTGCTCGCACTATATCCCGCGCCCGCGCCCCTCGCAAGCGATTCGGGCGCTGCTTGAGGAAGATTCGCGAGGTATCCACAATTGAGACCTTGCGAGTCGCAAAATACGCTGCGCAGCGCTGGACAAAAGAGGGATAATGGGCGCGAACACTCAGCGAAAGGACGCTTCATGGAACGAAAGATTGCATGGAAGACCTACGGCGAATCCGACCTGGCGAAGCTGGAAGAGGTCGCCGCTGGCTACATCGAGTTCATCTCGAAGAACAAGACCGAGCGCGAGTGCGCGGCGGACGCCATCGCGCGTGCTCAAGCGGCAGGCTACGTGAGCCTGGACGAAGCCCGCGCTCGCGGCACGAAGCTACAGCCGGGCGACAAGGTGTGGGCGCACGTCATGGGCAAGGCGCTTATGCTCGTCCATATCGGGCGCCAGCCCATCGAGCAGGGCGTGAACATCCTCGGCGCGCACATCGACTCCCCGCGCCTTGACCTCAAGCAGAACCCGGCGTACGAGGCAGGCGGCTTCGCGTTCCTCGACACGCACTATTACGGCGGCATCAAGAAGTACCAGTGGGTCACGCTGCCGCTCGCCATCCATGGCGTCGTGGCGAAAAAGGACGGCAGCACGGTGCAGGTGAACGTGGGCGAAGACGCCGGCGACCCGGTGTTTTGCGTGACCGACCTGCTCATCCACCTGGCGAACAAACAGATGGAGAAGAACGCGAGCACTGTGGTGGAAGGCGAGGCGCTCGACGTCCTGGCGGGCAGCCGTCCCATGCTCACACCGGAAGAGGCGGCGGAGCTGGCGGGCGAGGAGCCGCCTGAGAAAGACGCGGAGAAGACTGAGCTCGAGAAGCTGGCGGAGAAGGAGCCCGTCAAGGCGTACCTACTGCAGTTGTTGGCCGAGAAATACGGCATGGAGGAAGAGGATTTCCTCTCCTCGGAGCTTGAGGTGGTGCCCGCTGGTCCCGCGCGCGAGTGCGGCTTCGACCGCAGCATGATTCTGGGCTACGGCCAGGACGACCGTGTGTGCGCCTACCCCTCGCTGCTCGCGCAGCTTGAGGTGGAGGGCCCCGAGCGCACGGCCGTCTGCGTGCTGGTGGACAAGGAAGAGATCGGCAGCGTGGGCGCCACGGGTATGACCTCGCGCTTCTTCGAGAACACCATGGCGGAGATCATGGAGCTGGCGGGCGAAGGCGGCGAGCTGCGCCTGCGCCGCGCGCTCGCATCGTCCGCCATGCTCTCGTCGGACGTGAGCGCGGGCTTCGACCCGGCGTACGCCTCCGCGTTCGAGCCGAAGAACGCGGGCTACCTGGGCAAGGGCCTCGTGTTCAACAAGTACACGGGAGCGCGCGGCAAGAGCGGCAGCAACGACGCCGGCGCCGAGTACGTGGCGAAGCTCCGCCGCGTGATGGACGACGCGGGCGTGAACTTCCATACGTGCGAGCTCGGTGCCGTCGACGCGGGCGGCGGCGGCACGATTGCCTACATCCTGGCAACGTACGGCATGGACGTCATCGACAGCGGCGTGCCGGTGCTCTCCATGCACGCCCCCTGGGAGGTCGCGTCGAAGGCTGACGTCTACGAAGCGTACAAGGGCTACAAGGCGTTCTTGGCGAACATGCGGTCAACGATGCCCCTCTGCCCGGCGCGCCCACGGCGCGCCGGGCCTCTTTACGCCCCTCGACCCCCAGTTGTGGACGATTCGTGGAGAACCCCGGATCCGCTTGCAAGGGAGGGGA
>CASEJD010000042.1 GCA_949288145.1 uncultured Coriobacteriia bacterium
ACGAACCGTCCGTCCGCAGCCAGGCGCGCCGCGGCCTTTTGGGCGCGCGCCACGTGCGGGCACGTAGCGTCCACGATCTCGAGCCCGCGCTCGCGCGCCTCCTCGATGACCTCGGGCACCACGCCGTGGCTGCGCACCACCATGGTGCCGCCGGGGATGTCCGCCACGCGCTCGACCGCGTCGACGCCGGCGGCCTTCAGGTCCGCCACCACCTGCGGGTTGTGGATGAGTGGACCGAGCGTGCAGGTGGGCTTGCCCGCGCGAGCAGCACGGTACGCCAAATCGAGGGCGCGCTGCACGCCGTAGCAAGCGCCCGCGTACTCCGCCTTGAGGACCTTCATGCCGCTTCCTTTCCGAGGCCGACGGCGCTACGCCGCCGGCTCCTCCTCGCGCAGGGCCTTCGCGCCACGGCGAATCTCGACCCCGCGGAACACGTCCGTGAAATCGCGGCCGTCGGGGAACAGCTCGCGCATGTCCACCTCTTCGGGCGCGCAGCGGCGCGAGAGCGCGTAGCACTCGCGCATGACATACCACGTGCACCCCTCGAGGCGGTCTTCCTTCGGCAGGAAGTCGAACTCGGAGACCTCGATGGGCTCGCCGAACTCGATGGTGACCTTCGGGAAACGGAAGAACTTGCCCTTCACCTTGACCTTCTCGGCATCGCGAACGGTAGCGGGCACGAGCGGCGCCTTGCCCATGCGCGCGATGAACGCGCCGCCGGAATGGAGCTCGGGCTTTTGGCTGCCCTTGCCGCGGCGCGTGCCCTCGGGGTAGATGCCCACCACCTCGCCGCGCTTGAGCATGGCGACTGCGCGCTTGACGGACGTGCGGTCCGCCGAGCCGCGCTTCACCGGGAACGCGCCCACGCGCGTGAGGATCTGTCCGCCCAGGCCGCCGCACGTGTCGAACAGCGAGTCGCGTCCCATCAGGCGGATCCACTGCTTCGTGCGCACCGCCAGGAAGAAGAACACGACGTCGAGGTAGGACGTGTGGTTGCCCACGATGACGCAGCCCGTCTTACCCTGGAGGTTTCGAATGTTCTCGCGGCCGTCCACGCGGTATCGGAAGAGAAGCTTGCACACCGCGCCGATGACGGCCCACAGGATGTTGCCGCACCAGTGCGGGATCTGCTTGCCCTCCGAGTTGCCGCCCAGGGGCATGTCCCACATCTGCTCGCGGGAAAGGAAAACGCTCATGTTGATTCTTTCGCTCGTAAACGTTCGCGCACGCCCGCACCGCGGTACGGCGGCAGGGCGCGCGATGGATGGCGCGGGGGGCGCTTAGCGGGCGCCCGCTTCGCGCGCCATGGTGCAGATCATGTCGATGACCTCTTCGATGTAGTGGCCCGTGGAGTCAACGTGCACCGCGTCGGCAGCGGGCTTGAGCGGCGCCGCCACGCGGGCGGAGTCGTGCTCGTCCCGGCGCCGGATGTCGGCGAGGACCTCTTCGAAATCGATGGAGCCCACGCCACGGTCGGCGTTCTGGCGCACGCGACGGTGCGCGCGCTCCTCGTCGCTGGCGGTCAGGAACACCTTGACCGCCGCCTCCGGGAACACCACGGTCCCGATGTCGCGCCCTTCGACCACGTAGTCGCCCGAGCGCCCAATGCGCTGCTGCTGCGCAGTAAGCGCCTCGCGGACGGCCGGGTGGGCCGACACCGGGCTGACCGCGCGGTCGATCTCGGCCGTGCGGATGGCCTCGGTCACCTCGTCGCCGTCGATGAAGACGCGGCGCGGCACCGGGTCGCCCGCCACGTGGCCGAACGACACCTCGCGCTCGCGCGCAATGCGCCCGCACGCCTCCTCGTCAGCCAAATCGGCGCCGTCCTGCAGTGCGCGCCATGCCACAGCGCGGTACATGGCCCCCGTGTCCAAGCACGAGAACCCGAGCTTTTTCGCCACCGCCTTCGCGACGGTGGACTTCCCTGCCCCGCTAGGGCCGTCGATAGCGATGATCATCGCGCCAGCCTTTCGATGTCCTCCAAGAACCGCGGATAGCTCACGGCGACGGAGCCGAAGCGCTCCAGCGTGACGGGCACAGAGCCGGTCAGGCCCACGAGCGCCCACGTCATGGCAAGGCGATGGTCGCCCTGCGAGTCGAACACAAGGCCCTCGGGCGCCGTGAAGCCCGGCTGGCCTTCGATGAACAGGTCGTCGCCGTGCGTCCAGGCGCTGATGCCGAGCTTCGTGAGCCCGTCGATGATGGCGGCCAGGCGGTCGGTCTCTTTCACGCGCAGCTCGCTCACGTCGCGGAAGACGGTCACGCCCTGGGCGTGCGCCGCCACGAGGGAGAGCACCGGAATCTCGTCCACCATGCTCGCGATTTCGCGCGCGGGCACGTCCACGCCGCGCAGCACGTCCGTGTGGCGCGCGGAGAGAATGCCGTAAGGCTCCTTGCCGGAGTGGGCGGTGACCATGGTGGACACCTCCGCGCCCATGCGCTCGAGCACCTGGACCCAGCCAATGCGGGCGGGATTGAGGCTCACGTCCTCGATCTGCACGGCGCTGCCGGGCTTCATGAGCGCGGCGCACGCCAGAAACGCCGCCGAGGACGGGTCGCCCGGCACGCGCACCTCGCTCGCGCATAGCACGTTCGGGCCGGTGACCGAGGCGGTGCACTTCCCTGCCACGGTCTCGACGCCGAACTCGGGCAGCATGAGCTCGGTGTGGTTGCGCGACGGCGCGGGCTCGCGCAGCTCGGTCGTGCCCTGCGCGTACACGCCGGCCAAGATGACGGCAGTCTTGAGCTGGGCCGACGCCATGGGCGCGTCGTAGGAGATGGGCTCGAGGCGCGGGTTGCCCAACTCGGTCATGGGCAGGGTCTCCTGGCCGTCCGGCTCGAAGCGCACGCCCATCTTCATGAGCGGCGCGGCAATGCGGCGCATGGGACGGCTGCACAGCGAGTCGTCGCCCGTGAGCGTCACGCGGATGCCCCACGGAGCGATGATGCCCATGAGCAGGCGCGCTGTGGTGCCGGAGTTGCCACAGTCAATGGGCTCCTCGGGCTGGCGCGGGCCGTGTGCGCCCCAGCCGGTGATGCCGCCGGCCAGGCTGCCGTCGAGCTGCTTCTCAAGGTTCACGTCGGCGCCGAGCGCGCGCACGGCCTTGATGGAGGCGCGCACGTCCTCGGAGTCCAGCACGCCGGAGACGCGCGAGGTGCCCTCGGCCATGGCCGAGAACAGCACCGCACGGTGCGAGATGGACTTGTCGCCCGGAACGTGGGTGGAGCCGTCGAGCGGGGACGGCAGCGGGTTGATGGTTCTCTCGTCAGTCGACATGGACGTGCTCCTTCGCGGTCAAAGGCGAGAACGACACCGTGAAGCCCGCGTTGATGAGGTGCGCGGACAGCTGGCCGATGTCGCCTTCGTCGGTCAGCACCATGCTCAACACCGCGCTGTCGGCGGTGATGTGGTCGATTTCGATGGACTGGATGTTGCAGCCGACCTGGCTGGCGATGGTGGTCACCTCTGCCACCACGCCGCGGCGGTTTTCCATAGGAATGCGCACTTCCAGCAGCTTCTCCGTGGAGGGCACCCACGCAGCAGGCAGCGCGCGGCGGGCGTCGGCCGCATGCGCGAGCAGCCGCTCGAGCGCCTCGCGGTCACGCGAGCCGATGGCCTCGGCGAAGCTGCCGAGAATCTCGCGCACTTCCTCGATGCCGTCGTGCAGCGCGTCGGCGTTGTCGAGCGCGATGCCGCACCACAGCTTCGGCGAGCCCGCGGCGATGCGCGTGGAGTCCTTGAAGCCGCCGGCGGCAAGGCGGAAGAGCGCCTGCTGCTCGTCAGCGTGGCGGCACGCGAGCTCCATGAGCGAGGACGCCACCACGTGCGGGACGTGGCTCACCACGGCGACGGCGGCATCGTGGTCTTCGCGCGGCAGCGAGATGACGCGCGCGCCGACGCCCGTGAGCAGCGTGTGCAGGTCCGGGAAAACCTCGGCCGGCGTGCTGGCGTCCGGGCAGAGAATCCAGTGGGCGCCACGGAACAGGTCCGCCCGCGCGCCGTCAATGCCGCTCTTCTCGGAGCCCGCCATGGGGTGTCCCGGGACGTAGCGCTCCGGGTGCGGCAGGATGTCCGCAGCGAGCTGCAGAATGAGCCGCTTGGTGGACAGGGTGTCGGTCACGATGCCCGCGTACTCCCACGCGGCCAGGCGCTCGAAGTAGTCTTGCACCGCCGCGACCGGCGTGGCCACGACCACGAGGTCGCAGTCCTCGCGCACGAAACGCTCGAACGCCTCGTCCTCGGGCGAGACGGCATGGTCGACCCAGCCGCGCTGCACGGCGCCCGCGAGCGCCTCCGGCGCGGTGTCGACGCCCATGATGCTCACCTCGGGGTACGCGGCGCGCAGAGCGCCCGCGAACGACGCACCGATCAAGCCCATGCCGACGATGGCGATCTTCTGGTAAGGATGGCTGCTCACAGTGTCCTCTCCAACCGGGCGCGCCCGGTCTTGGTCGTGTCTCGGGGCTCCTTCCTGCCGCACCGCTGGCGCGGCGGCAAGACCCCCATCACGGCAATTCTAGCACGCGAGCCCAGCGGCCTCTCCCAACGCCGCAAGCTCCGCAGAATCCAGCAGACGCCACGCTCCGGGCGCAAGCTCGCCGAGCGCAAGCGGGCCGAAGCTCGCGCGGTGCAACTGCAGCACCGGATGCCCCACGGCCTCGCACATGCGGCGCACCTGACGCTTGCGGCCTTCGTGGATGACGAGCTCCAAGCGCGCCGTTCCAGGCGCGTCCTGCGGCTCGGAAGCCAGCGCGCGCGCCTCCGCGGGCGCCGTCGCGCCGTCCTCCAGCATCACGCCGTCGCGCAGGCGGCTGAGCGCCACCTCGCCCGGCACTCCTTGCACGAGCGCGCGGTAGGTCTTGTCCACGTGATGGCGCGGGTGCAGCAGGCGGTTCGCTAAATCGCCGTCGGTCGAGAAGAGCAACAGCCCCGTCGTGTCCTGGTCAAGCCGCCCGATGGGAAACAAGCCCGGGTACTGATCGCACGGAACGAGCTCCGCCACGGTGCGGCGAGCGTGCGGGTCGGACATGGTGGTCACGTAGCCGGCAGGCTTGTTGAGCATGAGCGTGACCGGCGTGTCGGAAAGCGTCACCACCACACCGTCCACCGCCACGACGTCCACCGCTGGGTCGACCTTGCTGCCGAGCTCCGTCACCACCTGGCCGTTCACGGTCACGCGGCCCGCGGTCATGAGCGCCTCGGACCCCCGACGGCTAGCAGCGCCCGCGCGCGCCAGGAACTTTTGCAGCCGCATGGGCACGATGCGCTCCTGCATGGACGCGAAATCGCGCGGGTAGGCGCCGCCTTGCTTCGGCGCGGCCTCCTCGCGCGCTCCGCCCTGACCGCCTGCGGCGCCCTGCCGTGCCGCCTGTTTGTCAGTCTTCGAACCTGAGCTCATTGAAATCGATCTTCTCCACCGCGCCGGACGCCTGCCCCAACGCACGGAGCATGGCCTGGCGCATCGCCTCTTCCGCCCCCGACGGCGCATCGCCGTCGAAAAGCGCCTCTTGCAGCGGGCCTTCGCCCGCAGAATCGTCATCTCCAGGGGAGACGCCCGAAAGCGCCGCCGGAGCGGACTCATCGCCTTCGTCGCCGTCCACCACCACGCCTTCGGCAGCGCCGCTTTCGACGACCGTCCGCGCGGCGCCCAGGCGCTCTGCCACGAACCGGCGCGTCTCCTCGTCGGGAGCGAACGTCTCGAGCGGCGGGAGGTCCGCCGTGGAGCGCAGCCCGAACTTCTCGAGGAACGTGCGCGTGGTGGCGTAGAGCACCGGATTGCCCGGGCTGTCCTCGACGCCCGCCTCGCGCAGCAGGCCCTTCTCCACGAGCGAGTTCACCGAGCTGTCGGAGTTCACGCCGCGCACCGCGGCAATGCGGGCGCGCGTGACCGGCTGCGAGTACGCCACGATGGCGAGCGTCTCGAGCGCGGCCTGCGAGAGCTTGCGCGTGTCCCACGACAGCACGTACTTCTCCACGAGCTCATGGTAGGCGGGGTGCGTGTACAAGCGCCAGCCGCCCGCCACCTCGCGCAGCACGATACCGCCGCCGGACGCGGCAAGCCGGTCGCGCAGCCGCCCGAGCGCCTCCTCGGCCACGGCGGGCTCCACTTCCAGCATGTCGGCCAGCGTGATGGCGCTCGCCGGCTCGTCGGTCACGAACAGCAGGGCCTCGAGCGCCCCTTCCAACTGGCTTTCCTGCAAGCCTTCGAACACGGGCTACCTCCCGTCCTCTGCCGCGACGGCGTCCGCCGTCGGGTCGTCCGATGTCACGGCGTCGTCGCCCTCGAGCGACAGCTCTCCCGACCCCTCGATGTACTCGATGTCGATGTCGCCGAACGCCTCGTCCTGGCGCAGCCGCACGAACGAGCGCTTGTACAGCTCCAAGATGGCAAGGAACGACACGACCACGACGGGCGCGGGCGTTCCCTCCCCTGCCAGCTGCGAGAACTTGAGCTTCTTCTCCGAGCGCACGCGCGCGTGGATGGCGCGGACGTGCGTCTCCACGGGAATGGGCTTCGCGGCGATGTGCTCGGACTCGAGCAGGAAGCGCTCGCGCCGGGCGAACGCCTGCATGGCCAGGAACCCGAGCGCGTCCAGGCTCACGTCGCGCAGGAAGTCAGGCAGCAGCCCCAAGAACTGCGGGTCGGGCCCGAACGGGCGCGCGTGCATGCGGCCCTCCGCCTCATGGCGCGCCTGCAGCGCGGCGGCGGCGTTCTTGTACTGCTTGTACACGAGCAAACGCTCCACGAGCACGTCGCGCGCCTCGCTCGGCGAGAGCTCCTCAAGCTCTTCCACCGTCTCGTCCACCGGACGCGGAAGCAGGCTTGCCGCCTTGATCTCCAGCAGCGTGGAGGCCACGAGGAGGAAATCGCTCGCCACGTCCAAATCGAGCGCCTCCATGCGCGCCACCTCGGCCAGGTACTGGTCGGCGATGGCGGCGATGGAGATGGCACCGATGGCCACGCGCTGGCGGCTCACCAGGTACAGCAGCAGGTCGAAGGGACCTTCGAAGCTCTCGGTGCGAACGCGGTAGGACATGCGGCGGCCTTACGCGATGCGGAACGGGAACAGCAGGTTCGCCACCGTGCCCGCCGTCACGTCCAGGTAGGCGCCGATGGGGTTCACGTGCAGGATGTACGGCAGGCCGATGAGCACCACCATGAGGATGGGCAGCGCGTACTGCTGCACCTTGTAGTACTGGCGCATGTATTTTGCCGGCACGAACAGCGCGAGCACGCTCGAGCCGTCGAGTGGCGGGATCGGGATGAGGTTGAAGAACATCAAGTACAGGTTGATGAGCGCGAACATGGGCAGGAAGTACGCGTAGAAGTACAGGAAGAGCTCGTTGCCCAGGATGAGCGTCTGGGCCGTGGGGTACAGCAGCCACGCGACCACGCCCGCGAGCCCGGCCATGACCAGGTTCGCGCAGGGACCTGCCAGGCCCACGATGACCTCGCCCGCCTTCTTGTTCTTGAAGTACAGCGGGTTGTAGGGCACCGGTTTTGCGTAGCCGAAGACCGGCCCGCCCGCGAGCATCATGATGCCCGGCAGGAGCACGGTGCCGAAGGGGTCGATATGCTTGAGCGGGTTCGCGCTCAGGCGGCCCTGGCGCTTTGCTGTGGGATCCCCCAGGCGCCAGGCCGCAAAACCGTGCGCCATCTCGTGAAAGACGATGGCGGGCACGAAGCAGAGGATGCTGATGATGACATACGTAAGCTGGTCCATAGTCCGTCCAGTATAGCGGTTCGGTCTGTCGCGCGCGGGATTGTTACCCGCGCGAAAAGCGGGGTGTTGAAGGGCAATCCGCCCCTATTCCAGCCCCGGGAAGCCCTGCTGGCGCAGCGCGTCGTACACGGCGACGGCCACGGCGTTCGAAAGGTTGAGGCTGCGCATGCCCGGCGCCATGGGCAGGCGCAGGCAGCGCTCCTCGTGGGCAGCCAGGATGTCCGGGTCGATGCCGCGGCTCTCGCGGCCGAACACCAGGTAGAGCTCGTGCCCAACGTCGCCTAAGTCCGCCTCCGTGTGCAGGCGGCGCGCATGGCCCGTGTAGAACCACAGCGCGTCGCCGGCGTGCTCGGCCAGGAAATCGCGCGTGCACGCGTGGCGGACGACCTCGACGTCGTCCCAGTAGTCCATGCCGGAGCGCGCAAGGTACTTCTTCGTCAGGCGGAAGCCGAGCGGCTCCACCAGGTGCAGCCGTGCGCCCGTGCACGCGCACGTCCGCGCGATGTTGCCCGTGTTCTGCGGAATCTCCGGCTCGAAGAGCACGACGTTGATCATGCGGGTCCTTTCGTTACGCGAGCTCTTGCTGGCGCGCCATCTCCTCCTCCAGTTCCTCGGAGAGCAGGAGCCACTCCTCCTCGGCGGCGGACAGGCGCTGCTTGAGCTGCGCGTGCTCGGCGATGACGTCGCTCGTGGACGCTTCGGAGGTGTAGAAGTCCGGGTCCGCCAGCGTGGCGAGCACCTCGTCAAGACGCGTGCGATCGCGCTCCATCTGGCGGTCGAGCTCTTCGAGGCGCTTGCGGTGGCCTTTGAGCGCGGCGTAGGCGCGGTTGCGCGCCTCGGCCTCGCGGCGCTTCTGCTCCTTCGTCTTCGGCGCGCTGCCGCGCGGGGCCGTGAGCTGGGCGGGCTCGCCGGACTTCGCCGACGTGCCCGAGCCGCCCTTCGCCTTCGCCGGCGTATCCGCGGAGGAGCCCTTCGCCTTCTTGCCGCCGCCCGCCGCGCGCGTGTTGCCCGGGGCCTTCGCGCTCTTCGAGGAGGCATCCGACGTGCCGCCCTTGGCGAACAGCTCGTCGACGAGCGAGCCGCTGACGGCCTCGGGCGTGTCCGCCTGGCCGCTTTTGTACAGGTAGTAGTCGTAGTCGCCGTCGTAGTTCGTCACGCTGCCGGGCTTGATCTCGATGATGCGGTTCGCGATGCCGCGGATGAGGTGCCGATCGTGCGTGATGAGCACGATGGTGCCCTCGAAGGCCTTGAGCGCCTGCTCGAGGATATCTGCGCTCGCGATGTCGAGGTGGTTCGTGGGCTCGTCGAGGCACAGCAGCGGCTTGGGCGCCACGAGCATCTTCGCCAGCGCCAGGCGGCACTTCTCGCCGCCGGAGAGCACGCTCACCTTCTTGTCCACGGCGTCGCCTTCGAACAAAAACGCGCCGAGCAGCGTGCGCACCTGCGAGATGGTCCAGCCGGGCGCCACGCGGTCGAGCTCCTCGAACACGGTGTTGCCCGCGTGCAGCTCCTCGAGCTGGTGCTGGGCGAAGTACGTCTTGTCCACGTGGACGCCGTAGCCGATGGTGCCCGCGTCGGGCGCGTACACGCCCGCGATCATCTTGAGCAGCGTGGACTTGCCGGCACCGTTCGGGCCGACGAGCGCCACCTTGTCGCCGCGGTAGATGGTGAGGTCCAGCCCGTCGTAGACGTGCTTCTCGCCGAAGGACTTCTTCACGCCCTCCACCTTCACCACGGTGTCGCCCGTGCGCGGGGGCTGCTGGAAGTTGAAGCGCACGGTCTTGCGCTCTTCGGGGATGACGATGAGGTTCTCCTTGATGCGCTCGAGCTTGGCCAGTCGGTCCTGCGCCTGCTTGGCCTTCGTGGCCTTGTAGCGGAAGCGCTCGACGAACGCCTCCAGGTGCGCGATCTCGGCCTGTTGCTTGGCCGCCTCGGCCTTGAGCTGCTCGATGCGCTCAGCGCGCTGGCGCAGGTACGCGCTGTAGTTGCCGCGATAGACCGTGACGTGACCGTTGTCGATCTCGGCTACGCGGTCGACCATGTTGTCCATGAACGCACGGTCGTGGCTGACCACGACGACCGTGCCCTTGTATCCGCGCAGGAAGCCTTCGAGCCATTTGACGGACTCGAGGTCGAGGTGGTTCGTAGGCTCGTCGAGCAGGAGCACCTCGGGGTTGCGGATGAGCAGCTTCGCGAGCGCGATGCGCATCTGCCAGCCGCCGGAGAACTCCGTGGTGAGACGGCGCATGTCGGACTCGCCGAAGCCCAGGCCGAAGAGCACCGAGCGCACGAGCGGCTCGAGCGTGTAGCCGCCCATGGCCTCGTAGGCGTCGCGCGCCCTGCCGCAGGCGGCAAGCTGCGCAGGCGTGGGATCCTCGCCCAGCTCCGCCTCCAGGCGGCGCAGGCGCTGCTCGGCTTCGAGGACCTCCGTCTGGGACGAGATGACCTCCTCGAAGATGGGGCGCTCCTGCATCTCGATGGCCTCCTGCTCCAGGTAGCCCACCTGCGCGCCCTTCGCGAAGATCACGCGCCCCTCGTCCGCGTCGTCCTCGCCCGAGATGATGTTGAGCAGCGTGGTCTTGCCGGCGCCGTTCGGGCCGACAAGCGCCAGGCGGTCGTACTCCTCCAGGCGCAGGCTCACGTCCTGGAACAGCACGCGGCTGCCGTAGGACTTCGTGATGTGCTCAAGCTGCATGATCATGGCGCGGTCGCTCGCTTTCGGATGATGGAAAACGCCCGCCAAGGCGGGCGCGAAGTGTCGTCGTGCGCGCCTACCTCACGGCGGGCGCAAGCATAGGATTATAGCAAAAGGCTCCGCGGACGCGCCTGGCACAAAGGGGCAGGTCGAGGGCGCAAGGCGGCGCTCGCCCTCATGCGGCGCTGGGTGGCTAGCGGCCTTCCTGCAGCGACGCGATCTCCGGGTAGAGCGACATGGTCTGGAAGCGCTCGGCCATGAAGTCGTTGCCGAAGTTCGCCTCGAAGTACTGCTCGATGCGCGTTTCGGGCTGCTGCCCGTCAAGCCGCGCGTACCAGCAATCGAACGCCGCGAGCGTCACCGCCACGTCCACCGCCAAGAACAGCGCCAAGCCGGTGGTGGCCAACGTCCGCACGTTCTCGGGGATAAGCGCGATGGCGCGCAGCGTGAGCGGCAAGAGCGCCTTCGCCCAAATAAGACCGAGCACGCCCCAGCAGATGGCGATGCCAAGGCACGTGTGCCCCATGAGGTTGAACGGCTGGCTGGAGTAATCCCATGCCACGATGCCGAACGCGTGCTTGAAGAACCAGCCCGCCAAAAACTCGAACCCGGCCCCCACGAGCATGCACATGCCGAAGACGCGCGGGCACGTGGGCGTGCGCAGGCTCCCGACGGCAAGCGTCATGAGCACGGCGCCCACGCCGTAGATGGGCGAGAACGGCCCCCACACCAGGCCGGCGCGATCCTTCCACACGCCGTCGATGGGGTAGCTCACCACGGTCTCGATGACGAGGCCGATGACGCTGGCGAGGGTGAAGATCCAGAAGAGCCCGTACGGTGAGGTGGCAGAAGGCAGCGTCCGCGCAGACGCTCCTTCGCGCGCGGCGGACGCGGCCTGATGCAAGATTCGGGTGTTCGTAAGTCTGACCATAGCAAGGATTCTGCCACCAGACGGCTCAAGCGGACGCCTTCGCGCAAGCCTGTGACCAAGCTGTGAACTTCGAAAGGCCCCTCCGAAAAGCGGCAGGTTACCGATCGTTTACAAGCGTGCACGATTCTGTCTTTTTCGAGTTATTGAACACGGTGTCTAATAAAATGCGGAGTGAAGAACGAGCACATCAAACGCGCGCCCGCACACCGCGACAGCGCGCGCACGCAAGAGTACACAGCGCGCGAGAAGCCAGGGAGCACGCCCGAGCACGCATCCGCGCGCACGAGGGAGCACGATGGAGAACACGCACGACGCGACGCGCACAGCCTGCCCCGGGATCGTCCACGTGGGCATCGATGTAGGGTCCACCACCACCAAGGCCGTGGTCATGGACCCGAAGGACGGGCGCGTGCTGTTCTCCTCCTACCGCCGCCACGGCGCACGCCAGGCGCACAGCGTCGAACTCCAGCTCGAAGAGGTGCTTCGGGCGTTCCCGTACTCACGCATGCGCGCCGCGCTCACCGGCTCGGGCGCGCGCCCCATCGCGGACGCCTTGGGCCTGCCCTACATCCAGGAGGTCGTGGCCAACGCGCTCGCCTTGCAGGCCCTCTACCCCACCGCGCGCACGGCCATCGAGCTGGGCGGGCAGGACGCGAAGGTCATCTTCTTCCGCCCTGACGAGGAGACGGGCGCGCCCACGGTTGCGGACATGCGCATGAACGGCACGTGCGCGGGCGGCACGGGCGCGCTCGTGGACGAGATCGCCACGCTCTTGCGCGTGCCGGTGGAGGACTTCAACGGCCTTGCCGAGCACGCGGGCGCCCTCTACGACATCTCCGGCCGCTGCGGCGTCTACGCCAAGACCGACATCCAGCCGCTGCTCAACCAGGGCGTGCCGAAAGAGGACATCGCCTGGTCGCTCTTCCACGCCATCGCGAAGCAGACCATCGGCGGCTTGGCGCAGGGCGCCGACATCGCGGCACCTGTCGTCTTCGAGGGCGGCCCGCTCACGTTCAACCCGCGCCTCATCGAAGCGTTCGCCGAACGCCTGGACCTGGCCGAAGAGGACATCCTGCGGCCGGAGCACCCCGAGACCATCATGGCCTACGGGACGGCGCTCTCGCTCTCGGGCATGTTCGCCGACGCCGACGCGTTCGTGGACACGGACAACTCCTCCCAGCTGCTCGAAGGGCTGCTCGAGACCGCTGCCGCGGGCGCCTGCCGCCCCTTCTTCGCCAACGACGCGGAGCGCCGCGCCTTCGAAGCGCGCCACCGCCTGCCCGAGCTAGGCGCCGACCGCCCGCTTCCTGCGCGACTGCCCGTCTACCTGGGCATCGACTCCGGGTCCACCACCACGAAGTTCGCGCTCATCGACGAGGACGAGAACCTCGTGCACGAGTTCTACGCCTCCAACGAAGGCGAGCCGCTGGAGATTGCACGCCGCGCGCTCGTGGAGATGCGCGACGCGTTCCGCGCACGCGGCACCGAGCTCGAGGTGCGCAGCGTGGGCACCACCGGCTACGGTGAGCTGCTCTTCGCCAAAGCGCTGCACGCCGACCACCACGTGGTCGAGACGGTGGCGCACGCGCAGGCGGCCATGAAGTACGTGCCCGACGTGTCGTTCATCCTCGACATTGGCGGACAGGACATGAAGGCCATCTGGATCGACCACGGCGTCATCACCGACATCGTGGTGAACGAGGCCTGCTCGTCGGGCTGCGGCTCGTTCCTGGAGAACTTCGCGTCCACGCTGCGCATCCCGGTGGAGGACATCGCGGAAGCGGCGTTCCGCTCCGTCCGGCCGGCGGAGCTCGGCAGCCGCTGCACGGTGTTCATGAACAGCAGCATCGTGACCGAGCAGCGCAACGGCAAGTCGCCCGAGGACATCATGGCGGGCCTGTGCCGCTCCATCATCGAGAACGTGTTCACGAAGGTCATCCGCGTTTCGAACCTTGATTCGCTTGGACCCCGCGTCGTCGTGCAGGGCGGCACGTTCCGCAACG
>CASEJD010000043.1 GCA_949288145.1 uncultured Coriobacteriia bacterium
AGCAGCGCCCTGGCGGACAACCTGCGCCAGGGCACCGCCGACGAGGACACCCCCGCCCTGTTCCAGGCCCTGTGCCGCGATTATGAGGCCGCCATGGCGGCGATCCCCGCGGAGCTTCGAACGGGGCACGTCTTCTCCGCGGAGGCGCTTCCCCTGTGCACGGGGACGGCCTGCGCGTGCGCGGCGCTCCTCGCCTGGGCGCGCTCCCTGGGGTCCAATGGCGCCCGGCGCGACGGCGAGGAGCACGGGAGCTCCAGGTGGGCCACGCGTAAGGACATCGCGCCCTTCGGCGACTCCAAGGACCCCGACAACAACATCATCCTCACCGACAACGCGCGCATCCGCCTCGTGAGCCGCAGGTTCGACCTCTCCACCGACACCAACGACAACGTGCTCGTGGTTGGAGGACCCGGCACCGGCAAGACGCGCTACTACGTCAAGCCGAACCTCCTGCAGGCCAACGCCAGCTTCTTCGTGACCGACCCGAAGGGCACGCTCATCCGCGAGATGGGCGGCGCGCTGGCGGAGCTCGGCTACGAGATCCGCGCGTTCGACACCATCGACTTCACGCGCTCCATGCGCTTCAACCCCATAGCCTACATACGCGACGAGGCGGGCGTCATCCGCTTCGCCCGCGGCATCGTCGCCAACACCGAGGGCGACGCCGACCACAAGGGCGACCCCTACTGGGAGAAGGCCGAGCGCCTGGTCTACACCGCGCTCACGGCCTACCTCGTCATGCACTGCGAGCCCGCCGACCGAAACCTCGACGGGCTGCTCACGCTGCTCTCGCTCGCCGACGCCCGCGACGACCCGGGCTACATGAGCCCGCTCGACATGGTGTTCCGCGAGCTGGAGACCGGCGAGCGCTACGTCAGGCGCGGCGGCGCTTCGGCGGAGGGCGGATCGCTGCGCGGCTTCGCCGAGGAGGACGGCGCGTGGGAGTGGGTCAAGGTCCGCGAGCCGGCGCCGCCCGACGACTTCGCGCTCGCGAGCTACCGCGAGTTCCGCGTCGCCGCCGGCGACACCATGAAATCGATGCTCTCGAGCTGCAACGTCCGCCTGAAGCCGCTGTCCATCCGTGCCGTTCGTGACCTCACCTCCAAAGACGAGCTCGACCTCGCCCACATGGGCGACGAGGGCGCCAAGGTCGCGCTCTTCGCGTCGATGAGCGACACCGACTCGACCTTCGACTTCCTGTTTTCCCTGCTCATGGATACGGCCGTGAGCGCGCTTTGCGCCGAGGCGCTCGAGGCGCACGGCGGCTCGCTGCCCACGACGGTGCACTTCGTCTTCGACGAGTTCGCCAACATCGGGCGCATACCCGACTTCGAGCGGACCATCGCCGTCACCCGCAGCAGGAACATCGCCGTCTCGATGATCGCCCAGTCGCTCTCGCAGCTGAAGGAGACCTACGGCGACAACAACGCCGAGACCATCGTGAACGCCTGCGACACGCTGCTCTACCTGGGCGGCAAGGCCAACGAGACCAACGAGGAGATCAGCAAGATGGCCGGCAAGCAGACAGTGGCGAGCGAGACGCAGAGCGACTCGCGGGGCGCCGGCTGGACCCGGACCGTGAACCGCGGCATCTCCGAGCGCGACCTCATACAGCCCGCCGAGGTGGCGCGCATGCCGCGCGAGGACGCGCTCGTGCTCGTGAACGGGTGCATGCCGCTCATGGACCGGAAGTACCGCCTCGAGCGCCACCCGCGCTCGCGCCTGCTCGAGGAGGCGGCCCGCCGCGGCCCGTTCGACTTCGCCGAGTACCGCAGGCGTAAGGAGGGCGACTCGTGACGGGGCCGCGCCAGGCGCGGGCCTCCCCCGCCGCGGGGGAGGAACGGCAAGGAACATCGTCAACCGAAAGCAAAGGAGAGCAGCATGCTCGCAAACGTCATCAAGCTCGTGTCGGGCTGCGTGACCTTCCTCGGCGGCTTCCTGGTCGTGTGGGGCGCGGTCTCGCTCGGCCTGGCCATCAGGGAGCAGCAGGGCGGCCCGCAGATCGCGACCGCCATATCCACCATCGCCGGCGGCGCGATCATCATCGCCGCGTCGGTCTACTTCGGGCAGCTGGACACGTCCTGGCTGCCGGCATAGGGGGCGTCGCGGATGGCGCTCCGGATACCGGTGCAGAAGGACATCGGCGAGTACGAGGAGAAGATCGTCGGGAAGATGAGCCTGCGCACGCTCGCGTGCGTGTCGCTCGGCTTCGGCAGCGCGGTCGGGGCGGCGGCCTTCGTCCACCTGGGCCTGCACGCCGACGTCGCGGACGCGGCCTTCCCGATCATGCTCTGCAGCATGCCGTTCTGGCTCGCCGGGTTCTGGCGGCCCTTCGGCATGCGCGCCGAGGAGCTGCTGCCTCTCCTGGCGGCACACGAGCTCTCCCCGCAGCTGCTCGCGTACGAGCCCTGCCTCGCCGCG
>CASEJD010000044.1 GCA_949288145.1 uncultured Coriobacteriia bacterium
CTCGCCCCGCTGGCCTGCGCGGCCCTCGCGCAGCGCAAGGGCGGCAAGTCCTGGCTCGCCCTGGGCGCCGCGGGCGTCGTATGCGCGCTCGTCGGCTGCGTCGCCCTCCGCGTGGCGTTCTACGAGCTGGGCTTGTCCGTGTTCATGTTCTACTAGGCCGCGATCCCGGCCGCCGTTTCCCCTCCCTCCGGCGGCGGCCGACCCCTCCTGAAAACAGAAGAGCCCCTCGGCGGGCGTGGTTCGCTTCCCCCTAAACCCCCTTGCAAACAGCGAACCACATCCGCCGAGGGGCTCTTTCGAGTTCACACGGGGATTGGCTGAACTGAACAGGCCAGAGGGCTTATTCGCTCTCTCAAACGGCGAGCCACACCCCCGCAGGGTGCTCTCTCCGTTCGAGTCACCAGCTCGTCGCGTAATCTTTGAGGTATGGGAGGATACTGTGCGTGGGTCGTGTCTTTTCGTGGCATCTTTCCCACTAAGCGATGTCCCAGGTGCTATTCGGGTGGCGTTCTTTCTTGCGTAGACTCTGACTTATTTTTACCGGTCGTCACATCGGATTACACGGCAGATTCCGACGGATTCCATCATGCTTTCCAAGGCGCCCGTAATTGATTGGTTACTGCAGAGGGAGCGAACGCCTGAAGCGTTGCATTACGTCGGCTGACAGCTCGCTGCGGGCGCCATCCGCGCTTGCCTGGCGGGCCAATAGCGGTAGAGTGCGAATGAGGGCTGCTGGCCTGTTTCTGCATCTGGCACAGGTCGTGCAGCGTGTTTCCCCGGTAGGCTTGGTCGACGTGCCAGGTGCTGTCGTCCCGGATGAGCTCCGCGTCGACGAAACCCTGCATCTCCCCCGGTTGCTGTCCTGCCGCCCGGTAAGCGTCGGCTATCTGCGTCAGTGCGGCAGGGTTGGGGGTATTTCGTCGTATGGCACATCCTCGACGGTGTAGTGCGCGTTGGACAGGGCGGTGTACAGGGCGTCGGTATTGCGGACGCGCGCGTCGGCGAACGCGTCGCCGTTCGAGAGGATGGCCAACAGGGAAAGTGCGATGCCGAAGCCGCCGAGCAGCCGGCCGAGAGTGCCGCCCTTGCCGCGTTTGCGGTGCGCGGTGTTGCCCTGCATGATGGTGACGATGCCCAGGATGACGCCGAGCGCGGCCGACGAAGTGCCCATGGAGATGGAGAACGCGCCCATGAAAATGGACGCGACGGTGTGCCGTGCCGTTGGTTGCGGGGTCCTTGCCAGCTTTGTCGGCGGCGTCCGTGCCGACGATTGGTTTTGCGTGACCTTTGCGCAGGCGTGCGTAAGCGGTGGCATACGGCAGGGCGTCGAAGCGAGGAAGCGGGCGAGTCGGGCGCGAAAAACCATCAAGCTGGTGGTCAGGCTTTCCGTCCAAGCGACGTCCGGTCTTTCGGTCCTTCTAGCCGATCCGCCTGAATGGCGTCCAGTCATTTGGCCAGACCGCTCGATTCGGCGCTCAACATTGCCGAAGGGCGAAAGGCGCGCCTCCTTGTGCTACTCGTCGCTCCAATTCTCTATCTTGTCGAGCATCTCTTGTTTGTCGTGCACGTCCATCTTCTGGTAGATATGGCGCAAATGCGTGGTCACGGTACCGCGTGAGATAAACAGCTCGTCTTGGATGTGCTTGCGCGTGCGGCCTTTCGCGTACAGGATGAGGATTTCGGTCTCCTTTGGTGTCAGCCCATAATGCTTGGCGACGCGGGTGCAACGCTCTTGGAAACGTTTCCGGCGGGCTTCGGCGGTCTTAGGCCGTTCGGTCAAGGCAGAAAGGTCCTCCTCGTTGAACACGAACAGGTAGGACGCCAGAATACAGCAAGTCGCCAACAGCGCGATGAGGCTGAGGGCGCGTGCCGTGTCCATGGTGCCGGCCGCAAGGACGGGAAGCTGTGCGACCGTCGTCCCGACCGCCTGGCCAAGCAGCGTCCCAAGGGACACCATACCCCAGCCAATGCCGAAGGCGACCGTGCCGGAAAAGCGAAAGCGCCGCGCGATGAATGCGATGAGAATCCAGATGAGCGCATTGAAGGTTCCGTACCCGGAAAGCGCTAGCGTGCCTTCCACGAAAGCGCTGCCAGTGAAGACGGGCAAGAGCATGAAGAACAGTGCCATGACGAACGTGACGGAACGGTACACGAAACGAAGGTCCTGGTTTCGGGAAAGAAGCGCGCAGCCGCCAATGACCACAAGCGTGATGAGGTTCGAGATGGGCAAAGGAGCGGTGAAGAAGTCGGCCTCTCCGTTGCCTGCGGTGGCAAGGAACACCGAACGTACGATGCCGTCCGCCAATCCGACCAAGCATGCGCACGTGCCGATTTTCCACGTGTACGCGAACACGTTCACGCGTTGGGTTGCTTCGGGATCGGCGTTCGCGCCATGTTCCGGCTCTAGCCCGCTTCCCTCTGGGCGATTCTTTTCGCCGAGGCTTCCCTGTTGAGCCACGAGTAGGGACGCTCCCGCGCATAGTGGCAATGCGGTGCAGACCAGACAGCCCACGGCGGCAGGGGCGAAGTGGATGATGGGGTAGAGGGCGGAGGCCAAGAAAAAGGCGAACGGAATCTCAAATGGAAAGCGGTCTTCTCGCACGTCCTTGTACAGCTGGCCGAAACACAGGTCTATCAGCCCGGAGCCTATGCCGGTGAACGCGACGCCCAGCGCGAGGAAAACGCTGTCGAGTTCGCGTGCGAGACCGCTCGTCGCCAAAAGCAGCGTTCCGACGGCGGCGAGGGTGGAACCCAGGACGACGAACCACGGTTTTTTGCGGACGGAACTAAGCCGGCGGTGAAGCACGGCAGAGCCGAACAGCGCAACGCACAAAAACAGCGAGGACCCCACGAAGGCGATTGGCGGTAAGGAGATCCTATCCCACGTGATGGCGCTGGAGCCGATGCCGAGAAAAAGTAGATACACCCATGCGCGCGAGGCGGCGAACCCGAAGGTGCGTGCATTCAGAAAGTCAGACGGCTTGAACGCGCGTGCGCGCTCAAGCGCCACGCCCAAAGACGAGCAACCGCCCATACGTTCACCCCCCTTGAAAAAAGATTCTCCCCTTGGTGGAAATTATAGCGTCGTGCCGGGCGAGGAATATCGGCCCTCTATGAAACATTGCTTTGCAAACATGACGCTCATCAGGAAAAACGAAAAAATCATGCTTGGTGCATGACCTGATTTTTAGGGGTTTGTGCCGTTGTGCATGATTCCGCCGCGCTTTTGCGGGTGCACAGTCGAACGCATGGAAGCGGGGTTCAGGGAGCGTCGAGCGGCTTGGGCTCCGGACGTTCAGAAGAGCAGAGAAGGGGGAGATATGAGCAAGCTCACTCTCACGCGTCGCGGCTTCACGAAGCTCGCGGCGATCACGGGTGCGACGGCGGCCATGTCGACCGTTGCTTCGCATGCGGCGTTGGCCGCAAGCGAAGCAACGGCGTCATCGGGTTCCGAGGTCAAGCGCGTGCGTTCTTGCTGCCGTGGTTGCGGCAAGATGGAGTGCGGTGTGTGGGTGACCGTCCAGGACGGGCGTGCGGTGAAAGTCGAAGGCGACCAGAGCTCGTTCCAGTCCAGCGGCAACTGCTGCGCGAAGTCGCAGTCGTCGTTGCAGGCGGCCTACCATCCGGATCGCATTTACCACCCAATGAAGCGCACGAACCCGAAAGGCGAGGACCCGGGCTGGGTTCGCATCTCGTGGGACGAGGCCATGCAGACCATCGGCGAGAAGTTCAACGAGCTGATGAGCCGTTACGGAGGCCAGTGCATTTTCAACATGTGCGGCACGTCCCGCCAGTGGGTCTACGCTCCGTACTGCTTCTACAAATGGCTGTTCGACACCCCGAACGCTCACCTTGCGTCCGAAATCTGCAAGGGCCCGCGTCGTCTCATGGGCTCCATCACGTCCGTCGACGGCGAGCCGTGGATGTCGCTTCGTGACGGACCACGCGTTTACCTGCAGTGGGGTACTGCGCCCGAGAACTCCAACTACGATGATTCTTGCCGCAACATTGTCGACGAGATGACGAACGCGGACGTACACATTTGCGTCGACCCGCGCCTTTCCGGGACGGGCAAAGAGGCCGATTACTGGTTGAATCTGCGCCCCGGCTCCGACGGCGCGCTCGCCTTGTGCTGGCAGCACATCATCATCGAGCACGACCTGGTAGACTGGGATTTCGTGAAGCGCTGGTCCAACGCCTCCTTTCTCGTGGTGGAGGACATGGAGCCCACGGGCGGTCGCTACTACGAGATTTTCACGCCCATGGCCGGCTCCACGGCCGCGTCCCCGGCGCCGCCGGCGGATATTGCGGGCACGAAGCTCAAGACTCGTCTGCTCAAGGAGTCGGACGTCGTCGAGGGCGGCTCTCCGCGCAAGTTCTACGCATGGAACAAGCTGGCCAACGACGGTCAGGGCGGCCTGGTCTTCTGGGACGTAGACACCACGCAGTGGGAAGGCTGCAACCATGTGGCGCCCACGCGCGACCAGATGGAGGTCGTCTACGAAGGCACTTCGCAGCAGGGCTACCTGCCACCCATCTCCTATCACGAGCTGCCCGACGCCGGCATCGATTTGGACATGACGGGTGCTCACGAGGTCACGTTGCTCGACGGCTCCGTGCACACGGTCAAACCGGTTTGGCAGTACCTGGCGGAATCCGTTGAGGAGTGCACCCCCGAGTGGTGCTCCGAAATCACGGGCCTCGACCCGGCGCTCATTGAGGAAGCATGCCTGGTTTGGGCGACGCGCCCCGAGGGCCAGAACTACGGCAACGGCGGCGTGCACTTCCAGCTGGCTCCCGACCAGGTGGGGAACTGCACCCAGACCGTTCGCGCTCTCATCCACCTGTCGTTCATGACCGGCAACTTCGATGGCCCTGCCGGCAACCGCGGCCTGACTCGTACGCCCGTCGACGAGCAGGCGACGGCAATTCCGGGATCGAACATGCCGCAGGCGGTCAAAGCGCAGCTCATTGCCCTTGGTCAGATTCCTGTCGAAGGCGTCACGCCCGACCCGACCAACCTGCCGGACCAATTCGACGTCCTGTCCAACATGGTGGGCGTGGAGAAGTTTCCGATGCTGGCTTACTACAATGAATGGGCTGATGCCACGGAGATTTGGAACGCGTGCCTCGAGAGCGACCCCTACCCGCTGCGCGGCGGTATCAATGAGTCTGGCTCCTTCATGAACCAGTCCAACGCGAACCTGGCGTGGGAAGCCATGAAGTCCCTCGACTTCTGGGTGGACATCAACATGTTCCACCATCCGGGCACCGAGGTGGCGGACATCCTCCTGCCATGCCAGCACTGGACTGAAATCAACAACATCCGCGTCTCCCAAGGCGCGTCCGGCGGCATTGGCGCCACGGTGCGCGCCATCGAGCCGCCGGCTGACACGAAGTTCGACCACGACATCAGCCGTCTGATCTTCGACGCGGTGGGCGGACCGAACGCCACGTGGACCAACCAGGATGGCACGGCTCCGGCGTCCTACGACTGCGACGAGCGAATGGACGACTGGTTCCAGTTCAACCACAAGAGCAATCCGAGGGTCAAGTGGTCCAGCTGGGCTGAATTCCGCGACGATTTCGAAGAGAATGGCTGGTTCAACGCAAAGGAGCTCGAGCCCGACCGTTGGGGCACCTACCGCCGCTTCGAGACCGGTTGGATGCGCATGGGCAAGGATGCCTGCACAGCCAAGCTGTTCACGTGCGACGAGAACGGCCAGCCGGTGAACAACTTCGGCATGCCGACCCCGACCGGTCTGGCGGAGTTCTGGCCGCTGTTGTTCGAGACATACTGCGTCGACAAAGCGAACGAGTACGAGCCGGGCAAGTTCGACCTGCTGCATGAAATGCTACCGCATTTCGACGAGCCGGCAAGCGGGCCGAACGGCGACGTCGACATGAACGAGTACCCGATCGTTCTTACCACCGGTCGCCGCATCCCGGTGTACTTCCACTCAGAGCACCGTCAGCTGCCGTGGTGCCGCGAATTGTGGCCGGTTCCGCGCCTGGAGCTCAACCCCCAGGATGCCGAGAAGCTGGGTCTGGAGCAGGGTGACTGGGCGTGGATCGAGACCGAATGGGGCAAGGTCCGCGAATGCGTCGACCTCTACTACGGCATCAAGCCTGGCTGGGCGAACGCCGAGCATGCTTGGTGGTACCCAGAACTGCCGGCGCCGACGCACGGATTCAATCTGAGCAACATCGAGTGCATTTGGAACCCCGAAGGCCGCGACGTCCACATCGGCTCTTCGCATATGCGCGGCGTGCCGGTGAAGATTTACAAGGCCACGCCGGAGAACAGTCCGTACGGCAATCCCGTTCCGTGCGCAGACGAGGATGGGACCGAGATTATCTACGATTCGAATGATCCTCGCCTGAAGGAATGGTTACCAAACTATGAGATTCGAGAGGAGGCGTAAGCGATGACGCATTACGCAATCGTCACGGACTTGAACCGATGCGTCGGATGTCTGGCCTGCATGGTGGCCTGCAAGGTCGCCAACAACGTGCCGATTGGCAACTACTGGAATAAGGTTCTGCGCATTGGCCCGAACCTGAAGCCAGACGCGCAGAACATCGGGCATGACGTCGAGATGTACTACCTGCCCGTTGGCTGCCAGCATTGCGAGCATCCGGCGTGCGTTGACGTCTGCCCGACCGAGGCGAGCCACGTGACCGAGGACGGCACCGTGCAGATTGACAAGTCGAAGTGCATCGGCTGCCAGTTCTGCGCCATGGCCTGCCCCTACGGCGTGCGCTACCTCAACGAGGAGGAGCGCGTCGTGGAGAAGTGCACGCTCTGCGAGCAGATTACCGCGCAGGGCGGCTTGCCCCAGTGCGTTATCCAGTGCGGCGGCCGCGCCCGTTTCTTTGGCGACCTGGAGCAGGGCATCGATTCCTTCGAGGCCCCGGCCGTGGGGTATGACACCGACCGCTCGTACGACAACCTGTACACGGGTAACCGTGTGACCTTGGGCGACATGGCAGAAGAGTACGCCGAATCCGACGTGCATCACCTGAACAACGTCGGCAACGAGCCCGCGTTCGCGTACATTCTGCGTGATCGCGTGTGGCAGGGAGGTGACCAGTAATGGAGCTTCAGTGGCCTCTGATTATCTTCACCACGCTGCTCGCGTGGAGCTGTGGCGTGTTCGCGACCCAGGGCGTCTTGGCCCTTAAGGGCGAAGGGAAGGAAATCCAGCTGCCTGCCCTGATCGCCTCGGTGGTCCTGCTGGCCGTTAGCGGCGTCGCGGTGTTTTTCCACCTTGAGCACTGGGAGCGCATC
>CASEJD010000045.1 GCA_949288145.1 uncultured Coriobacteriia bacterium
CGACGGCTTCGCGGTCGACGCGTCGGTCGCCGCGGACGCCGCCCGGTTCGACGCCGAGAAGATGTTCGAGGACGGCCGCGCCGCGGGGTACCGCGAGGGGTTCAAGGACGCGGTCGAGGTGATGAGGAGGCTGAGGGCGTGAGCGAATACGAAGTATCGGCGAAGGTCTACGACGCGGACGGCGTGAAGATTCGAGCCGGTGAGACGCTTTTCCACATCAGGAGCGGAGACAGCGTCATAGCACGCCAGCTCATGGCACCAGACAAATTCGAGGATACCGACTTCGCGCGCCATTTCGCATCGGAATACACCCACCGCGCCCCCGTCCTCGCCGCCGACGGCAAGCCGCTGCGCGAGGGGGAGACGGTGTGGCTTAACGATAAGGTGCTCAAGAGCAAGCTCGTCGTTAGGGGCGAGCCGTTCAAGGTTATTGCATTCGACAAGAAAGGTAATGTTGGAGTCCTCGACCAGGATGACATCGCCAAGGGGAGAGAAATTCCGTGGTGGTTCGAACCGACGTGCCTTACCCACGAGTGCCCCGACAGCTGGGAGCGGCTGAAGGCCGACATCTACCGCGAGATCGAGACTGACAAAGGAATGCGCTTGGCAAGCAAGTTAGCGGAAGCAATCGTGCTCCGCTGCCGCGCGCTGGCGGAGAGGGGGCAGTGATGGACGAGAACACCGAATGCCTAGAGGGTCATGAGTTCATCTTCAAATACGGTCGGCTGCACCTGCTGCCGCTCGACCGGATACACGAGGACGAGAACGGCAACACGGTAGCGACCGAGCAGAAGGCGTACCGCCGCGAGCGCGTCGTGCGCTGCCGGGACTGCAAGCACGCGATCGAGGGCCGCGACGCCGGGACGCTCGACTGCATGCACTTCGCGCAGTGGGACTACTACGACGACGAGCCGGGGCACTGGCCCGTGGAGCCGGACGGCTTCTGCGCGTGGGGAGAGGAGCGTGGCTAGTGACCGAGAAGGAACGGCAGATGAGGCGCAACGTCGAGTACGTCAAGGGCTTGTACAGTCTCGGCTGGCTCGACGGGTTCTCCGCGATCCTATGGGCGCTCGTGGGCGACAAGCTCTCGGACGAGATGGTCGCCGAGTACGAGGCGCATATCGCGAACGTGCGCGATTCGATGGGGCTCAAGATGTACGCAAAGGAGGATGTGCGATGGAAGAACTGAAGCCCTGCCCGTTCTGCGGGGGCGAGGCGCACGTCGTGCACGGCGTTTACCGGGACGGCGGATACATCGAGCACGCGGCGTACGTGCAATGCGCAAAGTGCGGGGCTCGCACTGACGAGGTATCCGAGTGCATGCCCGAGATGCGGGTGCACGATATGGCCGTCTCGATCTGGAACCGCCGCGCCGAGCGCACGTGCCGCATGGGCGCGCCCGTCGACGGCGAGTACCGGTGCAGCGAGTGCGGGCACCTCAACCGGGAGACGTACCGCCCGGACAGGGGATGGTACCAGCCCGAGTACTGCGCGCACTGCGGAGCGAAGGTGGTGGAGCGATGAGCAAAACCGAATATGTATGCGATGTCGCCACCGAGCACGAGATGGTGGGAGACGTGCACCACTACGAGCGACGCGAGCGCGTCACGCGCTGCTCAGGGTGCATCTATGCGACCGAGGGATACGACGGCGGGCTGTGGTGCGGGGGCTTCGACTGCTCAACCGAGCCCGACGGCTTCTGCAAGTGGGGCGAGCGCCGATGAAGGGGTTCGCGCCGCTGCCGAGCGAGGCGAGCGTCGAGGGGAGCCCCGTGCACGCCCACATGCTCGCCCTCCTGAGGTCGATGGGCAAGTCGGAGCTGCTCCGGATAGCCGGGAACGAGGGCATAGAGGTCGACGCCCGGCTCGCGGCCGACCGCATCGCCCTCAGGATCGCGCACGCCCGCATGGTGCGTGACGTCGTGGGGAGGAAGAGGCCGTGAGCCGCCGGGACGACTTCGAGCGGTTCGCCCGCATGCAGTCGACGGCGATGATGGTCTCGCTGCGCGAGATGGGCGGCAGGACATTCACCGAGAGCGACCGCGACGCCATGGTCGACGGGCTGGAGGTCGTCCGCGTGGCGCTCGTGCAGCCCGTGGGGCCGCGCGCAGCCGACCGGTGCCCCGGCGCGATCTCATGGCAGGAGTTCGACCGCGCCGTGATGCAGATCATATGCGCGTCCATGCAGCTGTGGCTGAGCGGGAAGCTCGGGGAGGTGGAGTGCGATGGCGATAGATGACGACGTGCGGTCGCTCGACGCCCGCGTGGCGAGGCTCACGAAGGCCGTCGAGAGGAGCTGCGACGCGCAGGTCGCGAGCGCGGAGTGGGTGAGCGAGCTCCAGGGCGACGTGGCGTCGCTCATGGCCGACGTGCGCGAGCTCGGCAGGCGCTACGGCCACATGGCCGAGGCCGTGTCGCGGCTCGTGGACCTGCTCAGGGTCAGGCGCGAGGCGAGGGGGACGTCGGCCATGCCCGTGTCCGGCGGCCTGTGGGACGACGAGATCGAGTCCATGACGGCCGGCGGCGCGAGCCTGTCCGAGATCGCCGCCCGCATCGGTTGCGGCACATCGACGGTCGGCCGCAGGAGGCGCCAGCTCGGCGCCGAGGGCGCGGCCTACAAGAGGAAGTGGACGGAGCGGGAGGACGCCGCGCTGCGCGAGGCCGTGAGGCTCGCGTCCGACTGGTCGGAGGTCGCCGAGGAGATGCCCGGGAGGACCGAGGCCGCGTGCCGCGAGCGCGCCAAGAGGAGAGGCTTCCACCTCGAGCGGAAGCCGCCGCGCGCATGGACCGCGGAGGACGACGCCTTCCTCCGCGAGCATTGGAAGGCCTGCGACATGGAGACGACCGAGATGGCCCGCGCCCTGGGGAGGACCGAGCACGCGGTCAGGACGAGGGCCTCGAAGCTCGGCGTCGCGGGCTGCGGGCGCAGGGAGTGGGCGCTCGCGAAGAGCTCCGAGCGCTTCTGGGCGAGGGGCGCGCGATGACCCGGGCGACGGTGAGGCGCGGCGCGGACGGCGTCTGGTTCTGCAGGCCGTACCTCGGGCTCGACGCGGCGGGGAACCCGATCAGGCCGTACCGGAGCTTCCCCAGGGCGTCCTCGCGCCGCGAGGCGCAGCGGCTCGCGGACGCCTGGCTCG
>CASEJD010000046.1 GCA_949288145.1 uncultured Coriobacteriia bacterium
CCCGCGCGTCCGACGGCATGGGCCGCTCGCGCGGGCGCGACGACGCGAGCTCGCGCGGCGGGCGGCGGGGCGGCAGTTCCCGCTCTGGCAGATCGAGGAGGTAGAACGTCATGCGCGTTGTCCTTTCCGGCGGCGGCACCGCCGGCCATATCAACCCGGCGCTCGCGTTGGCCGAGGTGCTGACCGAGCACGGTCACGAGGTCTTCTTCGCCGGCACGCCGCAGGGCGTCGAGGCGCGCTTGGTGCGCGAGGCGGGTATCCCGTTCTCCGCGTTCGAGGCGGCCGGCTTCAACCGTAACCATCCTGCCAGCATCTTCAAGGCCGTGTTGAAGATCTTGAAGAGCACCGGCGCCGCGAAAAAGTGGTTCGCCGACATCAAGCCCGACGTCGTGGTGGGCTTCGGCGGCTACGTGTGCATCCCGGTCGGCCGCGCCGCCGAGAGCATGGGCATCCCGGTCGTCGTGCACGAGCAGAACTCCGTCATGGGCATGGCGAACAAGTACCTCGGCAAGCGTGCCGCCGCGGTGGCGCTCACCTACGAGGTGGCGGGCGAGCCCATCGCCGACAAGTCGAAGCTCGTGGTGACGGGCAACCCGGTGCGCCGTTCGGTGCTCTCGTCCACGCGCGAGGAGAGCCGCCAAGAGCTGGGCATCCCGCAGGACGCGCTCATGCTGCTCGTGTTCGGCGGCAGCCTGGGCGCGCGCCACATCAACACCGCGGTCTGCAACCTGAAAGAACGCCTGCTGGGCGTGGAGAACCTGCACGTCATGCACGTGACCGGCCCGAAGGAGCTCGAGACCGTGCAGGCGGCGCTCTCGCTCACCGAGGAGGAGGCGAAGCGCTGGGAGGTCATGGGATACCAGAACCGCATGGGCCAGGCCATGGCCGCCTGCGACATGGTGGTCTCGCGCGCGGGCGCCACGTCCCTGGCTGAGATCTCCGCGCGCCGCATTCCGGCGCTGCTCGTTCCGTTCCCGTTCGCCACGGAAGACCACCAGACCACCAACGCGCGCTCGTACGTGGCGCGCGGTGCGGCGTCCATGATCGCCGACGCCGAGGTGGAGTCCCCGGAGTTCGAGCGCCTGCTCTTCGAGATGGTCGAGCAGCCCGAAGTCCGCGCGCGCATGCGCGAGGCGGCGGCGACGTTCAAGACGGAGGACGCTGCCGGAAAGCTTGCGGAGGTCGTGGAGGCCGCCGCAAGCGGCGCAAAACCGCTACAATAGGCCGGAAGCTCGCGTACGAGGGAAAGGTCGCATATGTCAGTCACCAAGATCGAATCGGTCCACTTCATCGGCATCGGCGGAGTGGGCATGAGCGGTATCGCTCGCGTCGCCCATGACCAGGGCATGACCGTGACCGGCTCCGACCTGCGCGATTCGCGCTATACCCAGCAGCTGCGCGAGCAGGGCATCACCGTGCACATCGGGCATGAGGCGTCCAACATCCCGGACCCGGCGCCCGACGTGGTGGTGGTCTCCACCGCCATCCTGGACAACAACCCCGAGTACGCCGCCGCCAAAGAGCGCGGCATTGAGATCTGGCACCGCGCCAAGATGCTCGCAGCGCTCGGCGTGGGCAAGGAGACGCTCGCCGTCGCTGGCACGCACGGCAAGACCACGTCCTCGTCCATGTTGGCCAGCACGCTCGACGCCATGGGCTTCGATCCCACGTTCCTGATCGGCGGCATCGTGCGCGCCTATCAGACGAACGCCCACTCCGGCTCAGGCGAGCACTACGTGGTCGAGGCGGACGAGTCCGACAAGTCCTTCACCTACCTCGACCCGGCCGCGGTCATGGTCACGAACATCGAGGCTGACCATCTGGACCACTACAGCGGCCTCGAGGAGATTTACGCGAAGTTCGCCGAGTTCATCGGCTCCGTGCGCGAAGGCGGCCCCGTGGTCGTCTGCGGCGAGGACGCAGAGCTCGTGCGCGTGGCCCGCTCTACGGGCCGCGGTATCCTGACCTACGGTTTTGGCGAGGAGTGCGACGCTCGCGTGGTGGACTTCCGCCCGCACGGCGTGGGCAGCGCGTTCGCGCTCATCCTGCCTGACGGCACCCGCGTCGAAGGCTCCATCAAGCAGAATCCTGGCCGCCACAACGTGCTGAACGGCGCGGGCGTGCTCACGTTGCTGTGGGCGCTCGGCCTGCCCGTGCACGAGGCGGCGGAAAAGCTCGCCGAGTTCGCTGGCGTGCGCCGTCGCTTCGATTTGGTGGGGGAGGCCGCCGGCGTCACCGTGGTGGACGACTACGCCCACCATCCCACGGAGATCGCCGCGACCATCCGCGCCGCGCGCGAGCTGGACTTCAAGCGCGTTATCGTGCTGTTCCAGCCGCACCGCTACTCGCGCGTGAAGCTGTTCACGGAAGTGCTCCGTGACGACTTCGCCTGCGCGTTCGACCAGGCCGACGAGATCGTCTTCACCGACGTCTACCCCGCGGGCGAGGCCCCGGTGCCGGGCGTGTCTGGCAAGACCTTCCTTGACGTCGTGACCGACCACGAGGGCTGCCCGCCTGCCACCTACGTGCACCGTCGCATGGACGTGGTGCCGCACCTGGTCGGCATGCTGCGCGAGGGCGACCTGCTCATCACCATGGGCGCTGGCGACGTCACCGCCGTCGGCCCGCAGGTCGTGGCCGCCCTGCACGAGCAGGCTGCGAAGGCGTAGCGCATGGCGAACCGCTCAAGCCGCCCTTCCGCGGGCGGTCGCGCGTCGGCCGGCGGCTCTCGCAGCTCCGGCCGCAACGTGCGCATGCCCCAGACCAACCCGCGCCGCTCCCGGTCGACCGGCGCCTCGTACCGCCCATCGGGCGGCGGCTTCGGTGCGCCTTCGGGCGGTTCCCGCCGGTCCGCCCAGCCGAGCCTGCGCTCGGTGCGCGTGGGGGACCTCGATTCCTCCCGCGGCAAGCGCGGCCATGGGAGCATGGACGCGTCCTACCGCAATTACATGGCGCGCTTCGCGAAGATCGCCGTCGCGGTCATCGTGATCATCGTCGTGTTCCTGGGCGTTCGCCAGTCGAACCTGTTCGCCATCCAGAACGTTACGGTGACGGGCGTCACCCACATCACGTCCACCGCCATGGCGGAGCTCGCCGCCGTGCCCACGGGCTCCACGCTCCTGCGCGTGGACGCCGCCGGCATCAAGAGCCGCCTGCTCACGAACGCATGGGTGAAGGACGTCTCGGTCAACCGCGTACTGCCCGACACGCTGGAGCTCGCCATCACCGAGCGTACGGTGTCCGCCGTGGTGGAAGTGCCCGGCCAGGACGGCGGGTCCACCGCGCAGTGGGCCATCGCCTCCGACGGCATCTGGCTCATGGAGATCCCTGCGCAGGGCAGCGAAGAGGCGGCCAACGTCAGCAGCCAGGTTTACGCCGACGCGGAGGCCGCGCTCAAGATCACGAATGTGCCCTACGGCGTGAGCCCGCAGGTGGGCAGCGCGTGCACCGACGACAGCGTCCTGAACGCCCTGTCCATCGTCGACGGCATGACGACGAGCTTGAAGGACCAGGTTGCCAGCGTCAGCGCTTCGGGCGTGGACAACACCGTGCTCACGCTTGATAACGGCGTGCAGATTGCCTTCGGCAACGCCGAGGACATCCGCGACAAAGAGCGCATCTGCCTGCAGCTCATGGAGCAGTACCCGGACCAGATATCCTACATCAACGTCCGCACGCCTTCCAGCCCCACCTGGCGCTCGCTGTAGCTCGGCGCGGTCGCGACGCGACCAATCGCCGCGCCCGCGGCCGACCGCTGAGAGCGCGACCTGCAGCCGGCTCGAGTGCGGTCTGCAGCGGACCGAAGGATCGTCGTTGAAGGCCGCGATTGCGCTCCGTCGACCCCGTCTTCTTCGACCGTCCTTTCGTGTCGGTTGAAGCTGCCGCCGACAACCGTGTGTTGCTTCTCCATAAGCCCTGGTGCACGTTTGCATTCGATATCACATTGTGTAAAATGTCGAACGAATGGGTTGCGAAGGCGTTGTTCGTCCGCGCAACCAGGTAAAAACGCAGCTTGTACGCAGCATATCGCGGAGGAACACCATGCAACATCCTAAAGCAGACCACCTGGCGGTCATCAAAGTCGTCGGCGTGGGCGGCGGCGGCACGAATGCGGTTAACCGCATGGTTGAAGCCGGCGTCAAAGGCGTCGAGTTCATCGCTGTCAACACGGACCATCAGGCCCTGCTCATGTCGGACGCCGACAAGACCATCCACATCGGCGAAGAGCTGACGCGCGGCCTGGGCGCCGGCGCGAACCCGGAGGTCGGGTGCCAGGCTGCCGAGGAAAGCCGCTCGGAGATCCGCGAGGCCCTCGCTGAGGCCGACATGGTGTTCGTCACCGCCGGCGAAGGCGGCGGCACCGGCACGGGCGCTGCCCCGGTCGTCGCGGAGATCGCGCGCGAAGAGATCGGCGCGCTCACGGTCGGCATCGTCACCAAGCCGTTCTCCTTCGAAGGCCGCCTGCGCCGCAACCAGGCGGAGCAGGGCATCGACCTGCTCTCCCAGAAGGTCGACACGCTCATCGTCATCCCGAACGACCGCCTGCTGGAGATCGTCGAGAAGAAGACCAGCATGCTTGACGCCTTCCGCATTGCCGACGACACGCTGCGCCAGGGCATCCAGGGCGTCACGGACCTCATCACCATCCCGGGCCTCATCAACCTTGACTTCGCGGATATCCGCACGGTCATGAAGGACGCCGGCACCGCCATGATGGGCATCGGCGCCGCCAGCGGCGAGAACCGCGCGCTGGAGGCCGCCCAGCAGGCCACGAACTCCAAGCTGCTCGAAGCGTCCATCGCTGGCGCCTCGCGCGTGCTGTTCTCCATCGCCGGCAGCCCGGACCTCACCCTTGCCGAGGTCGACGAGGCGGCCCGCACCGTCGAGGCCTGCGCCGACGAGAACGCCAACATCATCTACGGCCAGATCATCGACGAGCGCCTGCAGGACGAGATCCGCATCACGGTCATCGCCACGGGCTTCAGCCCTGAGCCGGCCAAGCGCCAGGAGGCGCAGCCGCGCAAGGACCTGTTCGCTTCCACCGCGGAACCGGCGCGTCCGTCCTACCCGTCCTACGGCTCCACCTCCTCCAGCGGCAGCTTCGCCGACGAGGACTACATCCCGGACTTCCTGAAGCGCCAGCGCTAAGGCGTCCGAACGCATCATGAACATGACGACCCGTGAGCTCGCGCGCCCGCGCTTGGACACGGGTCGTTTTGCGTCTTTGGAGGTCTTGACCGACGAGGAGCTGTTCCGCCAGACCGGCGTGCGCATCGCGTTCACCGGGCGCGCGGGCGGCGTGAGCGAAGGCTCGTACGCGTCGCTCAACCTGGGCGACCACGTGGAGGACGACCTGGCGTGCGTGCAGGAGAACCGGCGCCGCCTGTCTGCCGCGCTGGGCGCCGAGCGTGCTCCGCTCATCGTGCCGCACCAGGTGCACGGCGACGTGGTGCTTACGGTGGCCAATCCTGCGGACGCGCCTGCCGTGCAGGAGCGCGCGGGGGAGGGCGCCGACGGCATCGTCGTCGCGTGCTCGGACGTCGCCAGCCTGCTGTGCTTCGCGGACTGTATGCCGGTCATCGCGGTGGCCCCTTCGGGCACCTTCGCCGTGGTTCACGCCGGCTGGCGCGGTGTCATGGCGGAGATTGCCGCGAAGGCCGTGCGAGAGCTCGTTCGCGCCGATCGCGAGCGCGGCGTCGAGACGCCGCCGTCGCTGGTCAACGTGTACCTTGGCCCGCACATCCACGCCGAGTGCTTCGAGACGTCCGAAGACATCCACCGTCAGTTCACGGAACGGCTCGGCGAAGTCTGCTCGGCGGGCCCGCGCCATATCGACCTTGCGGCAGCGCAGCGTGTAAGCCTCTCGCGCGTGGGCGTCTCGCCCGAGCGCATCGTCGACGCCGGCGTGTGCACCGTCTGCGAGAACGAGGCGTACTTCTCGTACCGCGCCCAAGGGGGCGTGTGCGGGCGCCATGGGGCGTTCGCGTTCCGTGCTTGATACCACGAACCTGCCCGTCGTCCGCGGCGGGCAGCATTGTGACAGGAGATGACCGAACAATGGGCATTGCTCAACGTTACGCGCGCATCAGGGCAGAGGTCGACGAGGCGTGCCGCGCTTGCGGGCGCGACCCGCGCGAGGTGCTGCTGCTGCCGGTTTCGAAGACCGTCGGCGTGCCCGAAGTGCAGGAGGCGATCGCCGCGGGCGCGCTCGATTTCGGGGAGAACCGCCCGGACTGCATCGTCGAGAAGGCGGAGGCGCTGCCGCAGGCGCGCTGGCACTTCATCGGCAACGTGCAGTCCCGCCGCATCCGCGACATCGTGCCGCACGCTCACCTTATCCACTCGCTGTTCGAAGAGCGCCATCTGCATAAGGTGGACGCTGTGGCGGCGGAGCTTGGCAAGGTGCAGGACGTGCTGCTCGAGGTGAACGTCTCGGGCGAAGCCAGCAAGTCAGGCCTTGCGCCGGAGGACGTGGCGGACGCGCTGCGCGCGTGCGGCGAGCTCTCGCACGTTCGCGTGCGCGGCCTGATGACCATGGCGCCCCAGGGCGACCTGGCGGTGGCGCGCGAGGTGTTCGAAGGATTGCGGGCGTTGCGCGACGAGGCACAACGCTCCGTTGAACCTGAGCTGGAAAACTGCCAGCTCAATGAGCTTTCTATGGGAATGAGCGAGGATTGGCGCGAGGCCGTGCCGTGCGGGGCTACTATTGTCCGCATTGGCAGGGCCGTCTTCGACGACGCATTCGAGGAAAGCGCCCAGTAACGCGCATGACGTCGCAGGCGCCGTGGCGCCGGGGCGTTCGCGCGATGATAGTCAGGAGATTGGCATGGCACGATTTTCGTTCCAGCAGGGCAGCGAGATGCTGTCCGGCATCAAAGACAAGCTCGGCGGCATCGCCAGCCGCGGGTCTCGTCGCGGTCGTGACGACTACGACGATTATGACGGCTACGCCGACGAGGCGTACGACGATTACGAGGATGAGTACGAGGACGACTACGCCTACGAGGGCTCCTCGTCTTCCTCGTCCCGCTCGACGGGCTCCTCGCGCGGCTTCGAGCCTTCGCGCCCGCGCCTCGTGTCCTTCGAGGACGCCCGCGCTTCGAAGCCCGTGGTCGACCCGCTGAGCCACGACCCGCTGGCGGCGCGCCACGTCGTCACCACGTCCGAC
>CASEJD010000047.1 GCA_949288145.1 uncultured Coriobacteriia bacterium
CCGTGCGTCCTTGTGGTGCACGCCTCCGTGGGATCGGGGCACCGCAGCGCCGCCATCGCCATCGCGCAGGCGGTCGAAGAGCTGCGCGACGACCCCGAGGCCGCCGCGCGCGCCGGCGTGAGCGTGCCTCCTGACGTGGAGGTGGAAGTCCTCGACATCCTGGATTTCGGGCGCATCCGATTCGACGGCAACAAGACCGCCTCCATGTTCACGGGCATCACGCGCCCTGTGTACGACCTCACCTGGCGCTTCACGTTCACCGGCCGCCTGCTGTGGGGCGGCGGCACCGGCATCTCCCGCGTCATGTTCCCGAAGTTCACGGCCTACGTGCGCGAGACGAGGCCACTCGCCATCATCTGCACGCACATCATGGCGGCGAACTGCTCGGTGGGCGCGCGCATGCTCACGGGGCTGGACTTCCCCATCTTGAGCGTGCCGACCGACTATGAGACCGAAGGCCTCTGGCCGCACCGCCAGACTGACCTGTTCTGCATCGATACCGAGTCCATGGCCGAGACCCTGCGCCCGCGCCTGGTGCCCGAGCGCAACATGCTCATCACCGGCATCCCCACGCGCTCGGACTTCCGCCGCAGCTACGACCGCGCCGACGTGCGCGAAAAGCTCGGCTTGCCCCAGGACAAGAAGATCGTGCTCGCGCTGGCGGGTGCGCACCTGCCGAAGCCCTACGTGCACTTCCGCGAGGCGCTCGACCAAGTGCTGCCGTCCATGGCGCACTTCCAGGACATGCACCTCGTCATCGTGACCGGGCGCGATCTGGAGTACGCCGCGCGCCTGGAGGGCCTCGTTGCCGACCTCGAGCTCGACAACGTGACCGTCCTGCACTACGTGGAGGAGATGGCGGCCCTCATGGCCGCGAGCGACGTGGCCATTTGCAAGTCAGGCGGCCTCACCGTGACCGAGTGCCTGTGCTCCGAGACGCCCATGATCCTCATCGGGCAGGCGTACGGCCAGGAGAAGGCGAACGTGCTCATGCTCACGGCCATGGGCGCCGCCCTGCACGTCACCACCGCGCGCGAGCTCCTGAGCGCGCTGCGCAACTTCTCGCGACGCCCGGAGAGCCTGCAGGCGCTGCTCGTGAACGGCCGTGCCATCCGCCGCCCGAACGCCGCCCTGGACGTCGCGGCATCGGCCTTCCGCCTGGCGGCGCTGCCGCCCGAGGAATGCCACACCGACCGCCGCAAGCGCTTCCTGAACGTCTACTGGGGCAAGAAGCCCGCCCACACGCGCTAGACGCTGACGCCTCGAACGGCGCCCTCTCCCCAACCCGCTCCTGCGCACGAAAAAAAGCCCGAGGGATACTCCCTCGGGCTTTCGTCTGCTATCAGCTGTGAGCGTCTAGCTGAGCGCCGTGTCGCTTATTTCGCGGCGAAGAGCTCGATGGTGTCGCCCTCGGCGAGGGTGACCATGGCCTTCTTCCAGGCGCGCGTCTTGCCGATCTGGTAGCGCACGCGCTTCGGCTTCGGCTTGACGTTGATGATGTTCACCTTCGTGACCTTGACGTTGAAGATCTCCTCGACGGCCTTGCGGACCTCGATCTTGTTCGCGCTCTTGGCCACCTCGAAGGTGTACACGCCCTTTTCCATCATGTCGTAGCTATGCTCCGTGATGATGGGGCGGATGATGATCTCGCGAGCATCCTTCATTTATGCGAGCACCTCCTCGAGGTAGTTCACAGCCGACTTCGTGAGGATCAGCTTCTTGTTGTCGATCAGTTCGTAGGTGTTGGACTCGGAAGCCGGCAGCACGTTGACCTTCTTGATGTTGCGGAAGGACAGGAAGCCGTTCACGTCGTCGTCAGCGATGACGACGGTGGTGCGGACGTCCTCGCAGCCCATGGCCTTCAGGAACGCGACGGCGTCCTTGGTGCGGGGCTTCTCGAACGCAAAGTCCTCGACCACGATGAGCTCGTTGTCGGCCAGCTTGCCGGACAGGACGGAGCGCATGGCCAGCTTGACTTCCTTGCGGTTCACGCGGAACGCGTAGGAACGCGGATGCGGGCCGAAGACGACGCCACCGCCGGTCCAGTGCGGGGCACGGATGGAGCCCTGGCGGGCACGGCCGGTGCCCTTCTGGCGCCACGGCTTCTTACCGCCGCCGCTCACGCGGCCGCGGGTCTTGGTGTCATGGGTGCCGGCACGCCAGGACGCACGCTGGGAGCGAACCACGGTGTGCACGACGTGAATGTTCGGCTCGATGCCGAAGACGGAGGCGTTCAGGTCGCGATCCTCGACCTTCTTGCCCGCCGCGTCTTTCACTTCGATAGATGCCATATCAATAAACTCCTTGGTTGCTATTTCGCCACACGGACGCGCACGAGACCCTGCTTGCTGCCCGGGACGGCGCCCTTCACCAGAATGAGGTTCTGGTCCTCGTCGATCCTGACCACGTCAAGGTTGCGAACGGTGACCGTGTCGCAGCCCATGTGGCCCGGAAGCTTCAGGCCCTTGAACACGCGGGACGGCGTGGCGCACTGGCCGACGGAACCCGGAGCGCGATGGAAGTGCGCACCGTGACCGCCCGGACCGCCGCGGAAGCCCCAGCGCTTCATAACGCCGGCGAAGCCCTTGCCCTTAGAGGTGCCCTGGACGTCGACCTTCTTCGCCTCGGCGAAGTTCGCGACCGTCACCTCGTCGCCCGTCTTGTACTCGGACGCGTTGTCCACGCGGACCTCGCGCAGGTAGCGGGTCGGCTCGGTGCCGCACTTGGCGAAATGGCCGGCCATCGGACGGTTGACCTTCTTGGCCTTGATGGTGCCGAAGCCCATCTGCACGGCCTCGTAGCCGTCGGTCTCGGTGGTCTTGACCTGGACGACCTTGTTCGGGGCCGCCTGGATGACGGTGACGGCGATCAGGTCGTCGTTCTCCGTCCACACCTGGGTCATGCCCAGCTTCTTGCCGTAAATCGTTTGAATCATGTCCTCAGCGCCCCCTTACAGCTTGATCTCGATGTCGACGCCTGCCGGGAGATCCAGTCGCATCAGGGAGTCGACCGTGTTCGGGGTCGGCTCGAGGATGTCGATGAGGCGCTTGTGGGTGCGCATCTCGAACTGCTCGCGGGAGTCCTTGTTGACGTGGGGCGAGCGGATGACGCAGTACAGGTTGCGCTCCGTCGGCAGCGGAATCGGTCCGGAAACCTTGGCACCCGTCTTCTGGGCGGTGTCCACGATGAGCTTCGTGGACTGGTCCACGATCTCGTGGTCGTATCCCTTGAGGCGGATGCGAATCTTCTGATTAGCCACTTTCAGTTACCTCCAAATATGCCCTGCGGTCCGGCGTTACGCCTGGGAGCCGCCAGCCTTGCTGATGATCTCTTCGGCGACGTTCTTCGGAACGGGCTCGTAAGAGTCGAACTGCATGGTGTAGACAGCGCGACCCTGCGTGCCGGAACGAAGGTCGGTCGCGTAGCCGAACATCTGGCTCAGCGGAACCTTCGCGCTGATGGTGACAGCGTTGCCACGCTGCTCCTGACCCTGGATCAGGCCACGGCGGGACGGGATGTCGCCCATGACGAAGCCCGTGTACTCTTCCGGGGTCTCAACCTCGACGGCCATGACCGGCTCGAGGATGACCGGGTCGGACTTCTTCAGCGCGTCCTTGATGGCCATGGAGCCAGCGACCTTGAACGCGGCCTCGGAGGAGTCGACCTCGTGGTAGGAGCCGTCGATGAGCTCGACGCGGACGTCTTCGACCGGGTAGCCAGCCAGGACGCCAGAGTTGAGCGCCTCCTGGATGCCCTTGTCGATGGACGGGATGTACTCCTTCGGCACGACGCCGCCGACGATCTTATTCTCGAACTCGTAGCCGGCACCGGCCTCCTGCGGGTACATGTTGATGACGGCATGGCCGTACTGGCCGCGACCACCGGACTGGCGGACGAACTTGCCGACAGCGTTCATGACCTCGTGGCCCGGACGCTCGCGGTAGGCGACCTGCGGCTTGCCGACGTTCGCCTCGACCTTGAACTCGCGGAGGAGGCGGTCGATGATGATCTCGAGGTGCAGCTCGCCCATGCCGGCGATGATGGTCTGGCCGGTCTCATGGTTGGTGGACACGCGGAACGTCGGGTCCTCCTCGGCCAGCTTCTGCAGAGCGATCATCATCTTGTCCTGCTCGGCCTTCGTCTTCGGCTCGACGGCGATGTCGATAACCGGGTCAGCGAACTCCATGGACTCGAGGATGATCGGGTGGCCTTCCTCGCACAGGGAGTCACCGGTGGTGGTGTCCTTGAGGCCGACGACGGCGACGATGTCGCCCGCCTGGCACTCGTCGATGTCGACGCGCTGGTTGGAGTGCATCTGCAGCAGACGGCCGATACGCTCCTTCTTGTCCTTCGTCGCGTTGACGACGTAGGAGCCGGCGGCCAGCTTGCCGGAGTAGACGCGGAGGTAGGTCAGCTTGCCGACGTACGGGTCGGTCATGATCTTGAAGGCGAGGGCCGCGAACGGGGCCTTCGGGTCGGACGGACGCTCGTCCTCGGCGTCGGTGTCCGGGTTCGTGCCCTTGATCGGCGGGACGTCCGTCGGAGCCGGCATGTAGTCGACGACGGCGTCGAGCAGCTCCTGCACGCCCTTGTTCTTGTAGGCGGAGCCCACGAAGACCGGGTTGACCTTGCAGGCGATGACGCCCTTGCGCAGGGCGGCCTTCAGCTCTTCGACGGTGATCTCCTCGTCCATGAGGACCTTCTCCATCAGGTCGTCGTCGCAGTCAGCGGCAGCGTCGACGAGCTCCTGACGGTACATCTCGGCGTCCTCGAGGAACTCGGCCGGGATCTCATCCATCGGCTCCGGGTAGGTCATGCCCTTGTCGTCGGCCTTGAAGTCCCACGCGGTCATGGTAGCCAGGTCGATGACGCCCCAGAAGTTGTCCTCGGCGCCCATCGGCAGCTGCGCGGCGACGGCGTTCGCGCCGAGGCGGTCGCGCATGGTCTGGATGGCGTGGATGAAATCGGCGCCGACGCGGTCATACTTGTTGATGAACGCGATGCGCGGAACGCCGTAGCGCTCGGCCTGACGCCACACGGTCTCGGACTGCGGCTGGACGCCGGCGACGGCGTCGAAGACGGCCACAGCGCCGTCGAGGACGCGCAGGGAGCGCTCGACCTCGGCGGTGAAGTCCACGTGGCCGGGCGTGTCGATGATCTGGAAGCGGTACTCCTTGCCGTCCTTGGCACCGCCCGGGTACTTCCAGAAGCACGTGGTGGCAGCGGAGGTGATGGTAACGCCACGCTCCTGCTCCTGGACCATCCAGTCCATGGTGGCGGCGCCGTCATGGACCTCGCCGATCTTGTGCGTCTTGCCGGTGTAGTAGAGGATACGCTCGGTGGTCGTCGTCTTGCCCGCGTCAATGTGGGCCATGATGCCGATGTTGCGCGTATCTTGCAGGGTAAGTTTAGCCATGTATCAAAGCTTCCCTTCGATTACCAACGATAGTGGGAGAAGGCACGGTTGGACTCGGCCATCTTGTACAGGTCCTCGCGACGCTTGACGGAGGCGCCGGTATTCTCGGCGGCGTCCATGATCTCAGCGGCGAGACGCTGGGTCATGGTGTGCTCCTTGCGCTTGCGGGAGAAGTCGACGATCCAGCGGATGGCCAGCGTGGTGGCACGGCGGGAGTTGACCTCCATCGGCACCTGGTAGGTGGCGCCGCCAACGCGCTTCGGCTTGACCTCGAGGGTCGGGCGGACGTTGTCCATGGCCTTCTTGAACACGGACAGCGGATCCTGGCCGGTCTTCTCGGCCACGATGTCGAACGCGCCGTAGACGATGCGCTCGGCGAGGGACTTCTTGCCGTGCAGAAGGACCTTGTTGATCAGCTGGGTGACCAGGCGGTTGTTGTAGACTGCGTCCGGCTGGACTTCACGGCGGACTGCTGCTGCTCGACGCGGCATGTAATACTCCTTAATCTCTGCGCGCTTCGGGGTTTGGGGGCGCTCTCGCCCGCTTGACCCATTAGGCCCTCTCTTTCAGGCCCGCGCGACTTACTGCTTACGTTAGTTCTTCGGCTTCTTGGCGCCGTAGCGGCTGCGGGCCTGGCGACGCTTGTCGACCGCGGCGCAGTCGAGGGCGGCGCGGATGACCTTGTAGCGAACGCCCGGGAGGTCCTTAACACGACCGCCGCGGATGAGCACCATGGAGTGCTCCTGCAGGTTGTGGCCTTCGCCCGGGATGTAGGCGGTCACTTCCATGCCGTTGACGAGGCGGACACGGCAGACCTTACGGAGTGCCGAGTTCGGCTTCTTCGGCGTGGTCGTGAACACGCGGGTGCACACGCCGCGCTTCTGCGGGTTGCCCTTCAGCGCCGGGGTCTTGCTCTTGGCCTTCGACGTCTGGCGGCCCTTGCGGACCAGTTGGTTGATGGTAGGCAAAACTCTGTCCTTTCAACAAAACTCTCTATTTTTCGAGTGTGCTGAGCTCCTGCACACACGAAAAATGCCTGCGCCCCTTGAGACGCGAGGATGAACTTTACCATCGGGTATAGGGCGTGTCAAACGCCACGCTTCCGGGCGTGTCCATCTCCTTCACATTTCATTTCCCCAGGTGAAGGAGACGGTCGGTGCCGTCCGGGCTGCTATTTTCACGCGTCGGCCAACTTTTTTCGAAAAAGTTCTTGACCTGAGAGGCGCGCTGGTAAAGGAGCGTTATACGAACATGGCCCCGACGGACGCGCCGCCGGGGCCATGGATCATGCGGGATGTGCGCGGGCGTTACGCCTGCAGTAGCGGAGCCGCGACCTGCTTCTTGCGGGAGAGCACGCCGGGCATCCAGGTGCCGCCCTGCTGGCAGGTGATGCCGAAGGTCTTCTCGACGATCTCCGGGTTGCCCTCGACGATAAACTGGCTGCCCTCGGCCATGATGTCGGTCACGAGCAGCAGCACGAACTCGTAGCCCTTCTCCTCCACGAGGTCGCGCATGTAGGAGCGCATCTCGTCCTCGCGGGCCATGACGCACGGCAGGTCCACCGTCTCGCGCTGGGCGATGAGCACCGTCTTGCCCGCCACCGGGAACTCCTTGGAGTCGGCGCACACGAGCTTGGCGATGTCCATGGTCTCCTCGCCGCCGCGCTGTTTGAACAGCTTCAGGCCGAACTCCGTGGCGTCGACCATGGCGATGTGCGCGAGCTGCTGGATGACCTCGCGGTCGGTGTCAGTGGTAGTGGGCGACTTCGTGATGACCGTGTCCGTCAGGATGGCGGAGAGCATGATGGTGGCCATGTGCTGGGTGATCGGCACATGGTAGGCCTCGTACATCTTGGTGAGAATGGTGGCGGTGCAGCCCCACGTCATGAAGACCATCTTGACCGGGTTAGCCGTCATGAGGCCGGCCACGCGATGGTGGTCGACGACCTCGACGATGTCGGCCTCCTCGATGCCGTCGACGGCCTGCTGCGGCTCGTTATGGTCGACGAGGACGATCTTCTGGCCGGGCTCGATGCGCTCGATGAGCTCCGGCGGCTCGATGCCCTGCTGGGCGAGCACCCACGCGCTCTCCGGCGGCAGCGGGCCCAGGCGGACCGCCTTGTACACCGGGAAGTCTTCTTCAGAATAGCGGTCGCGCTCGCGCTCGGCGATGATGTTGTGCATGTTCGCCGCGGCGACGGCCGAGCAGATGGAATCGTTGTCGGGATTCTTGTGTCCGCAGACCAGAATCGTCTCGCTCATCGATCACTCCTTCACGTAAAGGACTCTAGTAATAGGTAATGTTCGCGCACGGGCCTCCGACTCGCAAGCACGCGTCGGCGAACGCGCAGGTTGGCGCGCCCCGCTGCCCGGAAGGCCGGGCGCAGGGGCTGTACGCCTCAGCGTTTCGCGGGCCGCGCAGGGTCA
>CASEJD010000048.1 GCA_949288145.1 uncultured Coriobacteriia bacterium
AGCCGAGCTCTATGAGCCGAGCAAGAAGCAACAAGGAGAATAGGCCGAAGCGCCCGAGCACCCTCGGGCTGCTCCTCGGCGGCACGGGCGGGCGCAAGGACGCCTCGAAGGGCGCGGAGGCCGAGCGGCAGAGGCGCCGCCGGGAGCGCGACCGCTCGCGCGAGATGGCCGCCTACGTCGGCTACGACGCCATGTACAAGGACGGAATCGCCCAGGTGATGCCCGGGGTGTTCAGCCAGACGGTCGAGTTCTCCGACATCAGCTACCAATCCGCGCGCAAGGAGGCGCGCGAGACGGCCTTCACCGTGATGAGCTCGCTGTTCAACTACTTCCCGGCGGACTCCCACGTGCAGCTCCAGGTAGTGAACGCGCCCATCCCCGCCGACGAGGTCGGCCGCAAGGTCTTCTTCGAGCCCGGGGAGCGCGCCACCGCCGGGCTCGCCGAAGAGTACAACCGGATCCTCAACGACAAGATGCGCGAGGGCGTCTCGAACCTCGTGCGCCACCGCTATCTGACCTACGCCGTGGGCGCCGACGACGTCGACGCCGCGGTGCCCAAGCTCGCGCGCATCCGGGGCGACGTGGAGCAGACGCTCGCGCGCATACGCTGCTCGTCGCGCGCCCTCGACGGCGCCGAGAGGCTCAAGCTTTTGCAGGGGCAGCTGCGCCCGGGGTCGCGCTTCGAGTTCTCCTGGGACAAATTGTCCCCGACGTCGGGCGCGCGCACGAAGGACTTCGTCATGCCCTCCACGCTCGACTTCAAGCCCGAAGGCAGGTCCGACTGCTTCTGCAGCGACGGGCGCTACGGCGCGGTGCTCGCGGTGCGCAGCTTCGGGTCGGTCATCGAGGAGACTTACCTCGCCTCCATCATCGACCTGCCGCTGCCGCTCAACGTGACGCTGCACGTGCAGCCCATCGCGCAGAGCGAGGCGCTCGCGCTCGTGAAGCGCCAGATCGACTGGATGGACAAGGAGATCATCGACGAGCAGATGAGCGCCGTGAAGAAGGGCTACGACTACCAGATCCTGCCGCCCGAGCTGCGCTTCTCGAAGGAGGAGGCCGAGGAGCTGCTCGACTTCCTGCGCAACAAGTCCGAGCGCCTGTTCGTCTACACGGGCCTCGTCTACACCTGGGCCGACAGCCTCGAGGAGCTCGACCGCCGCGTCCAGCAGGTGACGAGCGTCGCGCAGGGCTGCACGATCGGCCTCGAGCCGCTCCACTTCCGGCAGCGCCAGGCTCTCAACTCGGTGCTCCCGCTCGGGGACAACCACGTCACCGTGAGCCGCTACCTCACCACGGGGCAGGTGGCTATGCAGATGCCCTTCGCCAGCCAGAGCCTCGACGAGGCGGGCGGAGGCTACTACGGGCAGTCCAAGGAGAGCGGGAACCTGGTGCTGTGCGACCGCAAGCGCCTGGCGAGCCCCATGGGCTTCGTGTGCGGCAAGCCCGGCTCGGGCAAGAGCTTCTCGGTGAAGCGCGAGATAACCAACACCGTTCTCGCGCACCCCGAGGACGAGGTCGTGATCTTCGACCCGGCCGGCGAGTACGGCAACCTCGTCGGCGCGCTCGGCGGCGCGAATGTCGAGCTCGCCCCGGGATGCTCGGCGGTGCTCAACCCCCTCGACACCGCCGACGTCGCGGACCGCGCCGACGCCGCCAAGCTCGCGTACAAGACCGACGCGGTGCTCGCGCTCTCGAGCGCGCTCATGGCCGAGGGCCGCGAGGGCCTGCCTGAGCGCGACC
>CASEJD010000049.1 GCA_949288145.1 uncultured Coriobacteriia bacterium
GGTGACCTACGTGTGCGGCGACAAGACCTCCAACGAGCCGCTCGAGTTCACCATGGTCGGCGAGTACGAGGTCACCGCCCACGTGAGCGCCCCGAACTACGTCGAGTGGGCCGACTCCGCCACCCTCACCATCACCGAGCCCGCCTCCGCCGGCTACGCTGACACCGAGGGCCACTGGGCCGAGTCCTACATCGACATGGCCACCGCCGCCGGCCTCATGAACGGCGTCGGCGAGGGCCTGTTCGACCCGGACGCCCAGATCCGCCGCGCCGACGTGGCCACGATCCTGTTCCGCGCCACGTACCCGAACGACGTGTCGACCACCGACCCGTCCCAGTTCGCCCAGGACGGCACCGGCTTCGCCGACGCCGTGAGCGGCGCGTACTACACGTCCGCCATCAACTGGGCCAAGGCCGAGGGCATCATGACCGGCGACGAGAACCTGGTCCGCCCGAACGACACGATCACGCGCGCCGAGCTCGGCGCCATGGTCGCGCGCTGGGCCGCCTCCCAGGGCGTCGACACCTCCGTCTACGACGCGTCGCTCGTCGAGAAGTGCGCCGACGTCGAGGACATCCCCGAGTGGGCCTACACGTCCCTCGCCTGGACCGCCTCCGAGGGCATCCTCGGCGGCAACGCCGACGGCGACAAGCTCGTCATGGACCCGCAGGGCACCGCGACCCGCGCCCAGATGGCCAAGATCATCGTCGAGGCCGCCGCGGTCGTCGCGGGCGCGTAAGCCCCGCGCTCAAGGAAGGCCCCGCCTTCCTGGAACACCTCGCTAGAGGGAGCGCCTGACCGTGGTCGGGCGCGGGCCGAGGGCCCGCCCAGCGCAAGGGCGGGCCCCAAGGCGGGCCCGGGAGGAATCCCGGGCCCCGGCCCGCAGGCCGAGCTCCACTCCGGAGCCGCCTGCGGGACGGGGACGGCTAGGGCATGGCCGCCCCGCCGGGAAGGCGCCTACTGGCGCCGACCCACGCACCGGAAAGCCAGGCACGGCCTCAATGCGCACGGGCGAAGGCCCCCTTCCAGGGATGGAAGGGGGCCTTCGCGCGCTTGGCAATTTGAACGAGCGCCATGGAGCCCATTAGTAAACTTTTCGGCCGAAAACTTTAATAACATGATGCCAGACTGCCTTTAACGAAAGGAGCCTTTGCTAAGGCGGCGTGGACTCCCGGCTCTCGCTATGCCCTTATGATCGTTCACGTTACTGGGCAAAACGTACAGCATAATAGCCAATGTATTTGAAGGTGACTATATAAGCATGCTATAAAGCATATAATCATATGAATTACTGTGTGCATAGCGCATGAATCGACAGGGAGGCGCGCCATGGAAGCGATTTATCCGGTAACGGACCTTCAGAGGAACCAGGGAGAGGTCAAGGCAGCCGCCCGCGAAGGCGTCGTGCGAGTGACCGAGAACGGCAGGGGCGCCTACGTGTTCTGCTCGGAGGACGTCTTCGAGCGCGCCTTGTCCGAGGCGGCCGAGCGGGCGGTGCTCGACGCCCGATTGGAGGACGCCGTCTTCCGCGGCATGGAAGATGTTGAGGCAGGCCGAATCTACGAGGGCTCTGAGGCGACGCTCACCGAGATCGCGAGGAGGAGGGCGGCGCGTGGCTAAGCTGGTTTACGCGGAGTCCTTCCTCAGAGACGCCGTCGAGGCGGAGCCTGCTTCTGCGGTGGGGGCCGCCGTGCACGCCGCCGAGCTCGTCGCCGATTTCCCCGGAATAGGCTCAGTGAACATGCCCGCGTCCGTCAGGGAGCGGTACGGGGACTCCGTCAGGAAGTTCTCCGTCCCGCCGTTCCTGCTCGTATACCGCTACGACGCGGACTTGGACGCAGTGTTCGTGCTCGGACTCGTCCCGGCGCGAGCCGCCCGTTAAGGCCCCTGGGCAAAGGCCGGCGGAAACAGGCCGAACGAGAGCATGGCCCTTCCCGCTCTTCGCGCCCCTTTTCGCCCAACGACGACCTCGCGGTTCAGTCCGTGCTAAGCCCCAAGTGTGTGTTTAGTCAAGTCTTGCTTTCGGAAAAGGGCACGCATTTCTTTCGGGTTTGCGCACGCAACTTTTTCGGATTTCGTCACGCGCGCGCCGTCAGTCCCCCGACCTCCCCAGCATGAGCGACTTCTCGAGCCTGTGACTCGGGCCGCCGAACTCGATGAGCCTCCCGTGGTGCACGACGCGGTCGACGATCGCGGCGGCGAGCTTGTCGTCCGCGAAGACCGTGCCCCACTTGGAGAACTCCACGTTGGTGGTGAACACGATGCTCCTCCTCTCGTAGCTGTCGGATATGACCTGGTAGAGCAGGCGCGCGCCGTCGACGTCGAAGGGCACGTAGCCGAACTCGTCGAGGATGACGAGCGACGCCCTCCCGACGTCAGCGAGGAGCCTGTCAAGGGTCCCCTCGCGCTTCGCCTTGCCCAGCTGCAGCACGAGCGACGCCGTCTGGTAGAAGCGCACCGGTATCCCGCGCCGGGTCGCCTCGATGCCGAGCGCCGTCGCCATGTGGGTCTTGCCCCGCCCTGTGGGGCCGTGGAAGACGAGGTCCTCGGCGCGGGCCACGAAGTCGAGCGAGAGCATCTCCCCGCGCCCCCAGCCGTCGGGGAAGTGATGTGGCTGATGTGGCTATACTATATTGGACAGTTCGATGAGGGACCGAGGGCCCGGGAAGGGAGGGCGGAATGCGCGACCCGAAGCACCCGAGACGCTTCACGGAGGAATTCAAGCGCCAGGTCGTGGCGCTCTACGACGGCGGCAA
>CASEJD010000050.1 GCA_949288145.1 uncultured Coriobacteriia bacterium
GGCATGTGCCACATGGCCTGCCCGTGGAACATGCCGGTCGTCGACACCGAGACGGGCGTCTCCACGAAGTGCATCTCCTGCGGCCGCTGCGCCGAGCAGTGCCCGAACGGCGCCATCCAGTTCATCGACTGGAAGGACATCGCCGACGAGGTGATCGCCCAGGGCATCGTCCGCACGGCCACGCTGGCTTAAGGGGGAGACATGTCTGAGAGAACTATCTCGCGCCGCGGCTTCCTGGCCGCCGGCGCCGGGGCCGCGGCCCTCGCGGGCCTGGGCGCGGGCGCCATGGGCTTCGGCGAGTGGAACGACGCCATCGCGGAGGGCGTCGAGAAGGGCGAGATCAAGGCGGTGCACTCGCTGTGCAACTCCTGCTCGTCCAAATGCGGCTTCACCGCGTACGTGAAGGACGGCGAGCTGGTCACCATGATCGGCGACGAGCAGCACCCGTACTGCGAGGGGACGCTGTGCGCCCGCGGCTACGCGTACGCCTCCATCGCGTGGTCCGAGGACCGTCTGACCGAGCCGCTCAAGAAGAACGACAAGGGCGCCTTCGAGCCCATCTCCTGGGACCAGGCGTACTCCGAGATCGCCGAGAAGGTGCAGTCGATCATCAGCTCCGACGGCCCGCAGGCCCTCGCGATGATCCAGGACCCGCGCCCGTCCGGCAGCTTCTACACGAAGCGATTCATGAACGCGCTCGGCTCCGCCAACGTCTACACCCACGGCGTGGCGTGCAACATGTCGAAGAACTCCGGCATGACCCAGGCCATCGGCGCCGCCGACTTCACGGCCGACGTCGCCAACGCCGACATGGTCATGTTCCTCGGCCGCTCGTACTGCGACGCCGTGCGCCCGGCCTCCGTCCACGCGCTGCAGAAGGCGCACGAGCGCGGCTGCCGCATCGTGATGGTCGATCCGCGCTGCAACGCCTCCACCGTCTTCGCCGACGAGTGGCTGCCCATCAACCCGGGCACCGACCTGGCGCTCATCCTCGGCATGGCGCACGTGCTCGTCGAGGAGGGCAAGTACGACAAAGACTACGTGGCCGAGTGCACGGTCGGCTTCGAGGACTGGGCCGCGCGCCTGGCCGAGTACACGCCCGAGTGGGCCGCCGAGAAGACCGGCATCGCCGCCGAGGACATCAAGCGCCTCGCCAACGAGATGTGGAACGCCGCGCCCAAGGCCTGCATCGAGCAGGGCTGGCGTGCCGCCTTCGGCTGCGCCTACCAGAACTCCGGCGAGACCGCCCGCGCGCTGTGCCTGTTCAACACGCTGCTCGGGTGCTGGGGCGTCGAGGGCGGCGCCTACTTCCCGGCCAGCGCATCCGCCGGCAAGCTCGCCGACCCGAAGTTCGCCGCGCCCGCGGCGCCCGAGGCGAAGATCCTCGGCGCCGAGGAGTACCCGCTGTCCTCCTCGGGCATGGGCGTGTCCACCTACGCGCTCTCGCTGATCCCCGAGGGCACGGTGAAGGGCGTCTTCTTCTACCAGTCCAACTGCGTGGCGGGCTACTCCAACCCGGCCCAGCTCACGGAGTTCGTGGGCGCGGCGGAGCTGTCCGTCGCCATCGACGTCCAGATGACCGAGACCTGCCAGGCGTGCCAGTACGTGCTGCCCGACACCACCTACCTCGAGCGCCTCGAGGTGCCCGAGTTCGTGGGCGGCAAGGTGCCGGTGGTCTCCCTGCGCGACCGCGTCATCGAGAAGGTGCACCCCGAGACGCGCCCGGTCGACCAGATCTTCACCGAGCTGGCCGAGGCGTGCGGCGTGGGCGAGTACTTCCAGTTCACGGTCGACGAGCTCGCCGACGCGCAGCTTCAGACCGTGGGGCTCTCGCTCGACGCGCTGCGCAAGGCCGGCGGCACAGTCGCCTTCCCGGAGAAAGCGCTCAAGTTCGGCCCCAAGACCTCGTGGGGCACGAAGGACAAGAAGGTCCACTTTGTGAGCGAGGCCTGCGAGAAGGCCGGCTTCCCGGCGTCCCCAGGCTGGCTCGAGCCCATGGTCATGCCGATGGGCAACGAGTTCCGCCTGATCGGCGGAAAGCAGGCCATCCACACCCACACGCAGACGGCCAACAACGAGGAGCTCATGGCCATCACGAAGGAGTACGGCCTCGACCGCGTGTGGATCAACGAGGACAAGGCCGCCGAGCTGGGCATCGCCGACGGCGACGAGGTCGAGCTCACCGCCCCGGCGAACGGGTTTACCGGCCGCGGCCGCGCGCACGTCACGCCCCGCATCAACCCGACGGCCATCTACCTGCCGAGCCACTACGGCTGCTCGGTGGAGGAGCAGAAGACCGCCTACCAGGTGGGCCTGCGCCAGATGGACTTCGTCCCGTTCCACGTCGAGCCGGGCTACGGCGGCACCATGTCCCAGGAGGTCGTCGTCACGGTGAAGAAAGTAGGTGCATAAGGCATGACGCGTTACGGAATGCTCATCAACACCAAGAAGTGCATCGGCTGCTACGCGTGCCGCACCGCCTGCCAGCGCCAGAACGGCCTGCTGCCGAACGAGGACTTCATCCGCTACGAGGAGCACGTGAACGGCTCCTACCCGGACGTCCGCGTCGAGACGGTGCCGCTGCAGTGCATGCACTGCTCCGATGCCCCGTGCGCGAACGTGTGCCCGACGGGCGCCACGCACGTCAGCCCCGACGGCATCGTGCTCGTCGACCACGGCCGCTGCATCGGCTGCAAGTACTGCATGGCGGCGTGCCCGTACCAGGTGCGCACGTTCAACGAGGAGGAGGGCATCGCCGACAAGTGCCGCTTCTGCACCGTGTCAGCCTCCGACGGCGGCACGAAGATGTGCACGTGCGTCGAGGCGTGCCTCACGGGCGCCCGCGTCTTCGGCGACCTGGACGACCCGGACTCCGAGATCTCCAAGCAGGTCAAGGAGCTGAACGCCCAGCCCATCAAGGGCGACCTGACCGACGTCAAAGTGTTCTACGTGAGGTGATGGAAAGATGGAAATGACGTTTGAGCCTATCTGGAATTCCCTCATCGCGTGGTACCTGTTCCTCGCCGGCATGGGCGGCGGCGCGTTCATCACGTCCGCCTTCCTGCACTGGCGCCACCCGCACGCGGTCACCATGCGCAAGATCGGCCACGTGATCGCCCCGATCGCCGTGGCGATCGGCCTGGTGCTCCTCATGTTCGACGCCGAGGGCGGCCTGCACAACCCGCTGCGCTTCGCGCTGCTCCTGCACAACCCGTTCTCGGTCATGACCTGGGGTGTCGTCTTCCTGGCGGGCTTCATGGTCGTGTCGATCATCGTGCTCGCGCTCGACATCCTGAAGAAGGGCGTCCCGCGCTGGCTCGAGCTCGTGGGCGCCGCCTTCGGCCTGTGCGTCGGCATGTACACCGGCGCGCTGCTGGGCGTGGTGAAGACCTTCCCGCTGTGGAACACCGCGCTGCTGCCCGTCCTGTTCCTCGTGTCGGCCATGTCCGCCGGCGCGGCGAGCGTGCTGCTCACGGCCATCTTCAAGCACCCGGAGGAGTTCAACCGCGCGGGCGTGCTCAAGAAGTTCCACTTCTGCCTGCCCATCATCGAGCTCGTGCTCGTGGCCGCGCTGCTGTTCGTCACCATGTACAACTCCACCGCGGGCTTCGAGTCCGTCTGGAGCCTCGTGGCGGGGAAGTGGGCGCCGCTCTTCTGGATCGGCCTCGTGGCCGTGGGCCTGGTGCTCCCGACCGTGCTGGAGTGCCGCCTGCTGTTCTTCAGCTCCAAGGAGTTCGAGGAGTCCCGCACGGCGCACTACATCAGCGCCGCGTCGGACGCCGCGGTCCTTGTCGGCGGCTTCCTGCTGCGCTTCCTGGTCGTCATGGCGGCGCTGCCGATCACGGTTTCGTAAGCGTTGAGCCGCGAGGCTGCGTGCGAGCGCCCGCAACAAGGGTGGCGCGCCCGCGAGCTGCACGTGACTCCATGCCGCACCTGCCGTTCCTCCATCCTAAACGGACACGGCGCCATCCCTTAAGCGGGGCCCGAGATAAGGGCCCCGCTTTTTTCATGCCGGGAGAGCAAGGCCGATGGCAAATTATCACGGATATTTGTCTCTGCGAAGCGCCCGCGAGCCTGATAGCGCCGCATTCATTCCATATATTTGGGCATTCATGCCCATGCGTGCCGCTCCAAGGTCTCCTCACTGACAAATATCCGTGATAATTCGCCACGCCCAGGAGGCGCGGTGATGCGCAGCCAACGTCATAGAGCGCAAGGAATCAGTTGTTTCCAAATAATAGAAACACAATTATAATAGATGAGATTATAATCTTAGGCACGAGAGGGTGGGGATGGATTTTCTTGGCCGCAAGAAGGAGCTGAGGCTGCTCGAGCAGCAATGGGCTCGTTCGGAATCTTTCGTGGTGGTGTACGGGCGTAGGCGCGTGGGAAAAACGCGCCTGATCAAACAATTCCTGGAGGGCAAGGAGTCTCTCTACTTTCTGGCGTCGAAAGAGAGCGCGCCCTTGAATCGTCGGCGTTTCGCCCAGCTGGTGGCAGAGTTCGTGGGGATGCCAGCGCTCGCAGAGGGCTCATTCGAGGACTGGCGCCCTCTTTTCAGGCTCTTCGCCGATCATCGTCGTGCAGAACGGAAGGTGCTGGTCATCGACGAGCTCCCCTACCTCATGGAGGGTGATGCGGCGTTCGCCTCCATCATGCAGGGAGTGTGGGACGAGATTCTGCGCGAAGCGAACGTCATGTTGATTCTGTGCGGGTCGTCGGTCCACATGATGGAGGAGGGCGTGCTTGACCATGCCAGTCCCCTGTACGGCAGGAGTACCGCCGTCGTGCGCCTGAAGCCGCTTTCGTTTCGCGAATGCCAAGAGGGCCTATTGGCGTGCGCGTACGAGGATCAGCTGGCGCTATTCGCAATTACGGGCGGGGTGCCGCGGTACCTCGAGTTCTTCGATGGCCAGCCTATCGCACGCGCTGTTCGAGACGACATCCTTTCCCCGATGGGTTTTCTCTACAATGAACCGCGATTCTTACTTTCCCAAGACACGCGCAATCCCTTGACGCACTATTCGATTCTTCGAGCACTTTCGTGCGGAAACCGAAAGGTTTCCGAGATGGCGCGCCTGCTTGAGCGCCCCCAAACCGACTTATCGCCCTATCTGAAGGCCCTTGAGCGGCTGGGTTATATCGAACGACGCGTTCCGGCAACCGAAAAGCGACCGGAACGAAGCAAAAGGGGTCTGTACTTCATTGCTGACGGCTTTCTAGGTTTTTGGTTCACCTACGTCCTCCCGTTCGAAGGCGAGCTTGAGATGGGCAACGATGCGCCAAGCTTACGTGCGTTGGAGCGCACGTTCGACACCGAGTTCGTTCCGTTCGCATTCGAGGCGGTGTCGCGCCAAACGCTCGCAGAGCTTTGCGCAACGGGCCGTGTTCCGTTCGAGCCGCAGCGAATCGGGGGATTCTGGAACCAGAAGGGCACGGTCGAAATCGACGTGTGCGCTGCGAGCGCGAGCGACGACGAGATACTGCTCGGGGAGTGCAAGTGTCATCGCGAGAAGCCTTTCTCGATGGCTGAGTTTGTCGAGCTTGAGCGCAAAGCGCAAGCGAGCGGGCTGGCAGAGCGAAAGCGCGTGTTGTACTGCTTATTCTCCAAGACCGGATTTGACAGCGAGCTGATGGATGCGGCACGTGCGCGCGGCGATTTGTACCTGGTTGACCGCAATCAGCTGATCGATCTGTAAGGGTGATTGTGCCAGCGCAGGGTACTTGCAATCTTGCGAAACGCCCCGTCGGCATGCTGCCGGCGGGGCGCTTCGCCGTGTGTTGGTGCATAATACAGGCTGCCGGCATTCGGCCGGCGGCAACCGTGCACGAAGAGGAGACGCATGGCGCAGGTATTCAGGAAATCGAGCCTTGAGCGGGCGGCTTCGCCCGAACGGCTGGACGACTATATCCAGGTTTCGAACCCGAGCGTGTGGATGGTGCTCATCGCCATCTTGCTCTTGCTGGCGGGCGGCCTGGTGTGGGCGTGCTTCGCGAACCTTGCCGACGAGCAGCGCTGCGCGGTGGAGGTGACCGACGGCAAGGCGGTCTGCTACGTGGACTTGGAAAACGCCGCGGACCTCACCATGGGCGACGTCGTGGACGTCTCCGGCACGGAAGGCTTCGTGGCCAGCGTCTCGTCCGAGGCCACGCCGTCCTCCAGCCTTTCCGCCACTGCCCAGGACGCCCTGCAGTCCAACTCCGGTTGGGTCTACGCGGCGTCGGCGTCCATCGACCTGCCCGACGGCGTGTACGCGGGCACGGTCACCACGCGCGAGTACCACCCGCTGGCCCTTCTGTTCGGGCAAGAATAGCGAGGGCCCATGGCGCGCAACGTGGCGAACAAAGTCAGGCCTGCCGGCCAGATGGCCGCGAAGGTCCCGCAGATTATGCAGATGGAGGCGCTCGAATGCGGCGCCGCCAGCCTGGCCATGGTCTGCGCGTATTACGGGAAATGGATTCCGCTCGAGCAAGTGCGCGCCGACTGCGGCGTCTCGCGTGATGGCTCCTCGGCGCTCAACGTGGTGAAGGCCGCGCGCTCGTACGGCTTCGACGCGCGCGGGTACCGCATGGAGCCCGAGTCGCTGCGCGCGAAGGCCGTCTTCCCGTGCATCGTGCACTGGGGGTTCAACCACTTTCTCGTCGCGCGCGGGTTCAAAGGGGACAAAGTCTATCTGAACGATCCGGCGAAGGGCGAGGTCAAGATTGACCTGGAGGCCTTCGACCGCGAGTTCACGGGCGTGTGCCTGCAGCTTGTGCCGGGCGAAGACTTCGAGCCGGGCGGCGCGCCGGCCTCCATCAAGGAGTTCGCGCTTGAGCGCCTGCACGGCGCGAAGGCGGCGCTCGCGTTCGTGGCCATCACCGCCGCCATCACCTCGCTGCTGGGCATCGTGAATCCGGCGCTCTCCCAGATCTTCACCGACCGGCTGCTCACGGGCAGCAACCCGGACTGGCTCGTGCCGTTCATGAGCATCCTGGCCGTCATGGCCCTCATCCAGGTGGTCGTGAGCGCGCTCAACGCCGTGTACCTCCTGCGCGTCGAGGGCAAGATGGCCGTCGCGTCCAACGCGAGCTTCATGTGGAAGGTGCTCCACCTGCCCATGGAGTTCTTCTCCCAGCGTATGGCGGGCGATATCGTGTCGCGCGCCGGCACGAACGCTGGCATCGCGCAGCGCGTCGTGGGCCAGCTGGCGCCGTTGCTCATCAACGCCGTCATGCTCGTGGTCTACCTGGTCATCATGGTCACGTACTCGCCGCTGCTGGCGTCCATCGGCATCGCGTCGAGCGCCATCAACGTGTTCGTCGCGCGCGTCATCTCGGCGAAGCGCGTGAACATCACGCGCGTGCAGATGCGCGACCAAGCGAACCTTTCCTCCACCACCATGACGGGCATCTCCATGGTCGAGACGCTCAAGGCCGCCGGCGCCGAGCCCGGCTTCTTTCAGCGGTGGTCGGGCTACCAGGCGTCGGCGAACGCCCAGGCGGTCAAGTACGCGCGCTTGGGCCAGTACCTGGGCCTGGTGCCGCAGCTCGTGAGCACCGCCTCCACGGTGGCCGTGCTCGTTGTGGGCGTGTGGCTCATCCTGGAGGGGCATTTCACCACCGGTATGCTGCTCGCGTTCCAGGGCTACTTGGCCGCGTTCAGCGCGCCGGCGCAAAGCTTCATCACGAGCATGCAGACGTTCCAGGAGATGCGCACCGACATGGAGCGCGTGAAGGACGTCATGGACTATCCGTCCGACCCGCTGGCCGACCCGCACGCCGAAGGCGAGACGCAGGGCGACCGCCAGAAGCTGCGCGGCGGCGTGCGGCTTGAGCACGTGACCTTCGGGTACTCGCGCCTGGCTGACCCGCTCATCGAGGACTTCAACCTCGACCTGAAGCCGGGCGGGTCCGTGGCGTTCGTGGGCCCGTCGGGCTGCGGCAAGTCCACCATCTCAAAGCTCATCTCCGGCCTGTACCGCCCGTGGTCGGGCGAGGTCCTCTTCGACGGCACGCCGCTCGAGGAGGTGCCGCGCTCGGTGCGCTGCGGCTCCGTGGCGGTCATCGACCAGGACATCATCCTGTTCAACGACACCGTGGCGAACAACATCCGCCTGTGGGACGACTCCATCGAGGACTTCGAAGTGGTGCTCGCCGCGCGCGACGCGCACGTCCACGACGTCATCATGGAGCGCGACGAGGGCTACGACCACGTGCTCGCCGAGGGCGGCCGCGACTTCTCCGGTGGCCAGCGGCAGCGCCTGGAGATTGCCCGCGCGCTCGTCATGGACCCGACCATCCTCATCATGGATGAGGCCACAAGCGCCCTTGACGCCCAGACCGAGGCCGAGGTCATCAAGTCCATCCGCCGTCGCGGCATCTCGTGCATCGTCGTGGCGCACCGGCTGTCCGCCGTCCGCGACTGCGACGAGATCATCGTGCTCGATCGTGGCAAGGTCGTGGAGCGCGGCACGCACGAAGAACTCTACGCAGCGGGCGGCATGTACACGACGCTCGTGTCGCAGGAATAGGAGCGCCCATGGGTTGGTTCGAAAGCCAGATCGAAGAGCGCGAGCGCTCCGACGCTGCAAAGCTCGAGGCGTCGCTGCGGGCGCTGTGCGATGCCGTCACCGGCAAGGACACCTCGAGCGGCGTGGACATGGTCGCCCAGGCCAGCAGCGCGCTAGCTGCCGTGCTCGGTTACTACGGCGCCAAGCCCGCCGAGCCGCCGCGCGGCATGGAAGACCTCAACGAGCTCATCGAGTTCCAGCTGCGGTCCACGGGCGTCATGCACCGTGCGGTCCGCCTGCCGAAGGGCTGGACGGAAGACGCCATCGGCGCCATGCTCGGCTTCTTGCAGGACGGCACGCCCGTGGCGCTGCTGCCGCAAAAACGCGGCGGGTACGCGTACCGCTCTCCCGAGGACGGCTCGTACGTGCGCATCGACCGCGCCGTGGCAGCCACGCTCAAGGACGAGGCGTACTGCTTCTATCGCCCGCTGCCGCAGAAAGAGCTCGGCGTGCGGGATATCCTGCTCTACCTGGCGCGCTCGCTCGACTCGAGCGATTACGTCGCCATCATCGTGGCCACGCTTGCCGCCACCTTGCTCGGCATGATCGTCCCGACCGTGAACTCCATCGTGTTCGGTCCGGTCGTGGAGATCGGCAAGATCGGCATCATCGGGCCGATCGCGGCGCTGCTCGTGGGCGTCATGTTCGCCCAGGTGGTCATTGGCGGCATCAAGTCGCTCGTCATGACGCGCGTGGACACGCGGCTTGATCTGCCGGTGCAGGCGGCCGTCATGATGCGCGTGCTGTCGCTGCCGGCGTCGTTCTTCGGTCAGTTCCAGACGGGCGATTTGGCCATGCGCGTGGAGTCGGTGCGCTCCATTGCCTCGTCGTTGCAGAGCATGGTGCTCTCAACGGGCCTGACCTCGGTGTTCTCGCTTGTCTACATCTTCCAGATCTGGGCCATCGCCCCGGCGCTCGCGCTGCCGGCGTTCGCCATCGTGCTCGTCACCTCGGCGACGAGCGTCATCGTGGTGGTGGCGCAGGTGCGCGTCACGCGCGAGCGCTTGCAGTACAGCATGCAGCTGTCCGGCTGGGAGTACTCGCTGCTCACCGGCGTGCAGAAGATCAAGCTGGCCGGTGCCGAGAAGCGTGCGTTCGCCACCTGGGCGAATGTCTACGAGAAGGAAGCGCGCCTCACGTACAACGGCCCGCTCGTCGTGCGCTTGTCCGGCACCATCCAGACCGCGATCTCGCTCGTTGGCACCATGGTGCTCTATGGCGCGGCCATCACCGGCGGCACCACCGTGGCCGAGTACATGGCGTTCACCTCGGCGTTCGGCATGGTCTCCGGCGCGTTCGCGGGCATCGCGGGCATCGCCTCGCAGGCCGCCATGGTCAAGCCGATGCTCGAGATCGCCGAGCCCATCCTGAAGACGGTGCCGGAAAGCTCCGAGCGCAAGCCGGCGGTCCAGCGCCTGTCGGGCGGGTTCGAGCTCGACAAGGTCACGTTCGCGTACCGCGAGGGGCAAAAGCCCGTGCTCGATGGCATCTCGCTCAAAGTGCGCCCAGGCGAGTACGTGGCCGTCGTGGGCAAGACCGGGTGCGGCAAGTCCACGCTCATGCGCCTGCTGCTGGGGTTCGAGACGCCGCAGCGCGGCGCCGTCTACTACGACGGCCGCGATCTGTCGGGCGTCGACGCCTCCAGCGTGCGCCGCAACATCGGTGTGGTGCTGCAGGACGGCGACCTGTTCATGGGCAGCATCTACGACAACATCGCCATCTCCGCGCCGGGCCTGTCCATGGACGACGCGTGGAAGGCGGCCGAGATGGCGGGCATCGCCGACGACATCCGCGCCATGCCCATGGGCATGCACACCTTCGTGACCGAAGGCGGCGGCGGTGTCTCCGGCGGCCAGCGCCAGCGCCTCATGATCGCGCGCGCCATCGCGCCGCGCCCGAAGATCCTCATGTTCGACGAGGCCACGAGCGCGCTCGACAACGTGACGCAGAAGATCGTCTCGGACTCGCTCGACGAGCTGAAGTGCACCCGCCTGGTGATCGCGCACCGGCTTTCGACCATCCGCCACTGCGACCGCATCGTGGTCCTCGACGGTGGGAAGATCGCCGAGGACGGCACGTACGAAGAGCTCATGGAGCTGAAGGGCATCTTCGCCCAACTGGTGGAGCGCCAGCAGGCGTAAAGGCCGTGTGGCCGCTGGCGTCGTCCGGCGTGCGCGAAGTTGGCGCGCAGAGCTTCGCTCGCCGCCGAAACCCAAAACGAACGAGGGCCGCTCGCTGAGCGGCCCTCGGTTTTGCGGGCATGGCGATCGCGGGGTTACGCGTTCTCGAGCCGCAGCGAGATCTCGCGGCTCACGTCATCGAAGCGTCGTTCGGGCACGGGCACCTCCATGCCGTTCGAGAGCTCCACGGCGAAATGGCGCACGCCCGTGATATGGGCGGCGTTCACTACGTAGCTGCGGTGCACGCGCACGAACGTGCCGGGCAGCTGCGGCTCGATGTCGCGCAGCAACCCTGCGAACTCCACGCTGCCGTCCGACGTGTGCGCGATACTGCGCTTGCCGTCTGCCTGGATGCACACGATTTGCGAGGGGTCGAGGTACGTTGTGCGAGCGCTGCCCTCCAGCGCGATGCGCGCGGGCAGCAGCCCCGCCTTGCGGCCGGTGCGCAGGATGCTGCGCACGTACTCGTACGTTTCGCGGCTGACCTGGTAGGGGAATTCTTCTTCGCCAACCGGCTCGCTCCACTCGTTCGACGAGTGCACGTGGTGCGTCTTCCAGATGCCGTCCTCAAGGCGGCAGAACACGGAGATGCGCTGGCGCGTGGCGAAGAGCAGCTGCTCGTTCGGCGCGGTGTAAAGGCGGTACGTTCCCAGCACGAGTGCCTCGCGCTCTTCCGGTGCTGCCGGGCCCACCAGGCGGAAGTCGGCGTCACGCATCAGCAGCAGCGGGACGTTCTCCGGCGTGGAGAGGGCGCGCACCAGGTCGTCCCTAGTCGCGAAGAGGTCGCTGCCGGCGCCGATGAACGTGCAGTCGTCAGCGCACCGCTCGAAAAGCGGCGCGTAATCCTTTGAATAATACGAGGCGATGACGCTCTCCACGATTGCAGGCAGCTGATCGATGCTCTCGGTCATGTTCGCGTTCCTCTTTCCTGCAGCCTGCATTCCGACACCGTGCGCCCTACTCGGGGAGCGCCTCGGTGGGCGTGAGGTCAGCCAGCGCATCTGCCGGGTCGTCCGGCAGCTCGACAAGGCCGCCAAGCACCAGCTCGAGATCGGCGTCGGTCAGGGGGTTCTCAACTTTTTCGGGCGAGTTCAGCCCGTGCTCGCTGTCCGCTGTCGCACGGGCGCTCGAGGTTTGCGCGTCGTCGTAAGCGTTCACGGGTCTCCTTCCTCGTGCGATGGGCCGCCGTGCGGCGCTTGCTTCGAGTAGTATAGGGCAGTGCCGGCATGCGGTGCGCGGGAAGCGCACGAATGCTGGCGTTTCCGAAATGAGCGCGGGCGAAGGACGGCCGCATGCGGGCGGCTGAGCAGAGAGGAAGGCTACATGGGCGTCGAGGCATTGCCGCGGACGATCGAGTGGGTGCCGTTGGACGGTGCGGACGGCGTTGGGGGCGCAATGGTCCGTTTGGTCGAACAGCGCGCGCTGCCGGCGCGCCTGGAGTTCTGGGGCGTGCGCGGCCTTGACGAGCTCATCGAGGCCGTCCAGTGTCTTGCGGTGCGCGGGGCGCCGGCGCTCGGCTTGGCGGGCGCGTACGGCGTGTGCCTGGCGGGCGTGACAGCGCTGCAGGACGCGAGCGCCGGCATCGAGGTAGCCGCC
>CASEJD010000051.1 GCA_949288145.1 uncultured Coriobacteriia bacterium
GGGGTAGACTTTCCGGGCAACGACAGGAAAGAGGCTTTCATGTTCCAGAAATTCGCGCAGAAGCTCCAGACGTTCATGATCGGGCGCAACGGCCCGGACGACCTCATGCGCTTCAGCCTGGTGGTCGCGATCGTGCTCATGATCTTGAGCATGGTGCTGCCCGACGCCACGGCGCGCACCGTCTTCTCGTGGCTGGCGCTCGCGGTCATCCTGTACGGGTACTTCCGCATGATCTCGAAGAACGTGGGCAAGCGCTATCAGGAGAACTGCGCGTTCCTACGCGTCTTCAACAAGGTGGCTGCGCCGTTTCGTCGCGCGGGCAAGCAGGCTGAGGAGCGCAAAAAGTACGGCAAGACCCACCACATCTACCGGTGCAAGAACTGCGGACAGAGCCTGCGCGTGCCGAAGGGCAAAGGCGCCATCAAGGTGACGTGCCCGAAGTGCGGCACCTCGTTCACGACGAAGTCGTAAAAAAGCCCCTTGCGCAATCATGCTTAATCGGTTTACAATATCGCAGCTGCTTTTCGAAGCACGCACCCGTCCCCATAGTCTAGAGGTCAGGACGCGGCCCTTTCAAGGCTGAGACACGAGTTCGATTCTCGTTGGGGGCACCATCAAAACCGCAGGCCAGGAGCTCAACGCTCCTGGCCTTTGTTTTTTCGCAGCACGCACTACGTCGCAAAACGACGCGCGTTGCGGCCAAGGGCAAAGCCGCTTGCCCGCTCGGCGGTGCGGCGGCCGGGTTTCCTGGCGTAGGTTCGCGCGGTACAATACGCGAATACGCGAGTGAAGGAGCGAACGTGGCAGAGACCATCACCGAAACCACGATAAAAGACGTAGCTGTCCTCATCCCGTGCTATAACGAAGCCGTCACCATTGCCAAGGTGGTCGACGACTTCAAGCGCGAGCTTCCCGACGCCGATATCTATGTGTATGACAACAATTCCACCGACGAAACGGGCAAGATTGCGGCCGAGCACGGAGCCATCGTGCGCACGGAGACGCGCCAGGGAAAAGGCAACGTCGTCCGCCAGATGCTGCGCGACATCGACGCTCACTATTACATCATGGTCGACGGCGATGACACGTACCCGGCTGAAGCGGCGGTCGATCTGCTGAAGCCTCTGCGTGCCGGCCAAGCCGACATGACCGTGGGGGACCGCCTGTCAAACGGCACGTACAGCAAAGAGAACGACCGTGCGTTCCATGGTTTCGGCAACAACCTCGTGCGCTTCTTGATCAAGCTCATCTACGGCTTTGAATTCCGCGACGTCATGACGGGCTACCGCGCGTTCAATCGCGTGTTCGCGAAGACGATGCCCGTTCTTTCCCCCGGTTTTGAGATTGAGACCGAACTGTCCATCCATGCCGTCGACAAGCGTTGGCGCATTACAGAGATTCCCATCGACTACCGAGACCGCCCTGAAGGAAGCGAGAGCAAGCTCTCCACGTTTTCCGACGGCTTCAAGGTGCTCATGGCTATCATGTCGCTGTTCAAAGACTACCGGCCGTTGGCGCTGTTCTCGTGGGTAAGCCTGGTGTTCTTCGTGCTTGGCTTGATAGCGGGCATTCCGGTTATCGTGGAGTACGCGCAGATTGGCCTTGTGCCGCGACTGCCCTCTGCTTTGCTGGCGGTCGCGCTCGTGTTCATCGGGTTCATGAGCTTAGCGTGCGGTCTTATCTTGGACACTACGGTCAAGGGCTACCGCAAGGAATACGAGCTTGACGTCACGGCGGCGTACGAACGGTACCATCAGATGTAAGCTCGCACGATGAGCTAGGATGACGCGCGCTGCTTCGGCGGCGCGCGTTTGCTGTTCGAGGTTTGTGGGCTTTCTGGTCGAGCCGTGGGGAGTGCTTGGCGGAGCGACCGAGCAGGCTGTCCGTGGCCTATAATGCGGCGTCATGAAGAAACTCATCGCACAATTCATGAAGTTCGGCGTGGTAGGCGTAATCGCCTTCTGCATCGATTACGGCGTCCTGGCGCTCCTGACCGAGGTCTTCGGCGTGAACTACCTGGTGAGCGCGACCATTTCGTTCACGGTGTCCGTCGTGTTCAACTACGTGGCTTCCATGCGCTATGTGTTCACGCACAAAGAGGGCATGAGCAAGCGGCGCGAGTTCATCATATTCGTCGTGCTCTCGGTCATCGGCCTGGGCATCAACAACCTGTGCATGTGGGCGGGCGTGGAGCTGTTCGGCATCCATTACCTCATCACGAAGATCGGCGCGACCGCCATTGTCATGGTGTGGAATTTCGTGACGCGGAAAATCTTCCTGGACGCGGGGGAGTAGCAAAGCCGCATGGTCCAACGTCGCGACAATGCGGGCTATGACCCGTTCGAGCCAGGGCGTTCCACGCCTGAGTTCGAGCAGTACGCGCGCGAGAACTACGTGGCGCGCGCTGGTCGGCAGGGGGCTCAGGGCTCGTACTGGGCGGCCTCGCCTCGACAGGCGAGGCCTTCAGCGTCCCCCGGCAACAGGCGGCCTTCTCAGGCTAGCTCGCCCGAAGCCCCGGGAAAGGGCAGGGCGTTCGTATCCATAGCGCTTGTCGTTCTTCTTGCCGCGTGCATTGAAGTGTTCGGCTTCAACCTCGCGTGCTTCACGTCATGGTTGTATCCGGACGAGGGAACGTACCTGGTGAACGGGTCCGACCCATCTTCGGTCGGAGAGTTGACGCTTGATGCTAGCTCCAACAGCTTCGAGATCACCGGGCTTGACGCGACAATTGACAGCATCCACTTCTCCCCGACGATTCTCAACGAGGACGTGCTCGAAGTTGCCGACGACACCATTCAGGTGGTCATGTATCTGCAAGACGAGGGTAACGCGAACTACTACGCGCTTCCCGCCGTTACGGTCGATCCTGATCGTCCCGCAAGCACGTACATTGGCCTTGAGCCGGCAGGAAACTGCCATTCCATTCGCGTGACGTTCACGAACCTTGAGACCATCGGGGCTATCTCGGTAAGTGATATTTCGCTGAATGCGCACGTGCCCTTCTCGTTCGATTCTGTTCGTTTTGCGGGGCTCCTTGTCATCTTGGCAGTCCTGGTGGCGTTGCAGCCGAAATCACGACTGTATGCGCTTGTTGCGGACTTGCGGTCGAATAAGATGAAGGCGCTCGTCGTTGCTCTGGTCGCCATTGAGCTCGCTGCCGTGTTCTTCCTTGTGCTCCAGAACACGTACTATGCGAACATGACCCATATGTCCGATACGGAGAATTACTATCAGTACCAGAAGCTTGCGGAAGCGCTTGCGGAGGGGCATCTGTATTTAAATGACGTTCCGAGCGATGCGCTACTTGCCATGGACAACCCGTACGACACCGCGGCACGAGCGGCTGACGGCGTGCCGTATTTGTGGGATCATGCGTACTTCGAGGGTCGATACTACGTGTATTTCGGCATCCTACCGTGCTTGGTGTTCTTCCTGCCGTGCTACCTGTTGACGGGGACTCATTTTGCCACATGGCTTGCCGTCGCCATATGTGCGGCGGTCTACGTGGCGGGGCTTGCCTACCTGCTTGTCCAGATATGCAAGCGATGGTTTCCGCGCACGTCAGTTGGCGCGTTCGTTATGCTCGATGTTTTGTTGTGCATTGGTGGTGGCGTGCTTATCTTGGCGCGCACTCCGAGCATGTATTTCTTACCCGAAGCTATGGGCCTTGCTTGTGTCGCGTGGGGCCTTGCCTTGTGGGTTCGCGGCACGTCCCGGGGCCTTATTGACACTCCGCGTGTTGTTGCGGGAGCATTCTTGTTCGCGCTCACACTTGCGGCCCGTCCGCAAATGGTGCTTGGGGCGGTCTTCGGCCTGCTGCTATTCTGGCCGTTCTTGCAAGCATCGAAAGGCAATCGTCAGCTTCGCCGTCAGGCTATGCGCGCGTTTCGTGCCGCCCTTGTTCCTTTCGTTGTCGTTGGCGTCGCGGTGCTTGCATACAATGCGGCGCGTTTCGGCAGCCCGTTCGACTTTGGCGCGAACTATAATCTGACGACGAATGATATGACGCACCGCGGGTTCCATGTTGACCGCATTCCGTTTGGTTTGTTCGCGTACTTGTTCCAGCCGCCGAGCGTGAGCAGCCAGTTCCCGTTCATGAATCAGACGTATCTCGATCCGGCGTATCAGGGCATCACGATTTACGAGCCGATGTTCGGCGGCTACTTCTTCTTGTACCCCATGACGCTCGTGCTGCTCGCGCTGCCGAAGGCAAAGCGCGGTCTGCAGGAGAAAGGTCTGTTCGTTCCGGTGCTCACGGCACTTGGCGTAGCGTTTGTTCTCGTTAATTTCGACTTGCAAGGAGCGGGCATCCTTATGCGCTATATCTGCGACTTCGGCATCTACATTGCACTCGCAGCGTCGATCGTGTTCCTTGAACTGCTGCAGGTGCGCTCTTCGCGTCCGCTCACGGAAGGGTGGACGACGGACTTGTTCGGCAATTCGGCAATGGAGGGGCGTTCGGTTTCCGCCTCCGAGGGCATGACGGTGTCCGTGTACCGCATTTCGCTGTATTTCGCCTTCGTCTCTTTGGTGGTCATGGTTGTCGTTGCCGTATTGCTTTGGAACGCCTTCGGTATGTACTAGCCGTTGGGTCGCATCGAATGCGGCGTTTGCGCTACACTGCCGTTAGCTGTGCGAATGGAGGATTATGAAAGCGTCGGTCATCGTCCCTGTATACAACGCTGAGGCGTACCTTGGCCAGTGCCTGGAAAGCCTCTTTGGCCAGTCGTTTGATGATTTCGAAATCGTGTGCGTCGATGATGGGTCGACGGACGGGTCGCGCGCCATTTTGCAGGAGGCCGCCGCTGCGCATCCTGGGCGCCTTGTCGTACTCGAGCAGCAGAATGGCGGTCCCGGAGCGGCGCGCATGGCGGGTATTGACTGTGCGCAGGGAGAGTACCTGTTCTTCTTGGATTCCGACGACTTCGCTGAGCCCACGATGCTCGAACATGCAGTGGACGTGCTGGATTCGACGGGTGCAGATGTGGCCATCTGGGATGTTTGGTACTACAACGAGCGCTTCTCTCGGCGGCAGAACCCCCCGGCAGGCACGTTGCGCCCCGAGGCGTTCTCGTGCGAGCGCGGCGTTTTCTCGTGGCGGGATAACCCTGATGAGATTATGAGCGCCTTTCAGAATTGGCCGTGGAACAAAGCCTTTCGCGCGGCGTTCGTCCGCGATAACGCTATCGCGTTCGGCCCGTTCCATCGCACGGAGGACTTGCAGTTCACGGTGGGCGCCCTCGTGTGCGCAGAGAAGATCGCGTACGTGGACGAGCGTTTGGTGAACTATCGAGTCGGTCGTGCGGACTCGGCCATGGGCGACAAGGACTCTCATCCGTGCGATGTGGTCGATGCCTTTGCGCTCTTGAAGCGCTGGCTCGAGGAGAAGGGGGTGTACGATCAGCTCGAGCGCGGTTTCGTGAACTGGGCGGCATCGGGCGTTCTGTACACGCTCAACACCTTGAACACCCGCGAAGCGTACGCGCTTGTGTGCGAGTGCTTGCTCGAGAAGGGCGGCTTCGGCGAGCTTGGTATTGCGGGGGACGCGGTAGAACTGGTAGAAGGCGGCATAGGGGAGGATTTGAGCATCTTGCTCGAACGTGGGCCTGAAGGCTACGCTTTCTATCGCAGTCGGGTCTTGAACGCGTTCGTTGATGATTTGAGCGCCAAGGACGATTTCGCGCAGACCGAGATCGCAAATTTGCATGGCTCGTGCGACGCGCGCGGTAAAGAGATCGACCGGTTGTACATCGAGTGGGATAAGAGCAATAAGCGTCTCGCTGCCGCTGAGCAGCGTTTGCAAGAGGTTGAATGTCGACTTCAGGAGACAGATCGAACTTTGCAAGAGACAAAAGTCGAGAAGGACGCGCTCGAAGAAAGCTACCGCGACCTTGAGCGCCGTTATCACGAGATGGAAAACGCGGCAGAGCAGAAGATTGGCCGCGTGGTGTGCGCCATTCCGCGCGCTGTCCAGCGAAAGATTTTAGAGAGCAAGTAGCCCCTCGCCTTCGCACGGAGCGTTAAGTGGGCGAGGAGACGAGAGAAAGAGAGCGATTCATGGCGAAATACGATTACCTAATCGTTGGCGCAGGCCTCACGAGCGCGGTGTTCGCGCACGAGGCTGCGAAGCTGGGCAAAACGTGCCTGGTCGTCGATCGACGCGACCATATTGCCGGCAACGTGTACACCAAAGAGGTCGAGGGCATCAACGTGCACGTGTACGGCGCGCACATCTTCCACACGTCCCTTGAGCCAGTGTGGCGTTACGTGAACCAGTTCGCTGAGTTCAACAACTACGTGAACAGTCCAGTCGCCGTTTACAAGGACGAGCTGTACAACATGCCGTTCAACATGAACACGTTCTCCAAGATGTGGGGCGTGCGCACGCCTGCTGAGGCCAAAGCGAAGATTGAGGAGCAGAAGGCGGCCGAAGCCATCGACGAGCCGCGGAACCTGGAGGAGCAGGCGCTCTCCCTCGTGGGCCGCGACATCTTCGAGAAGCTCGTGAAAGGCTACACGGAAAAGCAGTGGGGCCGCGACTGCAAGGACCTGCCGGCATCCATCATCAAGCGCCTGCCAGTGCGCTTCATCTACGACAACAACTACTTCAACGACCGTTGGCAGGGCATCCCGATGGGCGGCTATGCCCAGATGGTCGAGAAGATGTTCGGTGACACGGAGATTCGCCTGGGCGTGGAGTACAAGGACCTCATCGCGCAGGAGCCCGACATCGCCGAGCGCACCGTCTACTGCGGTCCGATCGACGAGTTCTTCGATTTCAAGCTAGGCAACCTCGAGTACCGTTCCCTGCGCTTCGAGACCGAGGTCGTCGACGAGGAGAACTGGCAGGGCAACGCCGTTGTGAACTACACCGAGCGCGAGGTGCCGTGGACGCGCATCATCGAGCACAAGCACTTCGAGTACGGTACGCAGCCGAAATCCGTCATCACGCGCGAGTACCCTGCCACGTGGGAGCCGGGCGACGAGCCGTACTATCCCATCAACGACGAGCGTAACACTGCGCTGTACGCCGAGTACGCGAAGCTGGCCGAGCAGGAAGGCGACATCGTGTTCGCCGGCCGCTTGGGCGGCTACAAGTACTACGACATGGACAAGGCCATCGACGCCGCGTTTGACCTCGTGAAGGCCGAGCTGGGCGTGGACTTGCGGGCGTAAGGACAAAGGTCGAATCTTAGACGTCGCAAAGAAATCCGCCGGGCGGTCGCCCGGCGGATTTTGTCTTCCTAGAGGATGTCGCGCTGGATGATGGCGATGAGCTTTGTCATCTCAGCGCGCGTTACGAGCTTTGCGCCGCCCGCGTCGCCGGGGGCGGGATTGAGGATACCGCGCTCCTGACACCATGCAGTTGCATTCTCGATGGCGTCGGGAGCGGCTTCGCCTTGTTGGGATGCTGCGTAACGCACAGCGAACTCCGCGAGCTCTTCGATCGTGGCGGAGTCGTTCGGGCGGAAGAGCTCCGCCTGGTCTGCGGACACGATGCCGTTTTCAGCCGCCCACGCGACGGCAGGGGCGAAGAACTCTTCAGGAGGTACGTCATCGAACGGAGCGGGGGAGGCGGGCGCAGGCTGCCCCGCCGCGCGCCAGAAGATCGTGATTGCTTGAGCCCGCGTCACGGGGTCGTTCGGCCCGAACGCGCCCGTGTCGTATCCGCTGATCAGTCCATGCTCGGTGACGTAATCGTAGTACCCCGGCAAAACGAACCAGTCGGCAGGCTGGACGTCGGAGGGGTAGGAATAGACCTTCTTGAACAGGCGCGTGATGGCGCGCGCGAGCGCCACGTGCGAGGCAGGCTTGTCAAGGGCAAGCTCCATGGAGCCGTCGGCCTGCTTGTCGGCTGCGATGAGCTTGTGCGACACGCACCACTCGACGGCGACGCGATCGGCGTTGTCGTCGGGCATGTCGTCGGCGTACGAGGTGGCGTCAACCGGATCGTAGCCATCGGCGGAGGGCTTGCGCCATGATGAGAACGCGCGAACGATCTGCGCGAGCTCAAGACGGGTGGCCTCCCGATCTGCCTCATGCGCCAAAGCCTCGCGTACGATGCCGCTTTCGACGCCCCATGCCATCGCCTCCGCCGTCTCGTCCGCGCTTTCGAGTGTCTTTTTGGCGGCAGGCTTGCCCACGCTGCGCCAGAGGGCGAGCACGATTGTCCCGACAGTCACGGGCTTCTTCAGGTCTTGGGCGCTGGTGCGCTTGAGCGCAAGAATGCCGTTGTCCTCCACGAAGTCCGTGTACTCCATGTTGCGGTACGCGAAGCAGACGTCCTTGACGGAGCCTTCCATGCGCTTGTGGCCCTTCTCGATCCACAGCGCCTGCTTGCACACGCGCTCGACCTGGTCGATGGAGTGCGAGACGAACAAAAGCGTGGTGCCGTGGTTTTCGACCAGGTCGTTGATGCGCCGCTCGCACTTCTCTTGGAATATGAAGTCGCCGACGGAGAGTGCCTCGTCCACCACGAGCACATCAGGCGTCGTGGCGGTGGCGATCGCGAACGCGATGCGAGCGACCATGCCCGAGGAGTAGTTCTTGAGCGGCATGTCGATGAACTCGCGAACTTCGGCGAACTCGACGATCTCGTCGAAGTGCTCGTCGATGAACTTCTTGCTGTATCCAAGGAGGGAGCCGTTCAGGTACACGTTCTCACGAGCGGTCAGGTCAAGGTCGAAGCCTGCGCCGAGCTCGATCAGCGGGGCGATGGAACCGTAGACCTCGCACGTGCCGTGCGTGGGCTGCAGCACGCCCGAGATGATCTTCAGCAGCGTTGACTTGCCCGAGCCGTTCGTTCCGACGATGCCGTACACATCACCGCGGTTGACCGTGAAGGAAATGCCCTCGAGCGCCTTGAACTCTTTGAAGAACAGTTTGCCGCGAACAAGCGCGATAAAGTACTCCTTCAGGCTGTTGAGCTGTTCGTTGGCAATGTTGAAGACCATGTTGACGTCATCGACCACGATGAGCGGCCGCTTCGCGTCTGCACGGTTGGGGTCTTTCGCGCTCTTGCGCAGGGTGTCCGCCATAATCCGCAGCTCCTAAACGTAGAAGATGAACTTGGATTCGACTTTTCGGAACACGAGGAATCCGACCAGGAACGTGATGGCGGCCATGCCGAAGCACACAAGGTTCTCGGTCATGCCGGGATGCGTGTTCCACATCACGATGTCACGGAAGTACGTGATGTAGTGGTACATGGGGTTGAACTCCATAGCCTGGCGAATCCACGGATCGAGCAGATCGACAGGGTAGAAGATAGGGGTGGCGTACGTCCATGCAGTGATGACGACGCCCCAGAGGTGGCACACGTCGCGGAAGAACACCGCCAGCGCCGCGAGCAGCAGCCCGATGCCCGACGAGAACAGCAGCACGTAGAACAGCAGCACGGGCATGAGCAGCAAGTTAGCGGTAGGCCATACTTGAAAGAAGAGCATGACCATGACGACCGCCACAAGCGAGATGGCGAAGTTCACGAGCTCGAATGCCGCCTTCTCGAGCGGGAAGATCATCTTCTCGACGCGAACCTTCTTGATAAGTGGCGCTGCTTCGATGATTGACCACATGGCCGCGTTGGTGGAGTTCTGCATGAGGCTGAACATGACCGTGCCGAGAATGAGGTAGAGCGGGTAGTTCTCGATGTTGCCGAAACGCAGGAACATGCTGAAGACTGCCGAAAGAACGATCATCATGAGCAGCGGGTTCAGAATTGACCAGAGAATGCCCAGAATGCTGCGGCGGTATTTCAGCTTGAAGTCTTTTGAAACGAGCGAGAACAGGATGAACTTGTTCTTGCTCCACACAAGCTTGCGGATTTCCTTGGTCGACATAGGTCTCCTTGGACAGGTCTCGCGTTCCAATGTATCAAAGCACTTATTATACGGTAGTGGGTCGCGAGTTGTTGTGCAGGTATGCAATCGTCACGAACTGTTGCCGTCCGGAAGGCAAAGCGCTCCGCAGCCCAGGCTCCCCGCACCTCTGTATGCTACTATGGCAGCGTTATGTACGCCGAATAGGGGAGACCACTCATATGGCAGACGAAACCGCACGTCCTCTCGTTTCTCTACTGGTGCCTATCTACAACGTGGAGAAGTACTTGCGCGAATGCTTGGATTCCGCGCGCAGCCAAACGCTCGAGGACATCGAGGTCATTTGTATCAACGACGGATCGATCGACTCGTCTCCTGACATCATTCGCGAGTACATGGCCGCCGACAAGCGTTTCCGCATGATCGACAAAGAGAACTCCGGTTATGGTTCGTCGATGAACATGGGTCTTGACGCTGCTCGGGGTGAGTACGTTGGCATCCTGGAATCGGACGATTTCCTTGACGCCAACGCGCTCGAGGAGATGTACAACGCGGCGCGCGAAGCGGACGCTGACGTGGTGAAGGCGGACTTCTATCTGTACTGGTCGCAGCCCGAGCCGCGTGACGAGCGTTTCGGCTGGGTCGCGAAGGAGAAGGCCGGCCTCAACAACCCCCAAGAAGACGACACGGTGTACTACCTCAAACCGTCAATCTGGTCCGCCATTTATAAGCGCTCGTTCCTTGAGTCGAACGACGTGCGCTTCCTTGAGACGCCGGGCGCGTCGTACCAGGACGCCGGCTTCAATTTCAAGGTCTGGACGTCTGCGGAGCGCGTGGTGCTGCTTGACCGCGCGTACCTGCACTACCGCCAGGACAATGAGGCGTCTTCCGTCAACTCGCCCGGCAAGGTCTATTGCGTGTGCGACGAGTACGCGGAGATGCTGCGCTACCTGGACGCGCGCCCCGAGAAGAAAGAGCGCCTGCTACCCGTCCTCGTGAAGATGCGCTATGACAGCTACATGTGGAACTACGAGCGTCTTTCCGAGCCGCTTCAGCGCGAGTTCGTCAAGCGCATGGCGGAGGACTTCCGAAAGGAAGACGAGGCCGGCATTACGGACTACGACTTGTTCGAGCCCTGGAAGAAGGCGGACCGTAAGTTCATCATGGACCGCCCCGACCTGTTCCACCTGCAGCGCACGGAGCACGCGAAGCCGGGAAAGCTCAACACGGCGAAGCGGTATTACGAAATGGGGGGCTTCCCCCTGCTGCTGGACATGGTGAAGAACAAACTCGGCCATTAGGGGTAAGAAGCAATGCCGCGCATTTCCGTCATCGTTCCCGTGTACAACGTCGAGGAGTACCTTGCGTTGTCGTTGCAGTCGGTCCGAGACCAGGACTGGCGCGATCTGGAGATCGTTTGCGTCAACGACGGCTCGACCGACGACTCCGCCAAGGTGCTGCGCCTGTTCGAGCAAGCGGATGAGCGCATTGTGGTCGTCGAGAAAGAGAACGGCGGCTTGTCTTCGGCGCGCAATGCTGGAATCAAGGCGGCATCAGGTGATATCGTCTGCTTCTTGGATTCGGACGACTTGCTGACGAAGGACGCGTGCGGCGTCATCGTGCGCGCGTTCGACCGCACGGGTGCAGACGTGGTCACGTACGGCGCCATGGCGTACCCGGAGTTTCGCAGCTATCCGTGGCTGGAAGAGGTTCTGAGCCCGCGCGACGTCGACTACGAGCAGTTCTCGACCGACATCCTGTTCAAGGAGCAATCTCGCCCGTTCGCGTGGCGCACTGCGTGCCGTCGTGATTTCTTGCTCGAGTCTGGCGTCCTGTTCGACGAGACGTTGCCGTTCGGTGAGGACCAGCTGTTCCATTTCGCTGTGTACCCGCGAGCCCAACGTGCCTCGCTCATCTCCGACAAGCTTGTCCAGTACCGCGTTTCACGCGCTGGGTCGCTCATGAACACGCGCCTTCACGACCCGCTCAAAATGGCGCGCGAGCATGCGAACATCATTCGCCATATCGTGGCAGATTGGCGCGACGGCGGCTTCCTTGCACGCTATCCGCGCGAGCTGCTGCTGTGGACGGTGGATTTCCTGGGGTTCGACATCCTTCAGCTTGACGAGCCGGGACGCACGGAGATGCTCGATGTCATGAAAGGCATATGGGCAGAGTCGTTCGACGAAGCGACCATCGAAGCGTGCGCGGCGGTCGATGACGCGCGTGCGCGCATCGTCCAAGCCATTTGGAGCGATCGTTCGCTTGCGTCCGGCAACGCTCGTCGCGCCGTTGTGTACCGGTACTTCTCGTGGAAGTACGGCACGCGCGCAGCGCTTGGCCGCGTTCTTGACGTGGCCAAGAATGTCGGCCCAATCGGCCGCCTGCGCGAGTCCATCGCGCATTCTCGCCGCACCGAGACAGAAGCCTATCATGATGAGGAGGCGTGGGAGCAGCGCGACGAGCAGGAGCGCGCGGCAGCCCTGGAGCGCGTGAAGCGCGAGCTTGGTGACGCCGCCGTCTCTTCATAAAGCAGAAGCTCTTTTGGGTTCGAAGCCCTTGTTCTCAAGCGCAGGGCTTTGGGCGTTAGCCTCGCTCGAGCGAGCGACCCATGAGCTTATCGAGCTTCTTCGAGTCGAAGCCGAGCGCATGCAGCGCAAGCGCCATGCGATAGCGCTTGCGCGTTGCCTGCTCGTGGGCAGGACAGCACCGGGAGAGCTCGACACGAAGGTCTTTGGCGCGCGCCATCCCGCGCGCGCGGTCGTGGTCGTAGATGAGCGCGATGTTGTAGAGCGTGTGCACCATGAGCTCGATTTTGCGAGCAAGATAGCGCTTGACGCGAGGGTCGAGCGCGCGTTGCGCCTGCTCGTCCTCGTACCTTACGATCTCTCTGAGCACGCGCACGTGGTCGTCCCATCGCTTGACGTAGTTCTCCGCGCTCACGCTTTGCGACGCGTTGCCCACAAGGTACTGATAGACCTCGTGGCTGTGGAAGACGATGGTGCGGGCGGGTACGGTGGCCTTGACAACGTACTCGTAATCCTCGTAGAACGTCTTTTCCAGGAGCGAGACCTGTTCGGATCGTAGAAGCTCGGTTCGGGCGCTGAGCGTGTGAATCATGACGTACGATTCCGTGTCGTGCTCGCAGCACACGTCAGGGAAGGGGACCGTGGCGTCGGTCGGCACGTAGTCGGGCAGTTCGAACAGCTCGGACTCGCCTGTGACGAGGTGAACTTCACGTTTCAAGTCGACGACGAGGTCGGCATCGGAAGCCGACATCACGTCGAGCATGGCATCAAGGCCATCGGGATTCACCCAGTCGTCGCCGTCGACGATGCGAAAGTACGTTCCTTCAGCGTGCGCAAGCGCCGCGTTCACGGCGGACCCATGGCCGCCGTTCTCTTTTGTGATGACCTTAACGACCTCGGGGTTCTTTCGTGCGAAATCGGCGAGGAGGTCAGGGGTGCTGTCGGTCGATCCGTCGTCGACGAGCACGACCTCGAGCCTGCCGACAAAGCGAGGGTCTCCATAGGGAGGCAGGCTGCGGTCGAGGTAGCGTTCGACGTTGTAGCAGGGAACGGCTATCGTGAGAACGGGCGCCATGGCCTTACCTTTCTGACTTAATCTTCGTGAACAGCGCTCCGCCGCGGTTCCGTGCGATATGGATAAGCCTGCCGAGCGCGGTGCAGAGTAGCGCACTGTGCGTGCGCAGCGTCGCGAGCCCCAGCGAGAGGGCGCGGCTGTCGGATGCGCGGGCGCCCGGTATCAGCTCGCGGTACAAGCCGTCTTCGAAGAGCCGATGGCACCAAGCGCGCCGATCGTGCCCGCTCATGCCCGCGCGAGGATCGCAGTTCCTTTCAAGCGCCGAAAGGATGTAGCGGCCGAACAGCGCGCCCATGGTCGAGCGCGCCTTAGGGGTGTCGAGGCCCCATCGGCGCTGTTGCTCGAAGATAGATTCGATGCGCCGGCGATGGAGCTCGAAATACCGCGGCACGAACTTGTTCGTGAGGTTCGCTGCCGTGCGCTTGGCGTAATGGTAGGGAGTGCCCGGTAGGAAAGCCGCGTCATGGGCGGTCTCGAAATACCCGACGTTGAACACGATGTCCTCAATCAAGGGTGCGTCGTCCTCGAACTCGAGCCCTGCCGCCCGGATGCGATCAAGGCGATAGAGCTTATTCCATGCGTACCCGAGCACGGTCGCTTGCTCGAGGTCGAGCACCTCGGCGCGCAGCGATGCCTGGTCGAAGTCGCGATGCTCCGCGAGCTCGATGGGATGCGCATATTGGAACGACCCGTCCGGAGCGTAGTACTCTTCGGTATGTCCGAACAAGACGACGTCGTAGGGCTGCTCGTCAATCGCGCGCTTCGCGCATTCCAGCAAGCGCTCGTCGTAGCGGTCGTCGGGGTCGGGGAACCAGACGTACGCTCCGCGCGCGTGCTCGATGCCGGTGTTGCGGGCGGCGGAAAGGCCCTTGTTGACGGGGTGGGAGACGACCGCGATGCGCTTGTCTTCGCGCGCCGCGTCGCGTGCGATGTCGGCGCTGCGGTCAGGCGTGCAGTCATCGACGACGATGAGCTCCCAGTCCGGGCACGTCTGGGCCCGCACGCAGGCGATGGCCTCTGAGATGTAGTCCTCCACGCCATACGTGGGCATCACGATGCTGAACAAAGGCATGGTGCGATACGAGGCATGCCCGGGACTATCGAGTGTGCAGGGTGTGGTGCTCAATGCAGGCATAAGCCTCCTGTGCGGCGTTATTGCTTTCCAACCCGCTTAAGTGGGTGCATCGTGAACAACGCCATTACAAGGCAAATCCAGGCCATGCGCAACAGGAAGATGGCGAAATTCGAGTGAGAAAGGCCTGCCAGCAGGGCGAACGAACCCCACGCAATGTAATTTCCTTCAATCGTGTGAAGGAAGAACACCAAAAGCGAATTGACGCCCAGGTATAAAAGCGCACGCTTGATGAGTCTCGTGTGGTCGGCGATGAGCATAGAGACCTTCACAGCAAGCAGCGTTCCTGCGAGGGCTGCGAACAACGAGGGGTACACGCGGGTGGAAAGGGGCGCGTATGGGGCGAGCATGCAGAGTGCCCAGATTGCGAACGCCGCGATGATCCATTGCCAGCGAGTAATGGTCGCAATAAGGTTGTGGCGTTTGACGAGGTAGCCGATATACATCAAAAAGACCGTCGAAGTAACGAGGTCGAGTGCGAGGGGGAGAAAGACGAACTTTCCGACGGCACCGCCAATGACGGAGAACACGAAATAAATAAGGAGCTGCACTCGGTCGGAAACGCCGCGCTTTTCAAAGGCGCCCGTTGTGATATTGAGGATAACGCGGCTAGCGAACAGCGCCCACAGGAACCAAAGGATGCCTACGGGAGGGAATCCGAACGGAACGACCGTGATCGCCGATGCGAAGAAGAATCCGGCAGCGCGCGATGCCAACATGTCGAAATCAAGTTGAGGCTCGAAAAGGACAGCGGGCAGGACGGTGAGAATGAAAAGGATGCAGTACGGAATGAGCAGCTGCTTTGCCGACGCTTTGATGACTGACCGGGTTTCCTTCGGTCGGAACGTATAGCCAGCGGCTAGGAAGAACAACGGCATGTGAAATGAGTATATTGCCTGAACGATGGGCGTTTCGTACACGAGCGTATGACCAAGAACAACGAGAACGATAGCGATGCCCTTGGCAATATCGAGCCATTCGATGCGTTTTTTCGGCTTCGTTGCAGGCGAGGCTGCTGTTCCTGCCGGACTAGGGGATGCGGGGATTGCAACATCGGGCATACGGGAGCACCTTTCGTCGTGCAATTGGTCGGATGGAATACATAAAAGCGCCCTGAGGCGCGCAGTTGGCATCCTAAAGTAAAATCGAGCGTAAGCACAAGAGGGCAGACGAGAGTCGGCTGGTTGCTTGAATCGCGCCGATTCCTTGGCGGCGCATGCTACGCGCGTTTTGCCCGTGGTGCTTCGAAATAGGGGCAATGATGGTACGATATGAAAGTTAGCTATCTTTCGTCATGGGAGTCACAGAACGGGAACGCTGCATGAAGGTACTGGTCATCATCCCCGCGTACAATGAATCGGAAAGCATCGCCAAGGTCGTCGATGACATCCGCAGCAATGTGGACTACGACTTTGTGGTCATCAATGACGGCTCACGCGACGACACTGTTTCGATTTGTCGCAATCTGGGGGTAGCGGTTGTTGATCTGCCGCTGAACCTCGGTATTGGCGGCGCTGTTCAAACGGGGTATAAGTACGCTCATCGCAACGGCTATGACGTCGCTATCCAGTTTGATGGCGACGGTCAGCATGATGCGCGCTACCTGGGACGACTCGTCGACGCATTGTCGGAAAAGAAGGCTAATCTCGTTATCGGGTCGCGCTTCGTGGACAAAGGTGAAGAGGGCTTCAAGTCCACGCTCATGCGGCGTATCGGCATTCGCTGGCTCTCGAGTTTTATCCGCTTGTTCTCCGGCATGCGAATCACGGATCCGACTTCGGGTTTTCGCGCCGCCGACAAGAGCGCGATTGCTTTTTTCTGCGAGAGCTACCCGATTGACTACCCTGAGCCAGAATCGATCGTCGCGCTGCACTCTGCCGGGTTATCCGTTGCCGAAGTTCCTGTCTCTATGAGAGAACGACAAGGCGGCTCCTCTTCCATCAAAGCGCTTTCGTCGATTTATTACATGATCAAAGTCTCTTTGGCGGTCGCGATTCAGAGCTCTCGCCGCGAGAAGAAAGCGTAGGCAATCATGGCGTTTGAACTTCGCATCTTGCTGGGAGTCGTCAGCATCATTTTCTTCTGCTTCGTTCTTTTGCGCGTGAGGAAGGGCAGGCTTTTGCTGCCGCATGCGTTCGTGTGGCTTCTTATTGCCGTGCTGGGTATTGTGGCGAGCGTGTTCACGGGCGTTGTTGCTGCGTGTGCCCAGCTCTTCGGGTTCGAGACCGCATCCAATTTCGTGTTTTTCCTTGTGATGCTGTTCGCTCTCGCGTTTCTGTTCTTCTTGAGCATGGTCGTCTCCAAGCAGACGCTGCAGATTAAAGGGCTTGTGCAAGAGCTTGCTCTCTTGAGGTCTGAGCTTACGCGGCGCAATGGCGAGGAGGAGGGTCGATGAGCGAAATGCCGCGCATTCCGTTTCATGCTAAGAATGTCCGTCATGGAGCGAGGTCGCGCAATCTGGCAGCGCCGTCTCGTTCAATGCATGATCGCTTCCTCGCGCTCGTCCGGAATCCGGGCGCGTGCATGGCTCTTGTTGCGTGCTCGCTTGTGGCGGTCTTCTTGTGCCAACTCAACCTTGGCTACGTTGACCCGGCTGGCGCCGTCGAGGCATACGGCACCGAAAGTCGCGTTCTTAAGCTCGCTTGGGTTTTCTCCCACTCGGTCGGGCTGGCGTTTCCTGAGGACTTGGCGCTTGTTGTCGTTGTATTTGCTTTGTTCGGCATGTTCTGGTCGCTCGAGTCTCGAAAAAAGCGCTCCGTCACATCGGGGATTCTTGCGTTCTTCTTCTCATGCTGCATGGTGGCGGGCGGTGTTTTCTCGGGCTCTGAGACAGGGTTTGACGCGTACGAGCTTGCAAAGATGCTTTTGTCGGCAGTGGGCTATTTTGCCATGCTCTATGCCGGCCTTGCGCTCGTCCAATGGTTCCTGGACGAGAAGGTGGCGTCAGCTGACGCCACTCGTGCAGGGCGCGTTGTGGCGTTCGTGTTCGAGCGGCATGCTTTCCTTGCCCCGCTCGCGATCATCGCAGTCGCATGGCTGCCGTATCTCATTCTGTGCTACCCGGGTACGACAGATCCGTTCGACGTCCTTGACCAGCTTGAGCAATATCATGGTATTTACTCGCGCACCGCTGCGTGGGTGGATTTTGACCAAGACTCCTGGCTGTACGTGAGCAACAACAACCCGTTCTTTTCAACGGTGGTGACGAACTCGTTCATTGATTTCGGGTCGTTCATCGGGTCGCAGAACATCGGTATGTTCCTGCTCGTTTTGCTCCAGTCTGCCTTGCTGGCGTCCGGATTTGCCATGACGGTCAAGTTGCAGAAGATGATGCGCTCGCCTTATGTTCTACGCTTCGTCTCGATCGCGACATTCGCGTTCGCGCCGTTGTTCCCGTGCTATGCCATCTGCATCACGAAAGACACGTTGTTCACGGGCTTGGTTCTCTGGTTCATTCTGCTCCTCGTGCTTGCCATCTGGGACAAGAGCTTGTTCATGCGGCATAAAGGGCTGTTCGTCGCCTTCTTCCTTGTGACGCTGTTCATGGCGCTTATTCGCAACAATGGTGTGTACATGCTGTTCTTGACGATTCCGTTCATCTTCCTTGTTCGCGGAAAACAGTCGAAGATTATCGGCGGCCTTGCCTGCTGCGTCATAGTTGTCTATATGGCGTACGGAAACGTAGTGCTTCCTGCTTTGGGTGTTGAGGGCGGCAGCGTGAAGGAAATGCTCTCCGCTCCCTTCCAGCAGACAGCACGCTACGTTTCGACGTACCCCGAAGAAGTGACCGAAGAGGAGCGAAGCGCCATCGAGGGGGTTCTTGAGTACGAAAGCCTGTTCTCGTACGATCCCGGCCTTTCGGACGGCGTGAAGGACACGTATGACAAGGATGCAACAAGCGAAGAATTATCTCGTTACTTCTCCGCATGGCTGAGCATGGGGCTCAAGCATCCGCTTACGTACGTGGAGGCAACTGTCGCGAATTGCTATTCGTACTTCTACCCTCAGACGACTGCGGGATGGGTATGGACGCAGCTGAACCGTTACGGCGCGAACGACTCGCTCGATTTGACGCCTGATTACAACGAGTCTGGTTTCTATATGGAGCAAAACCCCGCATGGGAGCCGTATCGGTCGGCGCTGACTCAGTGGTACACGACCGTCAACAACTCCGTGTTCGCATACGTCACCAACATGGGTCTGTGCGCATGGGTGATTCTTGCGTTCGCGGCATTTTTCGTACGGAAGCGCGCGTGGGGTGGCGTGGCGCCACTTATGCCAATCGTGGTATTGCTGCTGGTGTGCGTCCTGTCTCCCCAGAACGGCAACATCCGTTACGCTTTGCCCATGATTGCCGCCACGATGACGCTCGTGACGTACGGTGTGGGTATGTTCGTTGCGCGTCGTGCCGACAAAATGCTCCAAGATACGCAGAGGATAGAGCACTAACGAAACACGACTTTGCGGTACAGCACGAAGTTCCACAACGTGACGCATGCCATCGTGAGCAATTTTGACAGGATCGAATTCCATCCCCAGTGGTCGACAAGAATCGAAAGGACCGTCGTGGTGAGCGTCGTGTTGAAGGCGAAAAGGAGCAGGTATAGAACAAGGCTGCGTGCAGGGTTGCTCGCGCTCTTGAACGTGAAGTTGCGGTTCATAAGGAAGTTGTACGTCGTAGAGCAGACAAGAGCGATGACGTTTGACGGCCCTACGCCGATAGGCGAGAGGGTCAGCAGCGCTTGGAAGACGACGAGCTCGATAAGCGCGGACGAACCTCCCACGAGCAAATATTTTATTCCATGCTTCGCCACCGACTGCGAAGGCGTCCCCTGATTGTCTTGTGAAGCCATATGCGCTCCTGTCGTTTGAACAATGAGCGTAATCATACCTTCCGTCGCACGCCGAGGAAAGCGCTCGTTCGGAATCCTCGACCCGTTGGTTTTGCTATTATGGAGAAAGCGTGTTGAAACTCTTGCGGAAAGGTGCGTGCATGGTGATGAAGAGGAGAAATCGCATCGCGTCGACATTGCTCGCAATTCTCTTGGCGTGGGGGATGTGTCCTGTGGCATATGCCGATGAAGCCATTGTCGAGCCGGCGACGGAAGACATGCAGCAGAGCGAGCAGGCAAGCGAAGTCGTTAAGGCTAGCCCCGCAGGCTCCGAAGAGCTTTCTCCCGAGCAGGAAACGACCGGATCCATTGAAAGCGGTGCTCCCGCAGATGAAGACATCGAGGAGCCCCTTGAGGGGGATGGGTCCGCCGGTGAAGAAGGCATGGATGATCCTGGCGCTTCGGTTGATCCTGAGCAGCCGTCCGACCCCTCTCAAGACGAGCCAGCAAAAGGCGAGCCGGTGCTCGCTGCCGGCACCTACCTGATTCGCACGTTGCTCGCTGATTCCCAGGTGGTCGAGGTGGCGAACGGTGGTTTGTACAATTGCGCGAACGTTCAGCTCTATGAGTCGAACATGACGCAAGCGCAGCGCTTCCGCGCCGAGGTTGACTCACGGGGTCTTTACACGTTTGTCAACGAGAAGTCTGGCAAGGTGCTTGACATTGCTTCTGGCCGCGCCGAAAACGGCGCAAACGTGCAGCAATACGAGTCGAATGGAACGATGGCTCAGAAGTGGCGCCTCGTGGAGAACGCTGACGGCTCGTTCACGGCGCTGAGTGCTCTGGACGAATCTCTTGCGCTCGATGTATCGAACGGCGTTGCTGCGAACGGCTCGAATGTCCAGGTGTATGAGTCAAACCAGACGACTGCACAGAAGTTCTCTTTCATTCCGACGACGCCAGAGCTGCCCAGTCCTGACGCACTTGAACCGGGCGTGTACTATTTGAAGTCCGCGCTCGATACGACGTATGCAATCGACGTGCCCGATTATTCGTCGGAGAATGGCACGAAGCTTCAGCTTCATAAGGCTGGAGGAAACATCGCTCAGATGTTCCGCGTCGTAGTGGACGAGGATGGACTGGCACGCATTCTGAGCGTCAACTCCGGAAAGGCGCTCGACGTTCCGATTGGCAACCTTGTTCCCAGCGTTCGAGTTCAGCAATGGGACGCCGCGAATAGCCCTATTCAGAAATGGGTTCCGCTGGCTAACGTCGATGGGACGTTCACGTTCGTTTCGTGCGCAAACGGCCTTGCCCTCGACGTCAAGGGCGGCTCTGCCGCGAACGGCTCTGCCATTCAAACGTACACGCGAAACGGCACCGCCGCTCAAAGCTGGGTGCTCGAGACGGTTGGGAGCGTTGTGGCTGACGGGTATTACACGCTCGTGTCGATGCTCGATCATAGCAAAGTCGCTGACTTGAAGAACGGCTCCTTTGATGAAGGCGCCGTGCTGAACCTGTTTTCCCGCAACGATACCCCAGCGCAGAAATTCAGGATTAAGAACGTCGAGTGCGAAGTCGACGATTCTATCGTGCGGGGTGTGACGCTGCAGTCTATGGCGAGCGGCCTGTATTTGACTTCGGGCAAAGACGGCGTGCACTTCGCTTCCGCCTCGTCTGACTCCGGGTCCCAGTCGTGGCTTGCCGCCGCTGGTGCTGCCGGCGGCGTGACTTTCGTGAACGTGGCAACGGGTCTGGCGCTTGACGTTTCGGGCGGAGGTACGTACGACGGGTGTTCCATCGGGGGATATGAGCCGAATGGCACTCCTGCTCAAGCGTTCCGGCCTATTGGCGTAGATCCTGTTTCGTACGGCACATACATTGTGTGGTCGTGCGCTGACGGCAGGGTTTTGGACGTGGCGAACGGATCGCGCTCGAACGGCGCGAATGTCCAGGCATGGACCAGGAATGGCTCGGGCGCCCAGGCGTGGATCGTGCAGGGCATTGGAGACGGGTATTACCGTGTGGTCAACGCCCGCTCGGAATGCGCGCTTGACGTGGCGGAGGGCGTTGCCGCGAACGGCACGAACGTTCAGCAGTGGGCGGTTGCCAACGGCGCTGCTCAGAAGTGGCGTATCGTTGTGAACGACGACTGTTCGCTAACGTTTCTTTCGGCGTGCGGGGGCCTTGCCCTGGACGTTAACGGAGGGGGCGGATACGACGGCGCCAACGTTCAAATCTACGAGCAGAACGGCACTGCAGCCCAGCGCTTCCGCTTGATTCCAACCACGTATGTGCGCGAAGACTTCGAGGACTTGCTCGGCACGTTCACCACGTACTCCCAAAACACGTGGAATGGAACGTACAACATGCAGAAGGCGCTCGACCAGTTCAACGGCGTCGTGCTGCAACCGGGCGAAAGCATGTCGTTCTACGGCGTGACCGGACGGTGCGGCGCTGCCGAGGGCTATTTGCCCGCTGGCGTGGTTGGCGGCATTGGCTACGGCGGCGGAATTTGCCAGGCGTCGACCACGATTTATGGCGCGGCTATTCGTGCCGGTTTTGGCATCGTCGATCGCCAGAACCACTCGGTTCCTTCGGTGTATGTGCCTATTGGATTGGATGCGATGGTGAGCTGGGGGTCATCTGATTTGGTGGTCCGCAATGATACGGGGCATCCGGCAAAGATCGTCACGCACACCTACGACAACGTGCTCACGTGCGAGATTTGGGGCATCCAGCCGGATTGGTACGATAGCATTGAGCCAATCTCGTGGTACACGGGCACGTCCTCTGCGGCGGCTCAGCGCATCTTCTACAAGAACGGTTCTGCAGTGTACACCGAGTGGCTGCCTTCCTCGTATTATTGGTGATGCTTGATCATGTGAGAAGCGCCCTGGCTTGAGCCAGGGCGCTTCTTTGTTGAATGCTTGCAGCACGTGGGGTGTAGAGGCGCTTTCGGCTAGCTTTCTTCCTGGTCATTTTCCTCAACATAAATCCCCTTCTGCCCGAACACGGCACCGAAGGTGGCGAAGAAGACCTTCACGTCCAGGGCGAACGTCACGTTGTGGACGTACCACACGTCAAGCTTCAAGCGTTCGTGCCACGGGGCGGAGTTGCGCACCTTCACGGCGCTGTACCCGGTGATGCCCGGTTTCACGAGCAGCTTGTCGCCCTCGTTGCCCTCGTAAAGTTCGGTCTCGCGCTTGAGGTCGGGGCGGGGCCCCACGACGCTCATGTCGCCTTTGAGCACGTTCAGGAACTGCGGGAACTCGTCAAGGCTCGTCTTGCGCAGGAAGGCACCGATCTTCGTCATGCGCGGGTCGTCGGCCCCGTTGTACGTGGAGCCGTCGGGCATGAGCAGATCGGGCGCGTTCACTTTCATGGAGCGGAACTTGTACATGGTGAACTCGCGGCCGTTCTTGCCCACGCGTGGCGCGTTGTAGAACACGGGCCCTTTGTCCTCATGGGCGATCATGGGGCCCACGATCGCCATGAGCACGAGCACGAAGGGAAGCGCCACTAGGCCGATGGCGATATCGCAGGCGCGTTTGCCCACGCGCAGGTACGCGGTCTCCTTGAACGGCGGGTACTGGTCGGTGCCATAGCGGCCTTCGCCTGCCGTCGAATGGCATTCCGCGCCCACCATGCTCGTCTTCTCGGCGTCGCTCATCGGTCTTCCATCTCGCGCGCGATGTCCTCAGGGCTCACCGGCTGCTCCTCGTCGCCCACGGCGAAGGCGCGCGGCGCGGCGTCGCCGCTCCATCCGCCCGTCTCGTCCATGCGCTTGATGTACGCCTGCAAGCGCGCTTCCGCCGCGCTCTCGCCGGTCGCGGCGCCAAGCCCTTCGGCTTCCGCTTGCTCCATGGCGCGCGCGAGCTCTGCCACCACGCGGTCGACGTCCTCGTCAGAGAGCAGCGTGTGCAAAGGCAGCGTGATCTCGTTGCGGAATTGCTTGTAGGCGTTCGGGTAGTCCTTGATGTCGAACCCGAGCTCCCGGTACGCCGTCATCATGGGCAGCGGCTTGTAATGGACGTTCGTAGAGACGCCGGCTTCCGCCATGAGCTCGATCACGCGGTTGCGGAACGCCTCCTCGCGTCCGTCCAGGCGAACGAGCATCAAATGCCCGCTCGACGTGCCCCAGCGGCCATAGTGCTCGAGCGTGGTGACCGGCAGGCCGGCAAGGCCGCGCTCGTAGCGCTCGATGATCTCGCGACGTCGAGCCAGCAGGGCGGGGTAACGGTCAAGCTGCACGCCGCCGATAGCCGCCATGATGTCGGTCATGTTGTACTTCCAGCCAAGGAACTCTATGTCGTACTCCCACGCGCCCGCTTTCGTCTTGGCCAGCGCGTCCTTGCTCTGACCGTGCAGGGAGAGCAGCATGACGCGCCGGTACAGCTCCTCGGAGGTCACTGCCGGCGCTGCTGGGGCGTTCCATGCCATTGGGTCGGCCGCCGCTCGCGGCAGGCGCCATGCCAGCCCACCGCCCTCGGCGGTGGTGAAGTTCTTCACGGCGTGGAACGAGAACGTGGTGAAGTCCGCCACGGACCCGCATTTCATGTCGTGCCAGGTGGCGCCGAGGGCATGCGCTGCGTCGGCGACGATGGGGATGCGGTCGAAACAGCGCTGGACGTCGGTCTCGGGGCGCCATTTCGCACGGTTGAGCTGCAGCATGCTGCGCAGTTGATTGTAGTCGCACATGCGTCCGGCGATGTCCACAGGGATGACGGCCTTCGTCCGCTCGGTGATGGCGTCGGAGAGCGCCATGTAGTCCATCTCGTACGACCCGGGAGCCGTGTCCACCAGTACGATCTTCGCGCCCACGTGGTGGATGGGCGAAGCGGAGGCGGTGTAGGTGTACGCGCTCGTGATGACCTCGTCGCCCGGGCCGATGCCAAGCAGGCGCAGGGCGCACTCAAGCGCGGCGGTGGCGGAGTTCAGGCAGGCGAAGCCATCGGCGCCGGTGAAGGCGCACAGGCGGCGTTCGAGCTCTTTCGTGCGCGGGCCGGTGGTGATCCAGCCGCTGCGCAGCGCGTCCGCGACCGCTTCGACCTCAGCCTCGGTGATGTCCGGTGGGCTGAACGGGATGGGCTTGCGGCATTCTGCCATGCTGTTCCTCCTATGGTGCAGCGCACATGCTGCGTGCGATTGTTCGAGCGATATTGTACCGCGTAGTGCGAAGGTCCGCCGCGTGCGGGTTTGCCGTCCACTCTGAGGGAAGGACTACGTTAGCGATTGGACGAGCCGCACGATCTCCAGGTACGACGTGTTTTGATCGAACTCGCGCTCGGCAACCTGCCGCGCGCGCATGCCCATAATCTTTCGCTTGCTGCTGTTCACGCCAAGTCGCTCTATCGCTTCGGCGAGGGCGGGCACGTCTTCCGCCTCCACGTTCAGTCCGAAGCCGTCACTCGCGACTTTGGTGCGGAACTCGGGGCTCGAACCGGTGTTGACCATGGGCTTGCCACTGGCAAGGTAATCTCCGATTTTCGTGACGATGGATTGCGCCGCGCTGCGGACGAGGGAGTTTACCACGATGTCGCATTTCGAAAGCCACGCCGCCATGTGCGGGTAGTCTTGGTATCCCAGGAAGCGCACGGGCGCGCGGAAGTCCTGCGCCTCGCGCTCGAGCCGCTCTCGGTCGGGGCCGTCGCCCAGGATGAGCACGCGCAGGTTCGGTAGTTTCGCGTCCAGCAGCGCGGCAGCCTTGATGAGCGTGGAGAGGTCGTAGCTCGCGCCGAGCGTGCCCGCGTAGGCGACCCAGAGCTCGTTCGCGGGCTTCTCGATTTCGCTGGCATACTGAGCGACGCCGGCGTCGAACGCTTTGAGATCGTTGCCCACGTACACCGTGCGGGTGGGGCAAGGGCGCTCTCGGTCTTTGAGCGGGCGGGCGGCGTACTCATCGCTCGTGCCCACGGCGGCGGCGCACAGGTTGTAGACGATCTTCGCGTCGCGCGCGAACGAGTGGAACGCCACGTCGCTCACGAGCGGCACGTCGACGACCATGCGCATGGCCTCGGGCCACAGGTCGTTCACGTCGACGACGAACGGGATGCCCTCGTCGCGAGCGGCCTCGGCGCACGCGCGGGCGACGTCGTTTGGTGGAATCTCCGCGTAAACGAGGGCGTAACGCCCGCGGTTCGCCTCGAAGTGCGCGCGCATGTTCTTGGCGGCAATGCTGTGGCTGCGAATGCGCCCGAGGTCTAGGTTGCGCTTGTAGCCCGGCTCGTCGATAAACACCACGTTGTACGGAAGGTTGCGGTAGCACGCTTTCGTCACATCGCGGTGTGCCTTCTCCCAGTGCTGGAAAGAAGACGTGATGAGGTCGACATCGAAGCCGTGCTCGGCGAGCATCTGCGCGATGAACCGGAAGCGCGTGTAGCCACGCGTCTCGTCACCGAGCTTCACGCCCATGGTGACGACGGCGACGCGCAAACGTTCGCGCTGGCGGGGGGATGTCTTCGGAGTCTGTTCCATGGGCGGGATTATACGGCATGCAAAGCGTCTCCTGCGCGCGGTCGCGGCTGGGATTTTTCGACGGCAGGCGTATTGGCGCCGCGTACGATGGCGCGGTGCCGAACAAGGGGCCATTTCATCCGCACGTGCGCCCGAAGCTGAAATCTCGGACGATGTGACGCATTGCGGGGATACACTTGAAATGCCTGTTCGAATGGCGTGTTGGAAACGTAGAAAGGTGGGGATATGGCAAACGGAACAGTTGGCTCTGCTAGCCTGGAGAAGTTTGCGCTCAAGGCTGTAAGTTGCGCGCTCGCGCTCGTGCTCGCGCTGTCGCTTTCTCCGATATCGACCGCTTTTGCCGACGAGGTCTTCCAAACGGCTTCGGATGCGGTTCGGCAAGCAGAGTCCACCGACCAAGAGAGTGGGTTAGACGCGCCCGCGGATGCTGTCGAGGCAGAGACGGAGCGAGAAGCCGGCTACGAGGCGTCGGGCATTGCGGCGCCTTCCGAGGAGGAGGGCGGCCAAGGAGGCGCGATCTCCCCAGAAGACGTCTACGCGGTTGAGTTCGTGCCGGTAAAGAACACCACGAGCGTGACAGTGGCTGTTCCGGGGGCGGCGGAGCTTGCCTCCGCGGAGACCGTCGATACCATCGTCGTCGAAGCGACCATGTCGCATGGGGGGAAGACGACGCGCGAGGTGTCTGCCGAGAGTGACCTTGCGGTACTCGCTGCGGCAGGGGGATCCTTCAGTGTTGATTTCGGCGATTTCGGCGCGTTTTCTGCCGTCGTGCGATTCTGCAATGGCGAGCAGGTCGTTCATGAAACGAGCGTCCAGACGGTCGGTGTCACGGCGGACACGTACAACATCTCCCCCGTGAGCGCGACGCTCCCGGTTACGATGTTTTCGCTTAATCTGTGGGGAGAGGGCAGTATTCGTGAGTCTGGTCCGGTTATCTTGCTGATGGAGCGCCCGAGCAGTTACGACTGGGATGCCATGCCCGGTCCCGAAGACGGCGCGTACGGCATGTACGGTCTCCCGTACTTCACCAAAGACGAGATTTCGTACCAGCCCGCCGATTTCCGAGCTGCGGCAGACTTGTTCTGCGAACGAGTCTCCACCATGGCTGACTACGTGGGCGATTTGATGGAGCTCGATCCGACCAGCCATGTGAACCTGTACTGCGTCGACGGCTATGTCGACCTGGTTCAGTCCATTATTTACGCGAACGGCATCCCGGAAGACCAGTACACCATCACGGTGATGTCCGACGGAACGTTCACCTACGAGCAGTTCGCAAGCGCGTACGGTAGCGAGCAGCCTGCGCAGCAACATGAGGCGCTCGTGGCGCAGTGGGAGGCGGCGAAGAAGTACGCATACCAGAATGGGCGCGTTGCTGACGGCTATGGTCCTTGGCAGGCGTGTAACCAGTTCTGGGCAGCGGTTGACTCCGAGCCGAACGCGCAACTGTGGGTGGCTCGCAAAGACCTTCTTGTCAGCCCGAGCGACGAGAACGCGTTCGGGCTCTCCGTCCAGGGGAGCTCCAAGGTCGTGCAGGTAAGCATCGCTTCGCTTCTGCAAACGAACATCCAGTCGAATGCCGCGAACCAGGAAGCGTTCAAAGCGCTGTACAATTTCAACGATAGCTATTTCTCCGCCGCGGAAGAGCAGGGCAAGAAGGTCATGCTCTTCTTGGGAACGCGCGTTGACGTGGAACAGAACTTCTCTGATTACGCGCGCTTCGTGATGTCGTACTACGGTGACGAGTATGCTTACTACTACAAAGGCCACCCCGCCACGCCGACCGATATGCATCCGAGCAAAGTGACGGAACTGGACTCGCTTGGCGTTACCGACGTCGACTCGTCCGTTGCCGCAGAGCTGATTCTGTTCTTCAACCCTGAGATTTATCTGTCTGGGTACGGGTCGAGCACGTATGCCAGCGTGCCTGAAGGCATGGCGAAGGGCATGTTCGCCATGACGAAAGAGCAGGGATTGGCGAACCCGCAATACCAGAACATGGATTACTGGATGAGCAAGGTCGATCCGAACGGCTCGACGAGCGTTGCCGCTGAGTGCGTGGCTGGTCACGAGACCTTCCTAGTCGAGTTTTCTGATGCGGTTTCCGCGGCTGCGGGCTACGATATTGCGCTTTGGGATTCCACGTCTGCCACGATTCGATACTACCAGTACGCTTCCGACGGGAGCTTGCTGTTCGTTTCGCAGCAGGAGGGTATGGCGGGCGCTCGCCCTGTCGCAGAAGGCACCTACGCGATTATGGCATCGTGCGCGTCTGGCAAGGTGCTCGACGTAGCGGGAGGATCGCTCTTCAATTGTGCCAACGTGCAATTGTACGGATACAACGGGACTTCGGCGCAGCAATGGAACGTTTCGTACGACGAAAGCGGACTCGCCACGATAACGAACGTCGGTAGCGGCAAGGTGCTTGACGTGACGTCGGGGCAGGCTGTTTCCGGGGCGAACGTCCAGCAGTACGAGAGCAACGGAACGCTTGCGCAGAAATGGAGCATCGAGCAGCGCTCGGGCGACACCGTGGTGATCAGGTCCGCGCTCGATGGTGGCATCACGCTTGACATTGCGAGTGCGGGAACGAGCAATGGAACGAATGTCCAGGTTTGGGAGGCGAACGGTACGGTGGCTCAGGCATTCGAGTTCCTGCCGGTGTACCCGTCCGTGTCCGTGGAAGGCCAGGCCAATCTTGATGGCACCTATCGAATCCTGAGTGCGGTTGATACCGACTACGCCATCGACGTGGCGGATTGGAGCCAGCAAGATGGTGGGCGCCTCCAGGTTTGGCAGTCTGCCGGCACGGAGAATCAGGAGTTCCGCATCGAGCGTTTGGACAACGGCTACTACTCCATTACAAGTGCGTGGTCGCACAAGACGTTCGACGTGACGGACGGGAGCATTGTCCCCGGAACGCCCGTGCAGCAATGGGATCGCAGCGCGAACGCCGCAAACCAGCAATGGCGCATCGTCGAGGGAACGGGCGGTATGTACACGTTCCAAAACGTGAAGACAGGGCTGATGCTCGATCTCGCGGGCGGTATGGCATACAACGGGCGCGGTCTTGACGTCTACACCCCCAACGGCACACAAGCGCAACGGTGGCTTCTTGTGCCCGTCGACTAGCGCTTGAAAAGACGAGCTGAAGGCTTTGCCCGCTGCCCGCCTTCAGCTTCAACGAGCAACCAAGTGTGTGCGCTTGATTGAAACGAGCGAGGCCCCGATTGGGGCCTCGCTCGCATGATGAACCTATTGCTTTCGGTTTGCCTCGACGCGTGCGCGCCCTCTTTTCTTGACATCCTCCGATGATTCCGTACCATGTTCATGCTATGTGTCTTGAAGCCGTACATACCGCGATGATGAGGTGCATGCCCAAGCCTGGGTTTGTCGGCATGTGCGCTGACGCTCAGGCCTAGCTTACCTGCGGCCCCGCCGCGCCCTTTGTCATTGCAGTTCAGTACGAGGTGCATTCACATATGATCGAGATACAGAACCTCACGAAGACGTTCGGTGCGGGGGAGGCGTCCCACACCGCGCTTCGTGATATCAACCTGACCATCGAGGATGGCGACGTCTTCGGCATCATCGGCCAGTCCGGCGCCGGCAAGTCCACGCTCGTGCGCTGCATCAACCTGCTCGAGCATCCTACGAGCGGCAAGGTCCTCATCAACGGTCGTGACATCACGGGCCTCAAGGGCAAAGAGCTGCTCGACCTGCGCAGCAGCATCGGCATGATCTTCCAGAACTTCAGCCTGTTCCAGCAGCGCACCGTGCTGCGCAACGTCATGTTCCCGCTCGAGTTGCGCCATGAGAACAAGCAGAAGGCGGAGTCTCGCGCGAAAAAGCTCCTGGAGCTCGTCGGCCTGGAGAACAAGGCGAACAACTACCCCAGTCAGCTCTCCGGCGGCCAGCAGCAGCGCGTCGCCATCGCGCGCGCCCTTGCCAACGACCCGAAGGTCATGCTCTGCGACGAGGCCACAAGCGCGCTCGACACGCGCACCACGGCGCAGGTGCTGAACCTGCTGCGCGACATCAACCGCGAGATGGGCGTGACGATGGTCGTCATCACGCACTCGCTCGCCGTTGCTGAGCAGATCTGCAACAAGGTCGCGGTCATCGACGACGGCGCGGTGGTGGAGCAGGGCTCCACGGAGCAGGTGCTCAAGAACCCGCAAAGCCCCGTGACGCGCGAGCTCATCGGTATGAACTTCGCGCACGGCGAAGAGGGGGTGCGCTAAATGGAGTTCCTGCAAGAGTTCATCGAGAAGTACGGCCTCCTGCTGGCGGAGGGCACGTGGGACACGCTCGTCATGACCACGCTCTCCACGCTGTTCGCTTACGTCATCGGCATCCCGCTCGGCGTTGCCGTCTCCATCACGGCTCCCGACGGCATGCGCCCGCACCGCATCGTGAACATGGTGCTCGGCTGGATCATCAACATCGGCCGCTCCATCCCGTTCGTCATCCTGCTCGTCGCCATCATCCCGTTCACGCGCTTCGTGGTGGGCACTTCGCTCGGCGTGCCGGGCGCCATCGTGCCGCTCGTCGTGGCTGCCGCCCCCTTTGTGGGCCGCATGGTCGAGCAGAGCCTGGCGGAGGTCGACGGCGGCCTGGTCGAGGCGGCGCACAGCTTCGGCGCCTCCACGTGGCAGGTCGTGACGAAGGTTCTGCTGCGTGAGAGCCTGCCGTCGCTCGTCCGCGGCGCGTCCATCACGTTCGTGACGCTGTTCGGCTATGCTGCCATCGCGGGTACGGTCGGCGCGGGCGGTTTGGGCGACATCGCCATCCGCTACGGCTACCAGCGCTTCCAGGGTGACGTCATGATCGCGTCGGTCGTCCTGTGCATCGTGCTCGTCCAGGTCGTGCAGACCTTCGGCGACTTCCTCGCCCGCAAGGTCGATAAGCGCAAGTAACGCCGCAGCTCCTCGCGCTCTTTCGCCCGCGGACGCCCCAAGGTGTTCGCGGGCGTTCTGTTTTCCGGCGCAGCATCAGGCGCGCGCGTTGCGCAGCGGACTGTGCGGCAGGGGTCGAAGGCCTCGAGTTTTCCTGCCGCTCGCCCTGCGTCTCGTCGCGCAGGCGGGCGTCCGCGCGATTTTCACGACGCGATGGGGCGGATTACGGGGTAGAATCCATCTCCGTTCGAGATACCAAGGAGGGATTATGAAAGCAAAGAACATTCTGAAAGCGGTCCTGGCGTCGGCGTTCGCCTTCGTCATGGTCGCCGCCCTGGCTGGCTGCGGTGCCACGCAGGGTTCCACTGACACCGCCTCCGAGGGCGGCTCCACGGCAGCCTCGGGCGACGACAAGACCATCGTCGTGGGCGCGTCCCCGTCCCCGCACGCTGAGATCCTGGCAGCTGCCGAGGACGTTTTGGCGGAAGATGGTTGGACGCTCGAGATCGTCGAGTACTCCGACTACATCCAGCCGAACGTGGCGCTGGAGGGCGGCGAGCTTGACGCCAACTACTTCCAGCACAACCAGTACCTGGACAACTACAACGCCGAGAACGGCACCGACTTGGTGAACGCCGCCAACATCCACTTTGAGCCCATGACGCTCTACGCTGGCAAGACCGCCTCTGTCGACGAGCTGCCCGACGGCGCGCAGATCGCTGTCCCGTCCGACCCGTCCAACGAGGCTCGCGCGCTGCTCGTGCTCGAGGAGCAGGGCATCATCACGCTCGCTGAGGGCGCCGGCCTGGAGGCCACTCCGAACGACATCGTGGACAACCCGAAGAACGTCCAGATCGTCGAGGCCGAGGCCGCCGCGCTGCCGCGCATGCTCGAGGACGCCGACATGGCCGTCATCAACGGCAACTACGCGCTGTCCTCCGGCCTGGACCAGTCCCTCGTGGTCGCCACCGAGCAGAACCCCGAGGCTGAGAGCACCTACCCGAACTGCATCGCCGTCCGCTCGGGCGACGAGGAGTCCGAGAAGACCAAGGCGCTCGTGAGCGCGCTCACTTCCGACACCATCAAGCAGTTCATCGAGGAGAACTACGGCGACGCCGTCGTGGCCTGCTTCTAATTTTGCGGTGAGCTGATATGCCCGGCGGCCGGCTTCCTTCCAGGAGGCCGGCCGTTTTGCTTGCGTGCCGCACGAAGTCGTTTCGGCCTGCTCGGCGGGCGCGACGGGGTGCTTGCGCTCATCGAGAACGCCCACGAAAGGGGCGCGATCCCATTCGTGCGGCCTATCAGCCCACATCGCGCGCAGGATTGCGACACTTCAAGATTTTTGCCCGCTGAAACAAAGGTGCGGTATAGTGCCTCCGAAAGAGCGGCGCGCACAGCGCCTAACCGCATGTCAGGAGGCACCATGACCCCGACCCCGCAGCAGGATTTCGTCCTGAAGACCATCAAGAGCCGCGACGTCCACTTCGTCCGCTTCTGGTTCACCGACGTGCTGGGGTCCATGAAGTCCTTCGCCGTCATCCCGAGCGAGATTGACAACGCCTTCGTGGAGGGCATGGGCTTCGACGGCAGCTCGGTGCGCGGTTTCTGCAGCACCGAGGAGTCCGACATGGTGGCCTTCCCGGACCCGTCCACGTTCCAGGTGCTGCCGTGGCGTCCCGAGTCCAACGCCGTGGCGCGCATGTTCTGCACTATCAAGACGCCCGACGGCCGCTTCTTCGAGGGTGACTCGCGCCACGTGCTGCAGCAGGTGGTCGACCGCGCGGCGGACATGGGCTATGTCATGAACGTCGGTCCCGAGCTTGAGTACTACTACTTCAAAGACGACAAGGGCACCGAAGTGCTCGACCGCGGCGGCTACTTCGACCTCACCTCGCTCGATTACGCGAGCGATTTGCGCCGCGACACGGTGCTCACGCTCGAGAAGATGGGCATCCCGGTGGAGTACTCCCACCACGAGAGCGGCCCGTCCCAGCACGAGATTGACCTGCGCTTCAACGACGCCGTCTCCATGGCGGACGCCGTCATGACCTACAAGCTGGTCGTCAAAGAGATCGCCATGAAGTACGGCGTCTACGCCTCGTTCATGCCCAAGCCCATGGCGGGCAAGCCGGGCAGCGGCATGCATGTCCACCAGAGCCTTTTCGACTACGACGGCAACAACGTCTTCTTCGACGAAAAGGACCCGTCCGGCTACAACCTCTCGAAGGTGGCGAAGAGCTACCTGGCGGGCCTGCTCAAGTACGCGCCGGAGTTCACGCTCGTCACGAACCAGTACGTGAACTCGTACAAGCGCCTGGCGGGCGGCTTCGAGACGCCGCTGTACCTGGCGTGGGGCCGCTCGAACCGCACGGCGCTCGTGCGCGTGCCCGGCTACAAGCCGAGCAAAGCGAGCGCCTGCCGCCTGGAGATGCGCAGCCCCGATGCCGCCTCGAACCCGTACCTGGCGTTCGCGTGCATGCTGGCTGCCGGCCTGAAGGGCATCGAGGACGGCCTGGAGCCGCCCGCGCCCGTGGGCAGCGAGGACCTCTATCAGCTCAGCCGCGAGGAGCTGGCGGAACGCGGCATCCGCGTGCTGCCGTCGAACCTGGGAGAGGCCATCGAGCTGTTCGAGGGCTCGGAGCTTATGCGCGAGGTACTTGGCGACCACATCCACAGCTTCCTGGTGGACGCGAAGCGCGCCGAGTGGAGCGAGTATCTGGGGACCGTCTCCGCATGGGAGACCGAGCGCTACCTGCACGTGCTGTAAGACCGGGAGAGAACGATGCCGCAACGGAAACAGGTCATATTCATCGCCGACAGTTTGGACAACGCCCATCGCTTCCAGTCGGTCCTCTCCGGCATGGAGGTGGACGTGAGCGCGGGCTCGTCCATGCAGTTCAAAAAGCTCCTGTCGCAGAACCCGCAGTGCGACCTCGTCATCTTCGAGGCGACGGGCGACGTGCAGCGCGGGGTGGCGCAGGCTGAGCAGGCGCTCGCCGAGGACGGCAGCGTTGCGCTGCTCGTCATCGTGCGCGAGGACCAGCTGGCCGAGTTCCGCCCGCCCGTGCGCACGAAGAGCGACTTCGTGGTGCACGGCGCGAGCGCCGACGAGTGCGCAGCGCGCATTCGCCAGCTGCTCTGGCCCGGCAACGAGAGCGCCGCGTCCGACTTCATCCAGGTGGACGACATGACCATTAACCTGGCCACCTACCAGGTCAAGATCGCCGGCGAGCCCATCGACTTCACGTACCTTGAGTACGCGCTGCTGGCGTTCCTCGCCACGCATCCCGGGCGCACCTACTCGCGCGACGCGCTCCTGCGCCGCGTGTGGGGCTTCGACTACTACGGCGGCTCTCGCACGGTCGACGTGCACGTGCGCCGCGTGAGGGCGAAGCTCGGTCCCGAGCTGGCACAGCATCTCGAGACCGTGCGCGGCGTGGGCTACCTCTGGAACGCGTAGGCCTTCCGGCTTGACGTTGGGCGGGGCGGCTGACGTCGCGTCTGCAAGGCTTGTTCGGCTGCCTGCTGGCCGCCCGAGTCCGCTCGTGCCCGCTCGTCGCGGGGTTCACCCGGGCACCTCTGCTAGAATCGTCCGCGGAACAACCAGCGAACGAAGGAAGCCTTCATGCCCAAGAAAGTGGCCGTCATCGACGGCAATTCGCTCATGCACCGTGCCTACCACGCCGTGCCGCCCACCATGAACGCTCCCGACGGCACGCCCACGAACGCGGTCTTCGGGTTCATGTCCATGCTCATCAAGTTCGTCGAGGTGGCGCAGCCTGACGCCATCGTGTGCGCCTTCGACGCCGGCAAGCCGGCGTTCCGCATGCAGGCGCTCGAGCAGTACAAAGCCCAGCGCCCGCCCATGGACGAGGAGCTGCGCGTGCAGTTCCCGCTCATCGAGGACATGCTCGGCTCCATGAACATCCCGGTCGTGAAGCTTGAGGGCTGGGAGGGCGACGACGTGCTCGGCACCGTCTCGGCGCGCGACGAGGAGCTCGGCTATGAGACGCTGCTCGTGACGGGCGACAAGGACGCCTACCAGCTGGCGAGCGACCTGACGCGCATCGTCACCACGAAGAAGGGCATCACCGACGTCGTGATTTACGGTCCCGACGAAGTCTTCGAGCGCTACGGCGTCACGCCCGCGCAGTTCCCGGACTTCCTCGGCCTCATGGGCGACTCGTCGGACAACATCCCCGGCGTGCCCGGCATCGGCCAGAAGACGGCAGCGAAACTGCTCGCTCGCTTCGGCAGCATGGACGGCATCTACGAGAACCTGGGCGAGCTCAAGGGCAAGCAGCTCGAGAACCTGCAGAACAACAAGGACCAGGCGTACCTGAGCCGCACGGTCGCCACCATCGTGCGCGACGTAGAGTTCCCGCTCGACCTGGAGCATGTGCACTTCCCAAGCTTCACCGAGGAGCAGGTGACGGAAGGCTTCCGCAAGCTGCGTTTTAACGCGCACCTGACGAAGGTGCTCGCGCTGGCGGGCATGAAGGCGGCGCCGCAGAAGTCCGCCGTGACGATAGGGGAGGTGCTCGACCCGTCCGAGGCCGAGGTGCTCGTTGAAGGCGCCATCGTCGCGAACGAGCAGATTGCCATCGCCCTCGAAGAGAGCGCGCAGGCTTCGCTCTTCCCGGAGGCGCGCCTGTGCTTCGCCGCGGGCGAGCGCGCCGCTATCGCGCAGGGCGAGCAGGCTGAGGAACTGCTCGCGCGCGTGGTGCGCGAGGGACGCTTCGCCGCGCACGAGGTGAAGAAGCTCCTGCAGGCGGTCTATCCGGCAGACTCCGGCATCCCTGCCCGCGTGACGGACGAAGAGGTGCGCGCGGCGCGCTTCTTCGACGTGGCGCTCGCTGCGTACGCGCTCAACTCGTCGGCGCGCGGCTACGAGCTCGGCGCGCTCGTGGAAGAGCACTGCGACGGCGTGCTGCCCGAGGCGAAGGACGACGACGCGCGCTTGGCGCTGGACGCCCGCGCCATCCAGGCGCTCGTGACGCCGCTGCGCCGCGCGCTCGAGGAGGACGGGAC
>CASEJD010000052.1 GCA_949288145.1 uncultured Coriobacteriia bacterium
CGCGTTCAGCGTCGCCGGAGGCCGCGCCCGCGGAAGCGCGCCCCGGCCCCTTCCCCAGCGCGTCCTGCTCGTGGACGACGTGTTCACCACCGGCTCCACGCTGAGCGCCGCCACCGACGCCCTCAAGGCAGCCGGCGTGCGCACCGTGCATTGCGCCACGTTCGCCCGCGCGTTCTAAGCGCGCGAGAGAAGCCAGCCACCATCCTTCCCGCGTCACGGCTCGCCGCCGCCCTCATCAAGGAGTCCCGCCATGGAACGCTGCGCGACCTGGGCTCCGCGCGAGCCTGGCGGCCAATGCTGCCGCACGGCATAAAAAACGACCTGCCGACGATGGCGGCAGGTCGGTTTTGGCCAGTGTTGCGCGACGCGGGTTCGCGCCTACAGCTTCTCGACATTCTTCGCGTCGGCGAAGTCCTCCACGCTCACGGCGATGCTGTGCTTGATGGGCTTCCATTCGGCCTTCTTGAACAGCGCCACGATGGCAATCGGAATGTAGGTGAGCATGAACAGCGGGAACGTGAACATGTAGCGCACCTTCTTGGTGGCGGTTGAGTGGATGTTGTCCCACTCCGTGAAGGTGGTCAGCGCGCCGAACATGAACATGAACACCGTGTAGTTGAAGATGCAGAACACGATGGAGGACGCCGAGGTGGCCACCATGGTGCCGGTGGACATGTGGCCCGTGAAGCTGAGCGCCAGGACCGCCAGGTTGAACAGCACCGTCACGATGGTGAGCAGCATGCCCGGAGCGATGGTCATGAGCATGTCGTAGCACGCGAAGCGGAACCCGCGCTCGTTCTTCACGATACCCTTCACCAGGCGCGCGCCATAGCGACCGAAGACCTGGTAGAAGCCCTTCGCCCAGCGGAAGCGCTGGTTCCAGGAATCTTGGAAGGTGATGGGCTGCTCGTCGTAGAGCACGGCGGTCGGGCAGTAAGCAATGCGCGTGCCGTCGATGATGGCGTTCGTGGAGAACTCGATGTCCTCGGTCAGCAGGTGCCACTTCCAGCCGCCCGCCTTCTTCAGGATGTCGGCGGCGATGAAGAAGCCCGTGCCCGAGACGGCGCAGGACGTGTTGAGCGTCAGGCGCGCCTGGTTGAGGTACTTCGCCTCGCGCAGGAACCACACCGCGTAGCCGGCGGAGATCCAGTTGGAGTCGTAGTTCTTGGAGTTGCGGTAGCTCGTGGAGGCCTTCGCGCCGTTGTCGAAGGTCTTGTTCATCTCGCGGAAGTAGTTCGGGTCGAGCACGTTGTCGGCGTCGAAGACGAAGTACGCCTCGTAGCCGGCGTCCGGGTACTGCTGCCAGATGCACTTGAGGCAGTAGTCGAGCGCGTAGCCCTTGCCCACCTCTTTGTCGTTGAAGCGCGGGAAGACGATGGCGCCGGACTCGCGCGCGATCTTCGCCGTGTCGTCGGTGCAGTTGTCCGCCACGACGAAGACGTCGATGAGCTCCTGCGGGTAGTTCTGCACCTTGATGGAATGGATGAGGTTGCCGATGACCGCTTCCTCGTTGCGCGCGGAGATCATGACGGCGAACTTATGGTCCTTCTTGGCCGTTATCTCCTTCGGCTTGCGCGTCAGAACGACGAGCACGTAGTAGAGCTGGTAGGCGTAGCAGACCGTGAAGACGATGAACACCAGGAAATTGAAGATGTCCACGAACGAGACCTGCGTCAGCAGTTGATCGATCACCTTTGCTCCTCTATCCGCGCCTTCCCAGGCGCCCTCTCGCCGGCGCGCCCTCTTCCTGGCGGCGCTGCCGATTTGGCCTTCGAAATTATAGCCACTTTGCACGGCTGCGCCACGCATCCCCGCGCGTTCGCAGGCATTTCGTCACCAGAGGGGCGTACGAACACGCCCGAAACCACGTTGTCTGCACGCCGCCTCCATATTTCGGCAGGCGCGCGATGCGGGCGTCCACGCGTTCTTCACACTGAAACCGTCCGCCAAGGGCCGCCGCAATCCCGGCGATCCGGCCACTCGGCGCGTTTCGTGCCGATACGGTGATGCGCAGTGCGCTGAAGGACCGCGCGCGGAAGCGCGTGGTAAGCTGTGCGGTTGAGAGTTTCGGCAGGCGCAGGCGACGCGCCTCCTGACTGCCGCGCCGCCCGTGCTGAAGCCGGCGGCGGGCACCCTGACTTCGCCTTCCGCACGCGAGGGCCGAAGCCCCGACCACGCTTCCCCGTTCGTTCGACGGGAAGCGCCGCACGAACGAAAGGATCCTTTCAGCATGGAATTCGACATCAAGGACATCGAGCTGGCCGACGCCGGCCTGCACCGCATCGAGTGGGCCGACCGCGACATGCCCGTGCTCGCCAGCATCCGCGAGCGCTTCGAGCGCGAGCGCCCGCTCGAGGGCGTGCGCATCGGCGCGTGCCTGCACGTGACCACCGAGACCGCCAACCTCGTCCGCACGCTCAAGGCGGGCGGCGCCGAGGTGTACCTGTGCGCTTCGAACCCGCTGTCCACCCAGGATGACACGGCGGCGGCGCTCGTGAAGCACTTCGACATCCCCGTGTTCGCCATCAAGGGCGAGGACACCGAGACCTATTACCGCCATGTGGACGCCGTCATCGACGCCCAGCCGCAGATCACCATGGACGACGGCGCCGACGTGGTCGGCCGCATCCACGAGTCCCGCCGCGAGGCCCTCGAGCACATCGTGGGCGGCACCGAGGAGACCACGACCGGCGTCATCCGCCTGCGCGCCATGGCCAACGACCAGGCGCTCGCCTACCCCATCATCGCCGTGAACGAGGCGAAGACGAAGCACTTCTTCGACAACCGCTACGGCACCGGCCAGTCCACGCTCGACGGCATCGTCCGCCTGACGAACCGCCTGCTCGCCGGCCGCACGCTGGTCGTCTCCGGCTACGGCTGGTGCGGCAAGGGCCTGGCCATGCGCGCCAAGGGCATGGGCTGCGACGTCGTGGTGTGCGAGGTCGACCCGACCGCCGCGCTCGAGGCGCACATGGACGGCTTCCGCGTCATGCCGCGCGAAGAGGCGGCGAAGGTCTGCGACATCTGGGTCACGGTGACCGGCAACCTCAACGTCATCGACGAGCCGTGCTACACGAACATGAAGGACGGCGCCATCATCTGCAACTCCGGCCACTTCAACTCCGAGATCAACATCCCGTGGCTTGAAGAGCACGCCGTGAAGAAGGTCGAGCTCAAGCCCATGGTCGACGAGTACACGCTGGAGGACGGCCGCACCATCGTGCTGCTGGCCGAAGGCCGCCTGGTGAACCTCTCTGGCGCAGAAGGCCATCCGGCCAACGTCATGGACATGAGCTTCGCGAACCAGGCCCTGTGCGCCGAGTACATGATCGCCCACGCGAAGGACATGGCGCCGGACTGCTACGACGTGCCGGAGGAGATCGACTCCCGCATCGCCGCGCTCAAGCTCGAGACGCTCGGCGTGGCCATCGACACGCTGACCGAGGAGCAGGTGGCCTACATGAACTCCTGGAACCAGGGCACCGTGTAAGACGGCGCGCTTCCACACGCACGCGCGCAAGGGCGCCCCGGCGATCGTCGGGGCGCCCTTTTTGGAACGA
>CASEJD010000053.1 GCA_949288145.1 uncultured Coriobacteriia bacterium
ACGCTCTTCACGCGCGGTGCCCGGGGCGGCCAGGCCCTCGGCGGACTTGCGCTTGCGGCGCTGGCCGGCGTCGCGTAGGCCGGACGAGCGCTGACCCGGACGGACAGCAGCCTTCTGACCCTGGCCCGGACGCTGTCTCTGCGAGCTCTGAGTCTGCGCGGCGGGCTGCTGCGGATCGGCCGTGGTCACGTGCGTGCTGCGGTTGCGGCGCGAACGATGGCTCGTGGCGGTCTTCTGCGGCACCTTGTCCTGAGCGCCCTGCCCCGCGCTCTTGCGACGGCGCGGGCGGCGGGACGTGGTCGTGTCCGCCTTGGACGACCCACCGCGACGCGGGCGCTCGGAGCCGCTCTTGCCAGAGCTGCGGCGACCGCTCACGTGCACGCTACCATCGGAGAGCTTGTCCTGGCCGGTGAAGTGCGGCGTGGCGAACGTGACGAGCGAGGGCCCGGACGTAATCTCGGGCTCCTGCGCACGGCGGAACGCCTCTTCGTCCACCTCCGTGGGACGGGCGCCCTCTTCGGCGGGCAGGAAGTCCTCGAGCGGCACCTTCACCACCTTGCCGTCCTCGCCCTTGAGCGAGACGACCTCTTTCGGGACGTTGAGCTCGGTCACCTTGGCGGGGCCGTCCGGCGTGTCGATCATGGCGCCCACCTTCGGCGCGCGGGACTTGAAGTCCTTGTAGGCCTCGAACTCGTAGCGCAGGCAGCACATGAGGCGACCGCACACGCCCGAGATCTTCGCCGGGTTGAGCGAGAGGTCCTGCTCCTTCGCCATACGGATGGAGACCGGGTTGAACTCGCCGCCCAGGCGCTTGCAGCACAGCTCCTGGCCGCAATGGCCCAGGCCGCCCACCATGCGCGCTTCGTCGCGCACGCCGATCTGGCGCATGTCCACGCGCACGTGGAAATGCGCCGCGAGCCGACGGACGAGCTCGCGGAAGTCCACGCGCTCTTCTGCCGAGAAGTAGAAGATCGCCTTGTCGCCGTCCAGGAGGTACTCCACCATGACGGGGTGCATGTCCTCGTTCGTTTCGGCGGCCATCTCACGGAAGACGGGCAGAGCCTCGCGGCCCAGGCGATCCATCTCCGCCGCCTGCTGAATATCCTCTTCCGTCGCCACGCGCAGCACCGGCTTGAGCGGCGAACGCAGCTTCTTCACGGCAGCTTGGTCGACCTCGAGGATATCGTCCACCATGTGGCCGAACTCGACGCCGCGCTCGGTGCGCACCACCACCGCGTCGCCGTTCTTGACCTCGACGCCCGCCGGGTCGAACCACAGCGTGCGCGGGTTATATTGCAGCCCGATTGGGGCAACTTGAACCATACAATGCCTCTCTTATTTCAAACAGCATCACGTCTATGCACGTTTCAGGCGAAACATTATACGCGATGGCGTCTTTCATCTCTTCCGCGGCGGTCAGGGCCGCCACAATGCGCGGTGCGTCCGCCGAAGCCGCCGCCTGCTCGATGGCAGTGCGGCAGTCCACGTTCACCACGAGCTCGGGCGTGCCGGATGCCACCATGAGCACGTCGCGCAACCACGAGCGCACGATGGCCGCCAACTGGCCGATGAGCTCGAGCGTCTTGGCGGACAGCTCGCGCTTGTTGCGCGCCTCGATCTGGCGCACAGCGGAGTTCGCCAGGAAGTCGGCGTTCTCTTCGAGCGCTTCCTCCTGCACGCGGCGCACGGCGTCAAGCGGCGCCTTCGCGCCGTCGAGCAGCTCCGCGGCGTAGCGTAGAACGTCAAGGTCGTCGGCGTTGCGCAGCGAGGAGAGCACCTCGAGCACACGCGCGCGGAATACCATACGGTCGCGCGAGCGCAGCAACGCGGCGGCCTTCGTGATGGAGCCGTCGCAGCTTTGGATGGCGATGCTCGCCTGCTCCATCGTGGCGCCCGTGTTCTGCACCAAGATGCCCGCCGCCTCCTGCGGCGGGATGTGGCGGAATGGCACCACCTGGCAGCGCGAGACGATGGTGGGAAGCACCGCTTCGCGCGTGCGGCCCAGCAGGATGAGCACCACGTCGGCCGGCGGTTCCTCAAGCGTCTTTAAGAACGCGTTGGCAGCCTGCACGCCAAGCAGATCTACACGGTCGAGGATGTACACCTTGCGCTGGGCCTGGATGGGCGCGAGCGCCGTGTCGGCCACGATCTCGCGCACCTGCTCCACCAGGTAGCCGGCGGCGCCTTCGGGCGCGAAATAGCGCACGTCCGGGTGCTTGCGGCGCTCGACGCGCTGGCACACCTCGCACGTGCCACAACCGTCATGCTCGCAGAGGACCGCCGCCGCTAGGGCGTAAGCAGCCGCCGTCTTGTTGGAGCCCGCCGGGCCCGTGAACAGGTACGCGTGGCTCACGCGGTCGCCGCTCACGCTGGCGCGGAGGAATTCGCGCACCTGCGGCTGGCCGAACACGCCGTCGAACACGTCGCTCATGAGCGCGCTCCTTCGGCGCCGGCAGCGCCCTGGCCGTTTGAACGCTCGTTGGCACTGCGCTGGGCGCCACCATGCGAACCGCGCAAATGGGAATCGCGCCGACCACGCGCGCCGGCGTTATTTCGCTGGTCGCCACGAGAGCCGCGCTCGCCCTGCCGCTCGCCCTTGGAGCCGCCGTCGCGGCGTTGGCCGCCCTCGCGGCGCTGACCGTCGCGCGAAACACCGTGGCGGTTGCCGCCGCCCTGGCGTCCGCCGCGCGAACCCGAGCCGCCGCCCCGGCCGGGACGACGCCGCGGCTTGTCGAGCCGCGCGTAATCCGCCTCCGTGGGCGGCTCCACGCCGAAAGCGTCGCGCAGCACGCCACCCACGACGTCCCACACTGCACGGGCGGCCGCACTCTTCGTGGACGTGGATGTCACGACGTGGATGCGCTCGGGATGGTCCGCGGCAATCTGCTTGAACCCTTCGTTCACGCGCTGATGGAACTCAGTGCCCGCCAGCTCCAGGCGGTCGGCGCCCAAGCGGCGCGTGGCGCGGCGCAGGCCCATGGCGGTGGAGTCCACCGTCAACAGCACCGTGACGTCGGGCAAGATGCCCTGGCAGGCGAACTCGTTCGCCTGGCGCACGAACGCCGGGTCAAGCCCGCGCCCATAGCCCTGGTAGGCGACGGTGGAGTCCACGAAGCGGTCGCACAGCACCACTGCCCCGCGCTCGAGCGCCGGACGGATGACCTCGGCCACGATCTGGGCGCGCGCCGCTTCGTAGATGTAGAGCTCGGCGCGGTCGTCGAGCATGTCGTTCTTCGCATCGAGCACGATGGAACGCAGGCTCTCCCCCACGGTGGTGCCGCCCGGCTCGCGCAGGCGCACGACATCGAGCCCCGCCTTCTTCAGGACGGACTCCATGAAGCGGATCTGCGTGGTCTTGCCCACGCCCTCGCCGCCTTCGAAGGAGATGAACACGCCCGGCAGCCCGTGCGCCGAGGAAACCCACGTCATCGCTCGCCCGCTTCCGCGGCGGCATCGGCAGCGCCTTCGCGCGCAAGCTCGTACGCGTCCCGGCCGAGCACGTCCACGCCCACGAACGCTGGGAAATCGCGCACCTCAATGCGACGCAGTGCCTCGGTGCCCAGATCGTCGTACGCGAGCACTTCGGAGGAGACGACGCATTTGGCCAGGTAGGCTGCCGCGCCGCCCACGGTGATGAAGTAGACGGCGCCGTTGCGCGCGCACGCTTCCTTCACCGCCTGCGAGCGAACGCCCTTGCCCACCGTGGCGGCAATGCCCGCGTCATACAGCTCGGGCGCGGCGAAGTCCATACGCGAGGCCGTGGTCGGTCCGACCGCGCCGAACGGGCGGCCCGCAGCCGACGGCGTGGGGCCTGCGTAGAAAATGGCCTGGCCAGAAAGCCCGTACGGCAGCTCGCCTGCTGCATGCAGCTCTTCGAGCAGGCGCATATGGCCTGCATCGCGTAGCGTGTACAGTGGGCCGGTCAGCGTGACGGCGTCGCCCGCTCGCAACCCCGCAAGCGCCGCTTTTTCGAGCGGCAGCGTGAGCGCAACGGACGCCGCGCTAGCGTCCGACGAGGCGTTCGTGCAGTTCGCGACGGCGTTGAACGCGTCGCGGTTTTGATATGTATTTGCAGAAGTATCCATGCTGCTCATTGTAGAGCACCGCGCGAAACCACCGCGCGGCGAAAGCCAGAACCGACGGAACGCGCACACGCGCGCACGCGTGCGTGTATGTGGTCGTGCGGCATCAAGACATGATGCTGGGCATCAGGAGGCAGAATCGTCCGGCCGAGGCTCATCCGGTCGTGGCTCGTTCGGCTGCTGCTCGTCCGGCTCCTTCAGCTCCTTACCCAGCTCCCGCGCCAACTGCGGCAGGAGCTCGGCCATCGTGGCGTCGATCTTGTCCTTCTTGAGCTGGCATTCCCAGATGACGTGCACTGTCCAGCCCATCTCGTGGAGCTCACGAAGGTTGCGCTCATCGCGCTCCAAGTTGCGGTCGAACTTCACGACCCAGTACTCCACGTTCGATTTCGGCATGCGCGGCTGGCAGTGCGGACACCGGTGCCAGAAACAACCGTTCACCAGGACACAAACGCGCTTTCCCGGCCACGCGATGTCAGGCCGACCGGGCACCTTCCAATGCAGGCGGTAGCCCGTGAGCCCTGCCGCTCGCAGGCGCTCGCGCACCAACAGCTCGGGCTTGGTGTCCTTGCCCTTGTTGCCCTGCATGGATTTGCGCACGTTTTTCGCCACCACGTAGTGCTCGGCAATGCGCGGCGTGCGCCCGCCGCGCGGCCCAATGCGGTTGGCGGCCTCTTCGCGCTCTTGGTGCGCGCGTTCTTCGATGCGCTGGAGCAGCTCCCGTTGGCGCGCCTTCGCACCCGCCTTGCCCCCTGCACGCCGCTTCGCCGCTTTCATGCCGTTCCGCCCGTGCGTGCCACCAAGCGCCGCCAAGCGTCCGCGCGCGTCAGCGTTCTTCCGCACGCGCGCGTGCGACCACTGCTTTCCTTTCGCCATGGAATTCGCCGCCCTGCGTTACGTCCAGAACATGAACGTCTCGAGGATGTTCTGGTACGCCCACGAGTAGATGTCCGAATACCAGCCGGTCTCGGCCACCAAGCACAAGAGCGCACTGTAAATCACGCTGGCGGCCACCAACGCCAAGAGGACGCTCATGAGCAGGTCGCGCACGCGCGAGCGGTACGGGATGTTCTCATTCGCGATGAACGCAAGCAGCACCGCCGCCATGAGGAACATGAAGCCGAAATCCGCGTAGTAGCGCTGCAAGATGCCCGCCATCTCGGCGTCGAGCAATCCCACGATCACGCCCGATGTGACAAGAACGATGGTCACGCCAGCAATGGTGCGCGTGGCACGCTGGCGAATGCGCAGCGCCAGGATGCGCTTGGCGAACGGCAGGATCCACAGGAACGGCAGGCACGCGAACACGCCGCCGAACGTGACTTCCTTGATGGTCTGCCCCATGTACGTGGTGTCGAAGTTCACCGCTTGGATGTACGGGAACACGCCCGTCACGTTGGGCGGTTGCAGGAAGTACGCGAAGAGCGCCGGCGCCAAGCGTCCCACGTTCATACCGCGCTTGGTCATGTCGTTCACCGTGAGGTTGTAGTTCGCGCCGAAGTCCGTGATGGATCCAAAGCGCGCCTTGTTGTACCAGAAAAGCCCCGCCGCCACCAAGCAGTACGGAGCCACCAAGCACGCGAACTCGATGACGCCACGCTTGGTGAAGAGGTGCCCCTCGGTGATGAAGCGGCGCCAGAACAACGGGAATGCCACGAGCGAGAGCACCACCAACTGCGGCCGGCACCCCACTACGAGCGCCATGCACAGCGAGCCCGCGAAATACCACCCGGCGGCGGTGTGGCGCGAGGCGCGTCCGCGCATCCAGAAGTACAGGCCCCACACGGAAAACGCGAGCGCCATCATGATGGGCAGCGAATAGAAGGTCGGGTGCTTCACCAGGTACAGGATGCCGCAGCAGAACACGAGCGGTATCTGCAGCAGCAAGTACAGCCCTAAGCTCACGCGTTTGAAGTGGTAGCGCGCAAAGCGGTCGAGCAGCGCCGAGCATCCCAAGATGAACGCCCACGCCGCCACGAGCACGCCGATGGCCGTCGGGAAGTTCGCTCCCGTGAGCAGATAGAACGGCAGGTAGAACACGAGCACGGGCACCACGCCGAAGTACACGTAGTAGTGGCCGTCGTAGTACGCCACGTCGAAGAGGTAGTCCTCGCCCGTCGCCTTCTGCAACTCGTCGCGCGCGCCCTTGTCGTACGGGTCGTCCATGTCCTGCAGCCACTGCGGCGGCTCTTCCTCCAGGTACAGCTGACCGTGCGCCATGGCCTTCGCCAGCTCGGCGTACTGTTGGGCGTTGTCGCCGCCCACTTCGAACGTGTTCACGATGCTCGTGCCGTCCCACGACCCCGAGTTGTACGACGACGTGGCCACGCCCACCAAATTCGAGCCCAAGAACAAAAACGACGTGACCAGGTACAGCTCGATCGCCACCGTGAGGATGATGCACACGCGGGATTTCACCGGGTGGTCCACGATGTAGCTGCGGTAGATGCTCGATTTCGGGCGGAAGATGTACACGAGCGCGAGCACCGCGGCGGCCAACATGAAGCGCCCCATGTTGAACTGGAACGGGATCTGCGCGTTCACGTACACGCCGTCGAGCAGGAGCGGGTACTGGACGTCCTCGCCCGCGATCTCAATGCGCAGGCTGCCCACCATGCCGGCAGTGTTCAGGTTGATGTACTCGCTCTCGGAGCAGTTCGTGGCCACCGTGGTGGTGGGTATGCCCGCTGTGTACTCGGTTGAGTCGAAGTACGTTTGGTGCGCCGCGTCCGTGAAATGGATGGTGACGTCCACGGTCTGCGCCGGTTGGCTGTCCGTGAAGTCGATGCGCACGTTGTGCACTTCCCGGTTCAAGTCCGAGAACTCGAGCGTGTGGTTGACCGCGGACACGCGGTACTGGTCGTCGGTGGTCTGGATTAGGTTCAACTGGTCGCTCAAATCCACCGTGTTGTAGCCCGCCGAGGCGAAATGGTTGAAGTTGAAGACGAACGTCTCCAGGATGAGCGCCAGCACGAGCACGACGACGCCGCACTTGGCAACGTGCTTGATGGTGTCCTGGTACACGACCAGGGCAAAGCGCAGGCGCGATTGGATGTCGTCGAGCGGTGTGGGCATGATGGTGCGGATTGTACATGATTCAACGTCGTTCCGCCCGCTCGCGCACGCAAAGCGGGCAGGTGAAGCGCTTGGCGGGCGCGCTGGCACCCGCCAGGACGCCTCGACGTGCGCCGCGTCGGCGCTCCAGGGAACGCTCCGCCTCGCGCGAGCCCGCATGTGCGCCGCACCCCGCTCGCCGTCCAGCCCGTAAAACAAAACCTCGCCCGAGACAGCGCATAACGCGCGCTTGAAAAACCAGCGCTTCGGTGGCACTCTTATCGGGATTCGCTTACTTGACGGATTATCGGCAGCAAGCGATGACGTCCAATACCCGAGAAAGGAACAGCATGCGCTTCATCATCGCCAAGGACTACGAAGACATGAGCCGCCAGGCCGCCGACGTGATCGCCGAGCTGGTGCGCGAGCAGCCTGCCTGCACGCTGGGCTTGGCCACCGGCAGCACGCCGGAGGGCCTCTACGCAGACCTCGTGGCGGACTACGAAGCCGGCACGCTGGACTTCTCCCAGGTGCAGAGCTTCAACCTGGACGAGTATCGCGGCCTGTCCGGCGACCACGACCAGAGCTACCGCTACTTCATGAACAAGCATCTGTTCGACCACGTGAACATCGACAAGGACCGCACGCACGTGCCGGACGGCAGCAACCCGGACGCCAACGCTGCCTGCGCCGCCTACGAAGAGGCCATCCAGCAGGCTGGCGGCGTTGACCTGCAGCTGCTCGGCCTGGGCCATAACGGCCACATCGGCTTCAACGAGCCTGCCGACGTCTTCCCGAAGACGACGAACTGTGTTGACCTGACCGAGAGCACCATCACCGCGAACAGCCGCCTGTTCGACTCCATCGACGACGTCCCGCGCCAGGCCTACACCATGGGCATTGGCACCATCATGCGCGCCCGCAAGGTGCTCGTCGTCGCTAATGGTGAAGGCAAGGCGCAGATCGTTCGCGACGCCTTCTTCGGCGACGTCACCCCGCGCGTGCCGGCCTCCATCCTGCAGTTCCACCCGGACGTAACGGTCATCGTGGACGCCGAAGCCGGCGCCCTCTGCCCGCAGGAGTAAAGCCGCGACAGCTGCTGCCCGATGACACGGCAGCCCAGCAAGCAGCATTCATCGAGAGGGGCTTCGGCCCCTCTTTTCGTGTCGAACACTATACAGTTCCCACCAAAGCCATCCGGAGTAATATGACCCCCGAAACACACACTTTGTCGCGCTATTCCGTGGTTTTGAGGGGCCAAATTCAAAAACGTGAACGTACGTGAGACAAATTGAGTGCCGCCGACAGAGCGCACTGGAATATCGGCACAATACGCCCAACACCAGGCAACGCGCGCTCGAGCAGAGGGCGGAAACCTACTCCAACAGCGCGCGACGCTCTTTCCAGTCGGGCATGAACTTCGTCATGAGCGTTTGGAAGCGCGGACCGTGGTTTCGCACGAGGAAATGGCAGAGCTCGTGCACTACCACGTACTCTAGGCATTTCGGCGGGTACGCCGCCAGGCGAATGTTGATGCACACGCGGCCCGTGCCCGGTTGGCACGAACCCCAGCGGCTTGTCATGTCGCGGTACGCCAGCTTGGTCACGCGGCCCTCCACGCCCATGATGGGCGCCCATTGCTCGATGAGCGCCGGGACGAACGCCTGCACCACCGCGCGCCATTCTTTCTTCTCCTGCGGCGTAGCCTGCGCGATCATGCCGCGTGGCGAATCAGCCAGGCGCGCCTGGCGCTCACGCAGCCAGTCTGCCTTGGCGGCGATCAGGCGCTCCACCTCCGCCCGCGACATCCACGAAGGCGCCGACGCATGAATGGAGCCGTCGTCGCGCACACGGACGTTCACGTTCTGCACGTTCTTGAAGCGCAGCTCCACATCCAGGCCGTCCACGCGCAGCACGACTGGCTCGCCCACCGTGGCACCATGCCCCGGCGTCTTCCAGCGCATGCGTGCGCACACCGTGCGCCCGCTCATGCGCGCGTCGCGATCTCGTAGGCCTCGTTACGCGAGATGCCGAATTCGGCACGGAGCGCCTTCACGATGTCCTTGGTGGACAAAGACCCATCGGCGCGCAGCTCGGCAGCGCGCTCTTCGGCCGACGCGTGCGCGGCCTCCCCTGCGGCCTCGTGCTCTTCTGCGGACGGGGCGTCGATCACGAGCACGATTTCGCCCTTCACGCCGCCGGCCTCCACACGCTGCACGAACTCATCACGCACCTCGGCAGCCCGCCCGCGCACGACCTCTTCGTGCACCTTTGTGAGCTCACGGCACACGGCAACGCGACGGTGCGGCAGCTCCGCCGCCACCGCCTCGAGCGCGCTCGCAATGCGGTTCGGGCTCTCGTAAAACAGCGCCACGGCATCAAGCGCGCGCAGGCCCTGCAGCACGGCAGAACGTTCCCCCGCCTTGCGCGGGAAAAAGCCGCCGAAATAGAACCGTGGGCACGGAAAACCGCTCGCCACGTACGCTGTGGCCACTGCCGTCGGTCCTGGCAGCACCTCCACCGGCGCGCCGGCGTCCAGCGCCGCGTCCACCAGGCGCTGCCCCGGGTCGGACACGCCCGGCATGCCGGCGTCGCTGCAGTACGCGATGCGCTCGCCCGCCAGAACGCGCTCCACAATGCACACGGCGGCGTGCGAGATCGTGGCCTCGTCCAAGCGCTCGAGGCGCTTCTCGACGCCGAACGCGGCTAGGAGCTTGCCCGTCACCCGGGTGTCCTCCGCGCACACGACGTCGGCCCCGCGCAGCGCATCAAGCGCGCGCGGCGGCATGTCGCCCAGGTTGCCAATGGGCGTCGGGCAGATGATGAGTGTTCCATGCGTAGTCATAGGAGGCAGTATAGCGAAATCCGTGGGCACCGGCGAAAACGACGCCTCCCGCGCAATCACCCGTTCGCCTGCGCGCTTTCGCACATAACGCGCATCGAGCCGCACCGTGCAGAGCAGGACGCATGCCTCCATGACAAAGGGGAAGGCGGGCCGTGTGCGCGGCGCCGCCTTCCCCTTTGTCTCGAGTTTGCGACTTACACTCTACCATTTCCGCAGGCGCATGGACGTCCTGTTACCTTCCTGTAGCATGCGCTGCCCATTTTCGCCGAATGACCTGCGAATAATATTCATAGTTTCGTTTCTCGAAATAACCTGAGAAATGCTCCTTCGCCCAGTGCATTTCCCTACAAAAGGTGCTACATTGTTGCAGTAACGTCGTTTGTATGCGCGCAACGCGGTATAAGACCTCACGGCCTGACAGCGAGCAACGCATCCACAACCCCTTCGCAAAAAGTGCAGGGGGGGGGGGGGGGCAGATGGAAGAGCAGAATCCTAATTCGCTGGACGTTGGCCAAGGCGCTCCGTTCCAAATCGAATCAAAAGTCCGAATCGGCATCCCAGGCACTCCCCTGCCGACAGAACATGACCCCCATGCAGTCGCGCCCTACCCTACCCCGGCGCATGACGACGCCGAAGGAAACTCTGCGCAGTCCTTGCTCGACCTCATAGCCGAAAAAGACCGCAAGCTGGAGCTGCACGACACGTGGCTCAAGCTGGATTTGCGCCAAACCGGCAATATGTTCTGGGACTACGACCTGGAAACGAACCGCCTGCGCGTCTTCGCCCACGAAGCGCCGTTCGGCGTGCGCGTGACCGTCCTTGAGAACTTCCCCGAATCCGCCATCGCCAACGGCGACGTCCACATTGACTCCTTCGAGCCCCTGCGCACGCTCACCGCGAACATGCACGCAGGCGTCCCCGAAGGCGGCGGCACCTTCCTGGTGGCCGACCGTCGAAACGGCGGCTACGTGTGGTCCTCCACTTCCTACCGCCTCATCGAAGACGCCGACGGCACGCCACGGCGCGCGGTCGGCGTGCGCGAAGACAAGGTCACGCGCCTGACAAGCATGTTCTCGAACCAGGTGCACGAGCCTGTCCCCGAGAACATCCTGGCGCACCTGTTCTGTTACGTGCAGTACTCCGTGGACACGGACGCCATCGACTTCATGCTCTACCAGGGCATCGATCAAACGGGCGCCTATCAGGGTACGTCGTACGACAAGCTCGTCGAGTCCTTCTCCAACATGCTGTTCTCCAAAAGCGAGGAGACCACGTTCCGCAAGCAGCTCGACCGCGAGCGCCTGCTCGAGGAGTACCGCGCGGGCAGGCGGTGGTGCACCGAGCGCTACCGCGTGGTCGACCGCAACGGCATCATCCGCAACCTCTTCCTCGCCGTGAACGTGCGTAAGAGCGTTAAGACCGGTCATGTGCTCTTCCTGATCTACATGAGCGGCGTCGAAGCGCGCGCCCAATGGGAGATAAAATCCTCCTTGGGCCTTACGCGCGAGAAGGTGACGGGGCTGTACCCGAAGGAAATCGCCTCGGGCCTGGTGAAAGCACTTGCCTCTGACGCGTCCGAGCTCAGCCGGAGCGCCGTGATCCTCTTCAAGTTCCAGGGGCTTCCGGAGCTGGACCAGACTGACCCCGTTGGCGCCGACAACCTACGCCACGACGCGCCGCTGGCATTGGCGGTATTCCTGGACTCCGACAGCATCCTGTACAAGCTCGACCGTAACTGCCTTGTTGCCGTCATCCCTGAAGTGGGCTCGCCGCTTGAAGCGCGCCAGCGCGTCGAGCTGGCCATGACCGCCGCGCGCGGTAGCCATGAGAATGGCGTGAGCGCTCCTCGTATCACGGTCATCGCCGGCGTGGTCTGCGGCAGGACACTCAACATGAATCTCGAAGACTACGCCGTGCGCGCGCGTGCGCTGTGCGACGAGCACGGCAACGCCGCCGCCGACATCGTCATCGTCCACTGCGAAGAGGAAGACCACCTTCCGCTCCCTGTCGACGGAGACGCAACCGTCGTGCAGAACGATGACAACTCCCCCGAATCAACGTCTGCATGGGAGTACGTCGAATCCCTCGAGTCCATCCTGTCGCAAGACAGCCCATGCGCCGCCGTGAACACCACGCTCGCGTGCCTCGGACGGCACTACAACGCCGACCGCGCCTACGTCCTTTCGGTCACGGAATCCGACCAGCTGGTGTCCATCCTGTTCGAATGGTCGTTCCACATCGGGTCGACCATACAACGCTCGTTCACCGGCATGTCGCTCGATCGATTCCCGCTCATCAAGCGCCACATCCACGCAGACTCCCCCGTCATGGTGTCCCGTCCTGGCACCATGACGGGAAGCATGTACTACGCGGACAACAGCGCGTGGCACTATGCCATCGTGCCCATCGCGCGCAGCAGCGCGCGCACCATGGTACTTTGCCTGGAGAACCCCCGCACCAACCTTTCGCGCTGGGAGTTCGCCGAGCGCCTGGCGCCGCATATCCAGCACCAATGGTCGCTCCTGTCCCAGGCGCCCGCGCAACGAGCACCGTTGTTCGCCGGCGTGGAGCTGCGGCCTGACGCTCTCTCGTTCGAGCGCGACGCTGAAGCGATCGAAGCCACAGGGTGCACTTCGCTTGGCGTGGCTATGGTGGATATTCCGCAGGTCGGACGCCTCGTGTCGCAGAACGGCTTCTCGCACGTGCTCTGCCTTGCAACGGCAGTCGAAGACGTGATGCGCACGGTGTTCGGCGTTGAGCACCTGTTCCATACGAACGACACCGAGATTTCTGCCCTCGTACCCAACGCCACTTACGACGCGTTCATCAAGCGCTGCGCGCGCATGCGCACCATGCTCCTGAACCAGTGTGGCGGAGGATTCCGTATGGGCACGTCGTGGTCGTGCGAGCCGTTCAACACCCTGCGCATCATTGCAGAAGCGCGCTACGTGAAGGAGAGAGACGACGGGGCATTGGCCGAATCCGACTCCTCTGCCGCAAGCGCTCCTTCGCGCCCTGCGTCGAGAGCGGCCCTCACCCCGGCGCTGTCCGCCGCGCTCTCGGAAATGGGCGACCATTTCGACGTCTACCTCCAGCCAAAGGTGGACATGCGCACCGGCACCCTCGTAGGGGCCGAAGCGCTCGCGCGCGTGGTGGACGCCTCCGGCAACGCCGTGACCCCCCTTGCCGCCATTGAGCGCATGGAGCAGAGCGGCGACATCCGCGAGCTCGATTACTTCGTGTTCGACCGCGCGCTCTCCCTCATGAACAGCTGGCAGGAAAAAGGCTTGCTTGTGGTGCCGCTTTCCAGCAACTTCTCGCGCTCCACCATCGCCAGCTCGTCCGCGCTGGCATCGGTGCTCGCCATCATGAGCCGTTACCCGGACATCGACCCGAGCCTCATCGAAATGGAAGTCACCGAAACTGCAGGCGACCTGGGGAAGGACACGCTTTCCCGCTTGGTCGACAAGTTCCGCGAAACGGGCATGCGCGTGGCGCTCGACGATTTCGGCGCGCACTATTCGAACGCGTCGGTGCTGGCGAACACCCGGTTCGACGCCGTGAAGCTCGACCGCGCGCTCGTCAATGACGTAGTGGACAACGACACGGTCCGCACGTTCGTCCGCAGCGTGGTGGACGTGTGCAACAACCGTAACATGGACTGCATCGCCGAGGGCATCGAGACGCGCGACCAAGCGAACTCGCTCATCGACGAAGGCTGCTTCGTCTGCCAGGGCTACTACTACGACCGACCCCTGCCGGCAGACGCCTTCGAGCGAAAATACCTGCTCGGCAGCATGGTGAACTAACTGATGAGAAAAGGGGCCAGCCCCCCCTTTTTTTCTCATGTCGACGCCACCGACAGGATGAGATGGGAGAAAGGGCTCATGCGCTTTTCTCCCATTCTTTTGTTGCTCGAGCTACGGGCATCTACCTGCCTTCCTTTCCGCGACGCACCGCGTACAGCGCTCCCCCGGCAGCGAGCGCCAGCAGTACAAGGGTGGCGAGCGCCGTGGGAGACGAGTCACCGGTTTTGGCAAGGCCCACTACCCTACCCGGCGCCTTCTTGGAAGATTCGCCCGCTGCACCAGAGGTTTCGGGCGCTCCGCCCGCAGGTCCATCGTCAACAGTAAATGCCTTGATCATCGCATTGCCTACGCCCAGGACCTCAGGGTCGCCGCCGAACACCGTGAGCGAAACGCGATCCTCCAGGTCATCCTTCGTCAGCGTGGACGCATCGATCCAGGTAGCGCCGCCGTCGGTGCTGTAGAAGCTCTCACCCGCATTCGTCACGGCAGCCTGCTGCTTCTTCAGCACAAATCCGCCAGCCGCCTCGTCGGGGTCGGTCGAGTCGTGGCCGGCAACCTCTAAGGGCAGGTACGCGCCCTGCGCGCCATCGATGCTTTCCACCACCGAGAAGCGCTGCCCCGCAGAAAGCGTCACCGGCTGATCGAGCACGATAGTATGGTAGCCGCTCAGCTCAATCACATCGACCTGCTCTGCCACCAGCGTGCCGTCGGTCGGGCTTTGCGCATCGTCATCGAGCAGGTACACCTGCACCTGAATCGTGGAGTCAGCTTCCGTCGTGACTGCCGACACCGCGCTCAGCGTCTCGGCGCCTTCTGTTGTGAACACATTTGCCGCCGACGCATCGCCGAACGACCCTGGCGCCACCTTGCACACGCTGCCGATGCCCAGGTAGTCGTACTGGTAGTTGGAATCGTAGTCGAACGCGCCGCTCGCATCGGGGGTGTCGCCCCTGAACGACGCGAACTGAATCACGGTCATATCGTAGTAGGACAGGTAGAAATACCCGTCGCCCAGCCCGTCGCCGTCTTCGTCGACGCCCCACGCGAAATCGTCGCCGTACGAGGCGTCGCCCCAACCGTTCTTGACGATCCAAGCGCCGTCAGCAGGCGGCTGCTTGGCGGGATCGCTGGAGAAATTCTCCCTATCGTACGCATCGTCCCATCCGACAATCGTGACCGAATGGTTAGGCGAGGTGTTCTCGTTGACCGACGTGGAGGAGTCGTCCTCGGTGCCGTACTGGTAGACGTACTGCGCCCACGTAACGTAGTTCATGTAGTCGCTCTCGCCAGTCTCCTGGTTGAGCCACGAAGCATCGGCGTAATAGAACGCGCCGACCGCACCCTCTTCCATGAGGAGACGTTTGGCCGTGTCGAGAGCCTCTTCGTTGAAGACGTAGCTCTCAGTCGAAGGATGCTCGGGATCGGAGAACGTCGCGGTTCCGGGGATGATGTTCGCATCCTGCACGTGCACCGCCGAAAGGTTTCGCTGGTCCTCGTCGATTGACCAATCGCCCGCCTCTTCGGACGTCGCGTAGAAATCCACCACGCCGTCGCGGTTCTGGTAGGGGACGTCCTCCTCATTGGCAGCACCCTCCCATGCTGCCAACGTGGCGGCGGCAATGGAGAAGTCCCCGCCACTGTTGAACACGAGAGCGCTCTCCGAAAGATCCGCCCCGGCGTCCATGCGCACCGAATAAGATCCCTCGCCCACCTGCGCGGAATCCGTCGCCTCGTCCACCGTCGTGCGCCCGTTCCACGCGAGCTGACGCTCGGAGTAGTCGGGCTCGTCGCCCTCGAAGCTACCGCCGTCCTTCAACACACTGCTCTCCAACGAGGCAAGGGCGGAAAACGCCCAGCTGGTGCCCCACGGGTTCTGCATCTTGACCGAGGTGACGGCTCCCTCGTCGCGCAGGTCGAAGGTTTCGGGATACTCCCCCGGCTCGGGCTCAGGCTCAGGGTCCGGATCAGGCCCGGGCTCGGACGCCACGTAATCACCCGGCTGGGGCACCGTCTCCACCGTCGTGGCGCTGAACACGCGGTACGGGTCGGACGTGGTGGCAGCCAGCACGTAGAGCTTGTCTGCGTAGGCGAGCGCCGAAGGGGCCAGGAGACGCTGATCGGATGCGAGTTTGCCGTACGTTTGCGGCAGCGCGCCGTCCTCGCTCGCCAGCGTGTAGGTGTCGGCAACCCCCTCGCCCTCGTCGCAGCGCGGGCCGACGATTATGAATCCGTCTGCCACCGCTGCCGGCGCGAATGCGAGCTCGCCCGTTTCGGTCACCAACGACGACATGCGAACGGCATCGCTCACGAGCGACCCAGCGGGGTACTCTTCCGCCTCATCCTCCGCGAGCACGCGGATGCGCTCGACGCCCATGCTGCTCGCTTCCTGCGCAGCGGTGTTCTGGCCGCTGCCCACCACGAAGACGCCGTCCCGGTAGGCAACCTGGGCGTTGTGGCGCTCGCGGATCATCTCGCCCACTTCCTCGGCGGTTCCCGCCCCAAGGTCGACGCGGAAGATGGCCTTCACCTCACCGATCTCTTCGCCGAGCCCGCTCGAGCACCCGTAGGAGCCCTTGCCGCCGAACACGTACAGGCTCTCGCCGTCGCTGCCCAGCGCAGACATCGACAGCGTCGCGCCGTCGAGGGACGGGACGGGAATGTGCTCCCACGTTCCCTCCGCGGTATAGCGCCAATAACTGCCGGAGGTGTAGGCTTCGCTGCTCTCCTCGCACGCATTGCTCGTTATCTGGACGATCAACGACCCTTGGTAGGTGGCGCCCGCCATGCTTGCGACATTGCGCACACCCGCCGCGGCGAACTGGTCGCTCGAAGGCGTCGCGACGCGGCTCCACTCCCGGGTTTCCGGGTCGTACTTCATCATGAACGCGTGGTCGGCGTTGTAGCTCATTTCGTTTTCCTGCGGCAGCGCATACACGTCGCCCGCGAAGCCGACAAGCTGCCAGCCGCCCCAGTCGTCGAGCTCGGAGGGCACGAGGAGGTTCGTCTCGTCGTAGTACGTGGCGTGAGATCCCGCACCACCCTCTTGCTCGATAGCTTCGAACTGCACAAGCACACGCCCGCTGCCGTTGCCTCCCGCAATCTCGACCCACGCCTCGCCGCCCGCGAAACCCTCGGGCGCCTGCACCGCAAGCTCGGTCAGCTCGCCGTCGCCCGCGCCGCCCGCGGCATCGTTGCGCGAGAGCACTGCGCACACCGCGTCGCCGATGCTCACCTGGACATCATCCGGCACGAAGTACCCACGCACCGTGACCGTCTCGCCGTCCTCGGAGGCCTCCGCCTCGGTCGGCACGGGAGACGGGCTCGCGGCGCCATCGACCGTGGCAGAGCCGCCAGTCGAGCACCACTCCGCGTAGGCGTCGCCCTGCGCCGCGCCCTTCACGCGCGCTGCAAGCTGCGCTGCGGAATCGTCGGTATGCGCCCCCGCCATCACCGCCGCAGCACCCGCCACCGCCGGCGCGGCCATGGAAGTGCCCTGCGAGAATTTGTAGGGCACGAGGTCGCTGCCCAGGCCAATGCTGTCGATGTAAACCGTGCCGTCCGCCGGCATCGCCTGCTGCTGGCCTCCCAGCACACTTGCCTGCAAGTTGAGGTAGTAGATGGTGATGCAGAAATGCTCGAAGTCGGTGTTCTCGGGCAGCTCGACGAAGTAGCCCGACCACGAATCGCCGCCGAATCCAAAGTCTGAAACGGGCAGCAAAGAGTCGCTCTGGCCGCCCCCTGTGGTGCTCACCGTCACGTTCACGCTCGCCGTGCCCGCCTCGCCGTTCGCGCACTCGCTGATCATGCGGATGCTGAGGTATCGGGGCTTCTCGGCAAGACCGGACAAATCGAGCTCGCTGCTCTGCACCCCCATGTAGCCCGTTCCCAGCGCAAGAGCCTCCTCGAGGCTATAGGACAGCTGCAAAGCGGCGTCCCCGTCGAAACGCTTTCCGCCTTCAACGATGGGAGCATCGTGCCCGCCCATGCTTTCCGGGAACCTGAACGTGAGCGCCGGCGCTCCGCTCGCCACCTGCGCACCCTCCTCGTCCAGGACGCTGTCCGCAACGCGCGTCTCGCTGTCGAAACTTTCGTAGAGCGCGGCATCCACGTCCTCTTCGCCCAGATACTGCTGGTCGGACGTTGGCCACGTCGAGAGGATCGTCGTGCCCGGCGCCACCACGTCGGTCGTCGCCGTGCCATAGCAGCTGAACATCGACAGCGCGCCCGTCGCATCGATCGAGTCCACCACCACGATATAAGGGTTGTCGCGCAGCGTCGAAACCGTGTTCAGCGTCGCGTCCATATCGCTGTCGGAATTACCGGACGCGAACACCGCCGTCACGCCCGCCTGGCCCATCTGCGTGAACGCCACGTCGAACGCGCGCGTGGCATTGGAGCCCATGCCCCACGAGCAGTTCGCCACGCGCACGTTGACGCCCGCCTTCGCCGCCTCGGTCACGTAGTTGATGCAGCACAGCATGTCGGAGGCGGTATCGACATCGCTGCGCACAGACATAATCTTCACGTTGGGGGCGACGCCGGACACCCCTTGGTCGTTCCATTCCGCCGCAATGATGCCGGCAACGTGCGTGCCGTGCGACTGTTCAGAGGAGATCGGGGCGGTCGACGTGGTGTCGGGGACCGTGGAGATGCCATGCGCGTCACCGCCGAGCGCGGTAAGCTCAGGGTAGTCTTCGCCCTCGTCCCACAGCACGCCAGCGAGGTCGGGGTTGGTCTCGTCAACGCCGCTGTCGATGACGGCAACGACCACGTCCTCCAGGTCAGCCACCGCGGAGGCGTCGTTCCACGCGTCGTATTCGATGTCGATCGCTTCATCGGCGGAAACGCCGCCCATCGAGCCGTTGTTGGACATCCCCCACTGGAACCCGGTCACGTCGGAAGCGGGTTCGTCCTTGTCGGAGCCAAGCAAAGCCGGCTCTGCCTCAGTCGCACCGTCAGCAGGCTCCGTTTGGCCGCCGGCGACGTCGGAAGTCGCGGCGCCCGCGTCGACGCCATCCGCCACGACGTCGCTCTTTTCGGCATCGACCTGCTCCACGTAGCCGTTGGGCTCCGCGAACACAACGCGCTCGTCAGCCTGGAGCGCGGAGATGAGCTCTTCAGTCGTCTTGGACTCGTCGCGCACCAACACCAGACGGCCGGCAGACCCCTCGGGAGAGCCGTCGGAGAACCGCGCACCCGCGTGCGCGCTGGAGCCCGCTTCGTCCTCCAGCGCCTCTACCGCCGCCTCGGCGTCGACCGCCATGAGGGTTTGCGCGCCTGCAAGCGCACCGCCGTCGAGCGAAACAGAGCGCGCGCCCGCTCCGTCGTCCAGCACGTACGCAATGGCCTCGTGCTCCACGTAGGTCCCTGGCTCAAGCGAAGAAACCGCGGCGCTCTCGCCCGTCTCGCCAGCGAACGCCGGCAACGGGACGAAGCCCACTGCCAACACGAACGCCAGCAGCGCCCCAACGAGCCTTTTCGCCATAGCGCACCTCCATGCAGGATTCTTCAAGCGCATGCCGGCAAGCGGCATCATGCGCGTTTTCGCATATCAGGCGTATCGTATCCCAATTCGCTCACACCGTGCGCCTGACGGTCGCGAATGCGCTCTCTGAAGGAATGAAAGCAGGAACACGCTGCCCATGCGCTCAAACGGACGCATGAAAACGCCCGAGGAACCGTACAAGACGGCTCCTCGGGCGTCGTTACACGAGGATGTGAAACAGTGCCTGTCCTTTTTCACTTTACGCGCGCTCGGTCTCCACCTCGTCTTCGGTGTGGAACTGCTCGAGCACCTCGCCTGCCGGGCAGGTGTCGCCGCAACCGCAGGACGACGCGGCGGCCTGCTGCTGCGCGGCCGTCAGCTGGTCGCGGGCGGTGCGGGCCTCCTGCTCCTTCTCGGCCAGGTTCGCTTTCGCCACAGAAATCATGAGCTTGATGCGGTTGAGCTGGTTCACCTCGGAGGCGCCGGGGTCGTAGTCAACGGCCACGATGTTGCTCTCCGGGTAGCGGCGGCGCAGCTCCTTGATGACCGCCTTGCCCACCACGTGGTTCGGCAGGCACGCGAAGGGCTGCGTGCACACGATGTTCGGCGCGCCCGTCTTGATGAGCTCCACCATCTCGGCCGTGAGCAGCCAGCCTTCGCCCATGGAGTTGCACAGGTCCAGGATCTCGCTCGCATAGTCGGCCAGCTCGTAGATGTCCGTCGGCGGCTCGAAGCGGTTCGACTTCTCGAGCTCCTTGCGCACCGCGCGGCGCATGGTCTTGACGGCCTGGAGCGCGATCTTGCTGCCGACCTCGCTCTTCTTCGACTTGCCGAGCGGGCGCTGGAAGATGCCGCCGGCGATGCCGAACAGGAAGAACTCGATGAGTCCCGGCACCACGGCCTCGCAGCCTTCGCGCTCGATCACGTCGACGATCTGGTTGTTCGCCGTCGGGTGGAACTTCACGAGGATCTCGCCCACCACGCCGACGCGCGGCTTCGTGCCCTCGCCCGTGAGCGGCAGCGTGTCGAAGTCCTCCACGATCTGGCGCACCGTGCGCTTGAACTCGGAGACCTTCAGGCCGCGGCGCAGCTGGCCCTTGCACACCGCCATCCAGTGGTCGAACAGGCGGTTGGCGCTGCCCGGCTCCACCTCGTAGGGGCGCGTGCGGTACAGCGTCATCATGAGCAAATCGCCGTACTGCAGCGCGTAGATGGCCTGCAGCAGCATCTCGGGCGTGATCTTGAAGCCGGGGTTGTACTCGCCCAGGTCCTTGAACGACAGCGCGATGACCGGGACGTGCTCCAGGCCGACGGACTTGAGCGCCTTGCGGATGAGCGAGATGTAGTTCGTGGCACGGCAGCCGCCGCCGGTCTGCGTGATGATGACGGCCAGCTTGTCGGTGTCGTAGCGGCCGCTCATGACGGCTTCCATGATCTGGCCCGTGACCAGGATGGACGGGTAGCAGATGTCGTTGTTGACGTACTTCAGGCCCGCGTCCACCGCGCCGTGGTCCACCGACGGCAGAAGCTCCAGGTTGTAGCCGTTGCGCTGGAAGATGTCGATGAGCAGATCGAAGTGGATGGGCGCCATCTGCGGGCACAGGATGGTGTAGCCCGCGTCCTTCATCTCCTGAGTGAAGACGGCGCGCGGGAACTCCGTGGACGAGCCTTCGCGCTGCTTGAAGCGATCCTGCACGTGCGGCAGGCCGACCGCCGCGAGCGCCTTGCGGATCAGCGAGATGTAGTTGGTGGCGCGGCAGCCGCCGCC
>CASEJD010000054.1 GCA_949288145.1 uncultured Coriobacteriia bacterium
CTTCGGGCTGCCCGCGGACGCGTCGCCGTTCGCGCTGAGCCGCGGCGAGCGGCAGCGTCTGGCGCTCGCGTCGGTGGTGGCGGGGGAGCCCGGCGTGCTCATCCTCGACGAGCCGACGACGGGCCTGGACTACCGCGAGTGCACGCGCATCATGACGCGTGTGTGCGAGCTCAACCACGCCGGCACCGCCGTCATCATGGTCTGCCACGACATGGAGCTCGTCGCCGACTTCGCGCAGCGCGTGGTGGTCATGGCGAACGGGCGCATCGTGGCGGACAGCACGCCGGAAGAGGTGTTCCGCGACCGCGCCGCTCTCGAGTGCGCTTCGGTCATGCCGCCGCAGATGGTGGAGCTGGCCCTGCGCCTGGAAGAGGGCCTCGGGCGCGAGGGGAGCGCTTCTGCCGAGGCGTTCTCCCGCGTCATGGGCGTGCGCGACATGGTGGCGGCCGTGGTGTCCTGCGCGCGCGGCGCAGGGGCGGCCGCCGAGGTGGTGGCAGCGGCGGAGGCGATCGTCCGCGGGGAGTCTCCCGAGGACGACGCGTTCGCAGCGGATGCGCGCGTGCTGACGGCGTGCGCGGGAAGTGAGGCATGATCATGGGCGGCATCCTGGACTACGCGCCGGGCACGACGGTCGTACACCGGCTGAACCCCATCGTGAAGATCGTCTTCGCGTTCTGCACGTGCGTGGCGGCGTTCCTGACGGAAAGTCTGCCGGCGCTCTGCGCGCTGCTCGCGCTCGACGTGGCAGTGGGCTGCGCGGGCGGCATCCCGCAGCGCACGCTGCGCCTGCTCTCTAGCCTGGTGAAGGTGAGCGTGTTCCTCTTCGTGCTCCAGGTACTGTTCATCCGCTCGGGCACGCCGGTGTTCTTCTTCGTGACCGACGCGGGCGTGCATACGGCATGCCTGGTGGTCCTGCGCTTGATCGTGGCGACCATGCCGCTTGCGCTCATGCTGGCGCTCACGCCCATGAGCGACTTTTCGAACGCACTCGTGAAGGTGGCGCGCCTGCCGCACCGCTACGCCTTCGCGTTCACCACGGCGCTGCGCTTCATCCCCGTGTTCACGGGGGAGATGCGCCAGATTATGGAGGCGCAGACCGCGCGCGGTGTGGAGTTCGACACCGGCAACCCGCTGCGCAAGGTGAGCCTGGTCCTGCCGCTGTGCATGCCCATGCTCGTGAGCTCGGTCGGCCGCGTGCAGCAAAGCGCGCTGGCGGCGGAGACGCGTGGGTTCTACCTGCGCGACCGCGCGTCCGGCTACCGAGACTATCCCTTCGGCGCGCTCGATGCCGCGGTGCTCGCGCTGACCGCTGCAGTCGTCGCGTTCGGCGTGGTGCTCTAGAGGAGACGTCCTTCGTCCACTCGATTCCTGGTACAATCGCCCATTCGGCGATTCACCCTGCCCGTGATGGAGAGGGAGACCGCGACGTGCTTCGCGCTGCGGTCTCGACGGGCAGGCCAGATAGATTGCGAGGACGAAAGACATGGCAAACGTTCAGCGAGCGACGTGGTCGAACAAGCTCGCGTTCGTGCTGGCAGGCGCCGCTTCGGCGGTCGGCTTGGGCAGCATGTGGCGCTTCCCGTACCTGGCCGCGAAATACGGCGGCGGCACGTTTTTGTTCCTGTACCTGGTGTTCGTGTTCACCATTGGCATCGCGCTCCTGCTCTTGGAGACGGCGTTCGGCCGCAAGACGGGCCAGAGCTGCATCGGCGCGTTCAAGTCGTTCGGCAAGAAGTACGCGCCCATCGGCGTGTTCGCGTCGTGCGTGCCGTTCATCATCGTGCCATACTACTGCGTCATCGGCGGCTGGACGGTCAAGTACATGACCGCGTACCTGAGCGCCGGCCCCGCCGCGCTGGCCGACGGCGGCGACTACTTCAACAGCTTCATCTCGAGCGGGTGGGAGAGCGCGGTCTTCATGCTCATCTTCATGGTGGCCACGTACGCCATCGTGGCGCTCGGCGTGAACAACGGCATCGAGAAGGCGAACCTCGTCATGATGCCCGCGCTCATCGTGGTGTCGCTGGCGCTCGGCATCTACGCGCTCACGATGCCCGGCGCGCTCGACGGCCTGGCGTTCTACCTGATTCCGGACCTGAGCAAGTTCTCGCCCGAGCTCATCATCGCGGCGTTAGGCCAGACGTTCTTCACGCTGTCGCTGGCGATGGGCATCATGTTCACCTACGGCTCCTACCTGGAGAAGAAGGAGAAGCTCACGTCCAGCGTCGTGCAGATCGCCGGCACCACGTTCGCGGTCTCGTTGCTGGCGGGCCTCATGGTGGTCCCGGCCACGTTCGCGGCGCTCGGCTCGGGCGACGCCGTGGCGCAGAACGCCGGCCCGTCCCTCATGTTCGTAATCCTGCCGCAGGTGTTCAACAACATGGGCGCAGCAGGCGGCATCATCGGCTTTGTGTTCTTCATCCTGGTCATCTTCGCGGCGCTCACGAGCTCCGTGTCGCTGACCGAGGCGTGCGTCTCCATCATCCATGACGGCGCCGGTTGCACCCGCAAGCGCGCCATCGTGCTGTCAGTGGTCTTCATCACGGTGGTGGGCTTCATCGTGAACCTGGGCTACAGCAACCTGGCGTTCATCCAGCCGCTCGGCGAGGGCACGACCATCCTGGACTTCATGGACTTCCTGTCCAACTCCGTCATGATGCCGCTGGCGGCGCTCATGACGTGCATCTTCGTCGGCTGGATTATCGGCCCGAAGGTCATCGCCGACGAGGTGAAGGAGTCCGCCGCGTTCAAGCTCGAGAAGGTGTGGACCGTCACGATCAAGTTCATCGCTCCGATCTGCATCGTGCTCATCTTGATTGCCTACGTGGCCCAGGCGTTCGGCTTGATCACGCTGTAAGCAGCCGCGACACAGCTTATTTCAAGAAAGAAAAGCGCTCGTCAGCGATTGTGCTGGCGAGCGCTTTTTGCGTTTAAGTTCTCGGGAGAATACTACCGTACTCGTGAGTAACTTACTTATGAGTACGGTATACTGATTTCAGTTCGAATGATTGGAAGGAACGGGCATGTTCGTAGGCAGGGAGCATGAGCTGCGGGCGCTTGAGCGTCTGTACAATCAGGGAAAATTCCAAATGGCCGTCGTGTACGGCCGCCGGCGCGTGGGCAAAACGGCGCTGCTTGACGAGTTCTCGAAAGGCAAGCGCACGCTGTTTTTCACGGCGCAGCAGAAAAGCGACGTAATAAACCTGAGGTCTTTTTCGCGCGAGGTGTACCGCTTCTTCGATTTGCCAGAATCGACGGGCTCGTTCGAGTCGTGGGGGGACGCGCTGCGCTTCGTTGCCAGCCGCGCTCGAGATGGCGAGCCCCTCGTGTTCGTGTTCGACGAGTTCCCTTATGCCGCGCAGGCGGCTCCTTCGCTTCCGTCGACGTTCCAAATCGTCATTGATCATGATTTCAGGGATTCGAACGTCTGCTTAGTGTTGTGCGGTAGCAACGAGGGCTTTATGGAAAGCCAGGTCCTCGGACGAAAAAGCCCACTCTTTGGACGCCGCAACGCCCAGATAAAGCTCATGCCGTTCGATTATCATGACGCCGCCCTTATGCTGCCCGGGCGCTCTCCGGCGGAGCTCGTGGTGTTCTATGCCCTGTTTGGCGGTACGCCGTACTACCTAGAGCAAATCGATTCGGACGAGCCCCTCGAAGAGTGTATTGCGCGGTTGTTCTTCGACCTTTCGGGCGTTCTCTACGCCGAGCCGCAAATGCTCTTGTGCCAAGAGCTTCGCGAGCCGGCGCTCTACTCGTCTGTTCTTGACGCGGTGGCAGCGGGTGCTACGACGCCTCGGGTAATCGCGGGCAAGTCTGGAATCGGGGAGAACTCGGTGGGGAAGTACCTCGCCACGCTTATCGGTTTGGGCATCGTGGAGAAAACGGTGCCGTTCGGTGAAGGGGCGCGCTCTCGAAAAGGCCAGTATCGGATCCGTGATCCGTTCTTCGCATTCTGGTATCGGTTCGTCAGCCCGAACGTCGGAGCGATTGAGATGGGTGCGGGCGAAGCGGCTTCGCGGCTTGCATCCGGCCAAGCGCTCTCCACGTTCGTCGGCAAACAGTTCGAAGCCATGTGCTTGCAGTGGTTTGCACGAGAGAACCGCTTTGGGCGATTGCCTTTCTTGGCGACCTCTTTTGGTAGTTGGTGGGGGGCGGACCCCGTTGCGCGGGAGCAGGTGGATATCGACGTCATTGCAGCGGATTCGCGGTCTAAGGCAATCATTCTAGGGGAGTGCAAGTGGCGGGAGAGCTTCGACGAGACCGCTGCCATCAAGAAGCTTGTGAGTCGTGGTGAGCTGATTAAAGGGTACGAAGACCGCTCGTACGTTCTTTTCTCAAAAAGCGCGCTGAGTGAAGGAACGCGAGCGAAGGCGGCGGAGCGCGGTGACCTTCGCATCGTGACGGTCGAAGAGATGTACGAGGGCTGATAGTCGCTCGTCTCGCCAGCGCGGTTGCTCGCGCGTGGCGCGCGATGCCCCCCCAGTCCTGGCTGCACTGCGCGTCGTTGCCCCGTTTTGCCCTCAAAGGCTTTGCTTTCGAGTCCGCATCTTCTCTTGACAACAGAGAACGCTCGTCATCGCCGTCAGGGTTGTGGAGAAAATGCGATACACTAACGCCATTGTTTTGTTTGTGTAAGGCTCGGCAAAGGACCGTGCCTTTTGCGCGAAGCAGACGGCACGGAACTTGGCCACACAACAGGAAAGTTGGTGGTTCATCATGGCAGCTCCCGCTACCGAACATGTGCGAAACATCGTGCTGGTCGGCCAGGACGGCTCCGGCAAGACCTCGTTCGCCGAGGCCATGCTCCACGTCTCCGGCAAGACCCCTCGCATGGGCACCACGCACGATGGCAAATCGTACCTGGACTACGACGACGAAGAGATCCGCCGCCGTTTCACCATCGGCACCTCTCTGGCGCCCATTCCGTACAAGGACTTCAAGATCAACCTGATCGACACCTCGGGCCAGCCCGACTTCCTGGGCGACGCCCTGGCGTCCATGCAGGCCGCCGAGACCGCGCTGTTCGTGGTCGACGCCGTCGCCGGCCCGCAGGTCATGCACAACAAGCTGTGGCGCGAAGCGGAGGACATGCGTCTTTGCCGAGCCGTGTTCATCAATCACATTGACCGCGAGAACGCCAATTTCGACACCGCCATGGCCATGCTGCACGCGCGCTTCGGCTCGCGCCTGGGCCCGGTCACCATCCCAATCGGCGTGGACAAAGACTTCAAGGGCGTCATCGACATCCTGCGCATGAAGGCGCGCTACTACACCGTTGACGGCGGCGAGGTCATCGACGAGATCCCTGCCGAGTACCAGGACGCCGCCCAGGCAGCGCGCGACAAGCTCTGCGACCAGGTGGCCGAGGCTGACGACGAGCTCATGATGAAGTACCTGGAGGGCGAAGAGCAGCTCACCCAGGAAGAGCTGGAGAGCCTGCTGGACAAGGCCATCGCGCAGGAGCTGTTCATCCCGGTGTACGTGGGCTCCACGATCATCGAGCAGGGCATCAAGGGCTTCATGGAGGACGTCGCCACGTACTTCCCGAGCCCGACCGCGCACGGCCGCTTCCGCCTGTCCAACGGCGAAGAGACCATGGTCACCACCGAGGGCGAGACGAGCTTCTTCGTGTTCAAGACCGTCTCCGACCCGTACGTTGGCCGCCTGAGCTTCGTGAAGGTCATCACCGGCATCCTCGAGCCCGGCCAGGAGCTCATCAACTCCCGCACCGGCAAGAAGGACCGCATCGGCAAGATCAACGTCATGATGGGCAAGGAGACCACCGACGTGAAGTCCGCGAAGGCGGGCGACATCGTGGTCATCCCGAAGCTGTCCGACGCGAAGACCGGCGACACGCTCTCCCAGAGCGGCGACATGGCCATCGACCCGTTCCCGCTGCCTGAGCCGCTGTACCCGGTGGCCATCGAAGCGGCCAACCGCAACGAGGAGGACAAGGTCGGCACGTTCCTGACCCGCACGGCCGACTCCGACCCGACCATCCGCATCGAGCGCAACGACGAGACGCACCAGACGCTCGTGTACGCCCTGGGCGAGACGCAGATCGACGCCATGCTCAACCGCATGAAGGCCCAGGCCGGCGTCGAGGCACGCCTCGTGCCCGTGCGCATCCCGTACCGCGAGACCATCCGCAAGACCGCCGAGGCGCAGGGTCGCCACAAGAAGCAGACCGGCGGCGCCGGCCAGTTCGGCGATTGCTGGCTGCGCCTCGAGCCCAACCCGGGCGCGGGCTATGAGTTCGTGGACGAGATCAAGGGCGGCGCCATCCCGAACGGCCTGATCCCGGCCGTCGACAAGGGCGTCCAGGAGGCCATGGCCGAAGGCTTCGTGGCTGGCTATCCGATGCAGGACATCAAGTGCACGGTCTACGACGGCAGCTACCACAGCGTCGACTCCAACGAGATGGCGTTCAAGACCGCCGCGCGCATCGGCTTCCGCGCCGCATGCGAAAAGGCGAACCCGGTCATCCTCGAGCCCATGGCCGACATGGCCATCACGGTGGGCGAGGAGTACGCCGGCACCATCATGGGCGACATCTCCATGAAGCGCGGTCGCATCGTCGGCACCGACTCCAACGACGCCGGCGAAACCGTCATCCTGGTCCGCGTCCCGTACGCCGAGGTCGTGAGCTACACGAAGGACCTGCGCTCGCTCTCGCGCGGCAGCGGCTCCTACACCATCGACGTAAATGGCTACGAAGAGGCTCCGCACGACGTGCAGAAGAAGCTCATCGAGCAGTACGAGGCGTCTCGCGCCTAAGCGCGCAACAGCCTGCGATCCGACAGCCCCGAACCCCGCGGTTCGGGGCTGTTTTTCGCCAGAGGTAGGCATGGTGGGCGCACGATTCGCGCCGCGTTCCGCCCTGGTTCGGATACAATACGCAGGCAAAGCATGGGACCGCCGCCGCACTTCGCGGTGGCGAGCAGACGAGAAGGAACCGCCCGCGCCCTGACGCCGGGCGGCCCGCGTGGCGCGCTGCCGTCGAAGGCGCGCGGCGGGAGATATGCAAGGAGAGAATGCGCATGAAGGTTGTGCAGAAGAAGCTGGTGGGCAATCGCGTGCTCGTGGAGGCCACCGCATCCGTGGCCGACGTGGACAAGGCGTTCGATTGGGCGTCGGTGGCGTTCCTGCAGCAGATGGGCGTTGAGCCCGAGCAGGGCAAGCCGTTCGCCGAGCAGGCGGAAGAGCGCCTGGGCGTGCCGAACCTGGACGCGCTCGTGATGCCGCGCGTGCCGGAGTTCCTCGTGCCCTTCGCCATCGACAAGAAGGGCGTCGTGCCGGCATTCCCGCCGAAGCCGGTGGCGCAGACCACGCTCAAGCGCGGCGAGGAGTTCACGTTCACCATGGAGATCCTGCCGAAGCCGGAGTACGAGCTGGACTCCTACGAGCCGGTCGCGTTCACGGCGAAGCGCTTCTCTGTCGATCCACGCGAGGTCGACGAGCAGGTGAAGGCCGCGGCGCAGGGCTTCTGCAGCTACGAGGCCATCGACCCGCGCCCGGTTCAGAAGGGCGACTTCGTGGAGATCGCCATCTCCGACACGAAGCAGGACGGCGAGGACTTCGCTGCGTTCAACACCGACCGCCGCACCTACCCGGTCGGCCAGGGCTACATGCCGGGCGCCTTCGATGACCAGCTCGTCGGCATGGAACCGGGCCAGGAGAAGGACTTCGCCTTCCAGGCGCCGGGCGGCGACGACGTGGTCAAGGTCACCTGCCACGTGAGGGTCATCGAGCTGCAGAAGCAGGTCGTGCCCGAGATCACGGACGAGTGGGTCGCCAAGAACATGCCGTTCTTCCGCGACGCGAAGGCCTTCCGCGAGAGCATCGAGTACCAGCTTGAGAGCGCTCATCGCCAGGAGTACAACGCCTACCTCGAGAACCTGGCGCTCACGAAGCTCTCGCAGCGCTTCAAGGGCTCCATCGACGACTCCATCTACGAGGCCATGCGCGAGACCCAGCTCAAGCAGCTGAGCTCCGAGCTGCAGGCTCAGGGCATGTCGCTCGACAAGTTCATCGAGCAGAACGGTGGCCAGCAGCAGTTCGGCATGATGCTCATGGTGCAGACCCGCATGGCGCTCGTGAACGGCTTCGCGCTCGACGCCGTGTACCGCCACGAGAAGCTGACCCTCACCGACGAGGACATCATGGAGACCTGCCGCATCATCAACCCGCAGGGCCCGCAGCTGGCGCGCATGCAGATGGAGGAGACGGGCAACGGCTACGCCCTGCGCGAGATGGCAGAGCGCAACAAGGCCGCCCGCTGGGTCATCGAGCACGCCGACATCACCTACACCGACTAACTGCGTAACGCGATAGAGCGAAAACGAAACCGCTGTGCTTCGACGAACGAAAGCCGCCGCGTCCCGATGCAGGGCGCGGCGGCTTTGTGATTACAGGGGTGCGGCAAGGGGCGTGGGGGTCCGCTCGCTTTTTTGTACCATTTGATCGGGGAGGGATGCCGCCGTGCCACAAAGAGCGATTTGGCGGGCTTTGTAGGCGAAATCGAGGTTTTTGGCAGAAATCTCCGGCTAGTGTCTCGATGTTGGCAACTATTTCCGGTGAGCGCCGTTCGGTGTGGACAGAATAGCCGCTGGATGATGAGCTGGCGTGATTGACTGCGAAGGGAATCGTAAAACCCCAGTTCAGAAGCATACACTCGATATGCCTGCGCAAGCTGCGATCGGATGGGTTCGCGCACCTTCGATAGTGAACGGATATTCTTGTCGAAAACATCGAAAACGGGTGCAGAAGCGCCAATTATTTCCGTTTGCGTGTGTCGGATGAGCGGCTGGATGCTGCAGGAAGGCGACATGGCCGCGGCCGAAGGATGGTCGGGCGCCTCCGAAAGGGCGACTGAGTGCTGTCGGATGAGAAGCTGGATGCTGCGGGAGGGTCGGCGCGCCACGAGCTGCGTGTCGTGTCGGCCTTGTGTGTTGTGGGTCTTGCGGACTCTCGTATCCTTGCGCGCTTGCGTTCAGGGTGTTATTCTCTTGCAGTTTCTGATTACGCATGCGGAGTGGACTTCGGTCTGCCAGTGGCCCTGCGGGGCTGCGGGCCGGGGGATGAAGCTTCGCAGAGGATTAACGAACGGAGAAAGAAATGGCAAAGATCAATCTGCAGACCCTGCTCGACGCAGGAGCTCACTTCGGCCACCAGACGCGCCGTTGGAACCCGAAGATGCGTCCGTACATCTTCGGCAACCGCGGTGACATCTACATCCTTGACCTGAAGCAGACCCTCGTTGGCCTCGACCAGGCTTACACCTACGCGTGCGACCTGGCCAAGAAGGGCGGCACCCTGCTGTTCGTCGGCACGAAGAAGCAGGCTCAGGAGCCCGTCGCCGAGGCTGCGAACCGCTGTGGCATGCCCTACGTCAACGCCCGTTGGCTCGGCGGCATGCTGACCAACTTCGTGACCATCCGCTCCCGCGTGCAGCGCATGGAGGAGCTCGAGGCCATGGAGACCGACGGTCGCATGGAGAAGCTGCCGAAGAAGGAGCAGATCCTGCTGCGCAAGGAGCTGTCCAAGCTGCAGACCAACCTCAACGGCATCCGCAACATGAAGAAGGTTCCGGACGCCATCTTCATCATCGACACCAACCGCGAGCAGATCGCCGTCCATGAGGCCCGCCGCCTGGGCATCACCATCGTCGGCACGCTCGACACCAACTGCGATCCGGACGACGTCGATTACGGCATCCCGGCCAACGACGACGCCATCCGCTCGGTCCGCCTGCTGTCCGACTTCATGGCCGACGCGGTCCTGGCAGGCGGTGTCGCCCCGGTCTCCGCTGAGGAGATGGCCGCCGAGGCTGAGGCTCCGGCCGCTGAGGAGGCCCCGGCTGCCGAGGCTCCGGCCGCTGAGTAGCGCATCGCGCACACGTCATACTGATCAGCAAAAAGGGCGACGGGCATAAGGCCTGCCGCCCTTCTCCAGAAAGGAAGAACATGGCTGAAATCACCGCAGCTCTCGTCAAGGAACTCCGCGAAATGACCGGCGCTGGCATGATGGAGTGCAAGAAGGCCCTCGTCGAGGCCGAAGGCGACCTGGACAAGGCCGTCGACGTCCTGCGCACCCGTGGTCTGGCCGCCGTCGCCAAGAAGGCCGGCCGCGCCACCAACGAGGGCACCGTCATGGCCCTCGTCTCCGAGGACGGCAAGACCGGCGCCCTCGTCGAGCTGAACTGCGAGACCGACTTCGTCTCCATGAACGAGAAGTTCAAGGGCTACGCTGAGAAAATCGCCCGCGCCGCGCTGGCCAACAAGCCGGCCGACCTGGACGCCCTCAAGGCTTCCGAGATTGACGGCGAGACCGTCGAGGCCGTCGTGACCGACGCCATCCACGTGATGGGCGAGAACACCGAGCTCGCTCGCTTCCAGGTCGTCGAGGCCGACGCCATCGCTTCCTACATCCATGGCGGCGGCAAGATCGGCGTTCTGGTGCAGTTCGGCCTCGAGGGCATCGACCCGACCGCCGACGCGTTCAAGACCTGCGGCCATGACGTTGCCATGCAGGTTGCCGCTGCCGCTCCGGTGGCCGCGAACCGCGAGTCCGTCGACCCGGCCGTCATCGAGCATGAGATGAGCATCTACAAGGCCCAGGCTGCCGAGTCCGGCAAGCCGGAGGCCATCCAGGAGAAGATCGCCACCGGTCGCCTGGAGAAGTTCTTCAAGGAGAGCGTCCTGACCGAGCAGGAGTTCGTCAAGAACCCGGATCAGACCATCTCCGAGTACGTTGACGGCGTTGCCAAGGAGCTTGGCGGCACCATCAAGGTCGAGGGCTTCGCTCGCTTCGTGATGGGCGAGTAACTTGTTTCGCTGGCCTCCGGCCAGCGAAACAATTTGACGCTGCGAAGCGCCCTGGCATCGAATCTTGCCATTCAAGAAGGCCGAGGCGGACCAAAGTCCAGCCTCGGCCTTCTTTCATGTCAATCTTCGACGCCAGGGCGCTTCTCGCTGACGTTACGAACGACCTGTGAGATTTTATCATTCAGCCTGCGTGAAGGGTTCCGGGCGGGCGGCGTGCGGTGCGCCGATTGCGCGGAGCCCCCGCCTCCCACCCGGAACCCGGGTGCCAGTTGTGAAGACACGTTGAGCGGGGTGTGGGAAGTTGGCGGGGTGTGACGCGCGCTTTATAATCGGTGTTCGCAACAAACCTCACATCGATCGCAGCTCTCACGGAGCAAGGAGGCGGCATACATGTCCCAAGAAATCATCGTCGTCCATGGCAACAACACCCTTTCGGGCGAAGTGACGGTTGCCGGCGCGAAGAACTCTGCGCTGAAGCTGCTCGCTGCTTCCATTCTGGGGCAGGGCGTTTCCACCATTCGCAACGTCCCCATGATTTCTGACATCCGCATCATGTCGGACGTGCTGCGCTGCCTAGGCGCCACGGTCGAGCGCGAGGGCCACACCCTCACCATCGACACCACGAACGTCGACAAGCACGAGACCCCCTACGAGCTCGTCTCGAAAATGCGCGCGAGCATCTCGGTCCTCGGTCCGCTGATCGCCCGCTTCGGCCAGGCGCGCGTCGCCATGCCGGGCGGCTGCCAGATTGGCGAGCGCAAGATCGACATGCACCTCGTGGGCCTGCACGCCCTCGGCGTCGAGTTCTCGGTCGACCACGGCTACCTCGAGGCGCGCACGCCCAACGGCCTGCGTGGCACGCAGGTGTTCCTGGAGTTCCCCAGCGTCGGCGCAACCGAAAACCTCATGATGGCGGCTATCGTGGCCACGGGCGACACCGTGCTCGAGAACGCCGCGTGCGAGCCCGAGATCGCGGATTTGGCGAACATGCTCAACGCCATGGGCGCTGACGTGCAGGGCGCGGGCACGCCCACCATCCGCATTCGCGGCGTAGGCTTCGACACGCTCCATCCGTGCGATCACACCACGGTGGGCGACCGCATTGAGGCCGGCACGTTCCTGGTGGGCGGCGCGCTCACGGGCGGCCCGCTCACGGTGCGCGGCATCGACCCGTCGTTCCTTCGCATGGCGCTCATGAAGCTGACCGCTATGGGCTGCGAGGTTGAGACGGGCGAGGATTGGATTACCGTCAAGCGCGAGCGCCCGCTCGTCCCGACGGACATCCAGACCCTGCCGCACCCGGGCTTCCCCACGGACCTGCAGGCGCAGTACATGCTGCTGGCCGCGCTGGCCGACGGCGTCTCCGTCATCACCGAGAACGTCTTCGAAAACCGCTTCATGTTCGCGGCCGAGCTCACGCGCATGGGCGCTGACATCTCGCTCGAGGACCACCACGCGCTCGTGCGCGGTGTGAAGGGCCTGCAGGGCGCGCCGGTCAAGTCCACCGACCTGCGCGGTGGCGCGGCGCTCGTGCTCGCCGGCATCGTGGCGGAGGGCGAGACGAAGGTCTACAAGATCAGCCACATCGACCGCGGCTACGAAGACTACGTGGGCAAGCTGCGAGCCCTGGGCGCCGACGTCGAGCGCGTCGTCGTCGAATAGGCAGGGCACCCATGTTCGGCGATTCCCAAAACCGTCGCATGCGCGAGCATTCGCGCCGCATCTCGCGCGACGTGAACCGTTCCACGCTCGGGTCGCACGCGGGAGGCTCGCTGCACGCTCGCCATGCGAAAGGCTATGGCGGCGACATCAACTTCTCGAGCCGCCGCAAGAGCGCTCGCGCCAACAGTGGCCTGATCGACGTCGTCACGCCCAACACCACGTCGGGCGAGGACGCGCGCGCGTACTCGCGCCGCGTCGCCCAGCTCGACTTCAGCAAGCGCGCCATGCGCCGCGACCGCTTCCAGCGCGTCGGGCTCATCGTGGGCATCCTGGTGGTCATCGCGGTCGTGGTGGGCGCGGTCGCGGGCTTCACGTACGTGAACTCCGTAAGCTCCAACATGAGCCTTGACGACCCCGAGGCGCGTGCCGCCCTCGTCGCCCCGGCTGCCGACCAGCCGTACTACGTGCTCGTGGCAGGCTTCTTCACTGAACAGGGAAGCCGGGAAAACGCGGACGCGCTTGTCCTGGCGCGCGTGGACACCGCGAACAAGCAGGTCTCGCTCATGTCTTTGCCCTCCAACGTGATGGTGGAATCGGGCAACGTCGAGACGTTCCTTTCGAAGGCGTGCGAGAACGGCGGTGATGCGGTGCTCATCAAGGCTGCGGCGCAGCTGGCAGGCGTGGACATCGCGCATTACGTGCGCGTCGACGCGGACGCGTTCGTGCAGCTGGTGGACGCGGTCGGCGGCATCGCGGTCAACGTGCCCGAAGAGGTGGACGACCCGTACGCCGGCAGCATCTACATCCCCGCGGGCGAGCAGACCCTCTCGGGCGAGCAGGCCCTCGTCTACGCACGTGCGCGCAACTACGACGACAGCACCATCCAGCGCCAGAAGGCGCAGCTCGACATCATGGCGGCGCTCGCCCAGAAGGTCTTCGACGCCGGCACGACGGGCTTGCCGGGCATTGTCGACGCGCTCTCCGGCTCCGTGAAGACGGACTGGAAGGCATCCGACATCACCGCGCTCGTCGAGGCGCTGCGCGGCATGGACGTCTCGTCGATGGCGAAAGTGCAGCTGCCGGGCTACGTATCCACGAACAACGAAGGCCAGACGGAGTTCACGGAATCGTCCTCGTGGAGCTCGTCGCTCGACTCGTTCAAGAACAGCGGCACGGTTCAGGCGCCCTCCTTCGTCGACACCTCGAACGTGGACCCCGCCAGCTTCACGATCATCGTGCGCAACGGCGGCGGCATCACAGGCGCCGCGGCGAACTTCGCCTCCATCCTGACGGAGCAGGGCTTCCAGGTCACGGACACGGGCAACGCCGACAGCCAGGTGTACGAAGAGACGCTCGTCATCTACAAGGACGACGCGAAGGAAGCGTGCGCGCAGGCGGTGGTGGACGCCATGGGCACCGGCCGCATCACGAACGCGAGCGCGTACTACTCCTTCGATTCCGACGTCTTGGTGATGATCGGCCGAGATTACATGCCGACGGCGTAGCCAAGCTGCGGGCGTGTGGTATCATGCCCCGCGAAAGACACACGAACAAAGGAGTCACCATGGTCGAGAAAACCGACGTTGCTGCCGTGCTCGAGCTCATCCGTCCCAGCCTGCAGGCTGACGGCGGCGACGTGAAGCTCATCGACGTCGACGAGAACGGCGTCGTCACGGTGGAGCTGCAGGGCGCTTGCAAGGGCTGCCCGATGTCCCAGATGACGCTGGCGAACGGCGTCGAGCGCATCCTCAAGGAGCGTGTCCCGGGCGTGACGAGCGTCGTTCCGGCGAGCCTGTAAGCACGCTGGGCGAAAACCCATGCCGTACGCCGGGCTGCTGGCGTACAACTGAAGCACGCGACGAAGGCCGGTCGGCGTTGGACGCCACCGGCCTTCGTGCATTGCGCGGTGACGGCGGCGCCGGCCAGTGCGGCCGTCCGCCGCGCGCGGGTTCGATTGCTGACAAGCGCATTGATGAGAACGAACGGCCAAGGAGGTCCGATCACATGCCGAAATGCTGGGAAACGCGCGGCTGCGACGAAGAGATGCAGGAATACTGCCCGCACAACATCCCGGGCGAGCCGTGCCCGGCAGACTGCCGTTTTGCCGCCTGTCTGCGCCCGACGCACGTGGTTGCCACCGACCCGGTGGTGCTGTTGAACCCGGAGCGCGAGTACGATGCCGCCGTCAAAGAGGTCTGCCACTTCTGCGAGTTCTTTCTGGAGCACGGCCCGAACGTGGGCGAGGTGGAGGTCCCGAAGCGCCAGGGCAATCCGAACCGCTTCCTGCTGTAAAGCCGCCGCACACTGCCGTTCGCTGCGGCGGGCGGCGCGGAGGGGCGGGCGGCGCTCGGCGGCATGCCGTCCGGCGTTCGCGCTTTGCGGCACGTCAAAAGGCTTGTGCTACACTGGGGCAAAACTTCGCTCACGAACAAGGGAGCAACGATGGGCAAGATCATGAAATGCCCGAACTGCGGAGAGACCAGCTTCGACCTGACCAAATACGACTCCATGATGGTGCTGAGCGCCGACGTGGCGCTGTTCACGCTGCGCTGCCCGGGGTGCGGCACGTCGGTCTCGTCGCTTGCGAATATCCCGCCCTCCCTGCGCGAAGAAGTCCGCTTCGCCGCCATCGAGACCGGCGCCGGCATGGGCTGCGAGTAGCCTTCTGCCGCCATGGCGCAAGCGGCGTCCTGCCCTGATGGAGATTGTCGCGAGGATATCCTGTGCTCAACGAGATATACCAACAGCTTGACCCGATCGCGCTCTCGCTCGGGCCGTTGACCGTGCGCTGGTACGGCCTTGCCTACGTGCTCGGCTTCGTGTGTGCCGCGCTCGTGCTGTACTTCACGGCGCGTCGCTGGAAGGTCCGCCTGGACATCGACACCCTGCTCACGGTCATGATCTGCGCCATGCTCGGCGTCATCCTGGGCGGGCGTCTGGGCTACGTCCTGTTCTACGGCGAGGGGTATTACCTGCAGCATCCGGCAGAGATCCTCGCGCTCAACCACGGCGGCATGAGCTTCCACGGAGGCCTCATCGGCGCGCTGCTCGGCGGCATCGTGGCGGCGCGCATCGCGCACGTGCCGTACCTGACGCTGGCGGACCTGGGCTGCATCGCGGCGCCCATCGGCCTGTTCTTCGGCCGCTGCGCCAACTTCGTGAACGGCGAGCTGTGGGGCGCGCCGACCGACCTGCCGTGGGGCGTGGTCTTCGTCGGCGCCGCGGGCAGCATGCCGCGCCATCCCTCGCAGCTCTACGAGGCCCTGCTCGAAGGCGTCGTCATCTTCCTGGTCCTTTTCGCGCTCTCGCGCAAGGTGCCGCCGCGGCCGCGGGGCACGTTCCTTGGCGCGTTCCTGATCATGTACGGTCTGTTCCGCATTCTCGTCGAGTTCGTGCGCGAGCCCGACGCGCAGCTCGGCTACCTATGGGGTGGGTGGCTCACCATGGGGCAGTTGCTCTCGGTGCCGCTCGTGCTGGTGGGCGTTGGCGTGCTCGTCTACGCCGTTCGGAGGAAATTGCCGCAAAAGGGACTTGATGAATGATATTAACGTAGTATCATTTAGCACGAAACAAAGGCGAGAGGCCGCAAGGCCGGAAGGGAGTCTCCCATGGCTCTGAAGTTCTACAAGTGCAACCACTGCGGAAACGTCGCCGTGAAGCCCTACGACAAGGGCGTTCCGCTGATGTGCTGCGGCGAGAAGATGACCGAGCTCACCGCCAACACCGTTGACGCTGCCGTCGAGAAGCACGTCCCGGTCGTCACCGTCGAGGGCTCTGCCGTCCACGTGGTCGTTGGCGAGGTCGTCCATCCCATGACCGAGGAGCACCAGATCTCCTTCATCGCGCTCGAGACGAAGAACGGCTACCAGATCGCTGAGCTCGCCCCGACCGACGAGCCGAAGGCCGATTTCGCCCTGGCCGAGGGCGACGAGGTCGTCGCGGTCTACGAGTACTGCAACCTGCATGGCCTTTGGAAGGCAACCGTCTAACGGTAGCGCTCCAAACAATGGACATCGCGTGCATACCGCGCGCGAACGACGGGGCTTCGGGTGACCGAGGCCCCGTTTGCTATCATGGGCGGACGGGAAACTCTGAGCGGAAGGGGCGGCATGGGAACGGTTGCCATCGTCGGCGGCGGCGCATCGGGTTTGGCGGCGGCCATCGAGGCGGCGCGCGCGGGCGCTGAGGTGCTGCTGTTCGAGGAGGCCGACCGCGTGGGCAAGCCTATCCTGGCCACGGGCAACGGCCGCTGTAATTTCTCGAACGCTAATCCCGCAGCGGGCGATTACCATAACGCGCCGTTCGTCGAGTCGGTTCTCGCCGTGCATGAGGAGCTCTACGCGAGCAAGCTTGAGCACGGCGGGCGGGGGCTCGACGGTCCGCATGCGGTGACGGACTTCTTCGCGCGCCTTGGTATGCTGCGGCGCGAAGAGGGCGGCCGCCTGTACCCGCTCACGAACAAGGCGACCACCGTCGTGGACGTCCTGCGCCAGGCGCTCGCGTCGTACGGCGTGGAAGAGCGCTGTGGGCATCGGGCCGTGGCGGTCCGCCCGCTGGCGCGCGGTGGTCGCGCGGCGGCCTCGCGCTTCCGCATCGACTTCGCCGAGGGCGAGCCGGCGTTCGCTGACGCGGTGGTCCTTGCGTGCGGTGGGCATATTGCGCGCGAGCTTGCGCCGGAGGAGCTGGCTTTCAAGAAGCAGCGCCCAGTCTTGGGCCCGCTGCGCACCGGCACCGCGCCCATCAAAGGGCTCAACAACGTGCGCGTCCAGTGCGCCGTCGCGCTCGAGTCTCCCGACGGCCGCGCGAAAGCGCGCGAAGCGGGCGAGGTCCTGTTCCGCGACTACGGCGTCTCGGGCATTGCCGTGTTCGACCTGTCGCGCCATGCCGAGGCGGGCGACCGCATCGTGTTCGACCTCATCCCGTGGGTTCGCGAGGGCGACCTTCGGTCGTTCCTGGACGAGCGGTGGGACCGCGAATCGTCCGCGCACGGCGGGGCGGGGCGCTGGCGTCCTACGCTGCTCGACGTGACGTGCGGCATGCTGCTTCCGCAGGTGGCGCGCTGCGTGCTCGCGCAGGCGGGCATGAGCCCGTCCGCTTCCGCGCGCAGGGAGGACCTGGATGAGCTCGCAGTGGCGCTCAAGCGCTTCTCCGTCGCGGTGCGCGGCGTGGGCGACGCGAAGCAGTGCCAGGTCACCCGCGGCGGGCTGGACGTGCGGGAGTTTGACGACGCGACGCTCGAGGCGCGCGCGGTGCCGGGCCTGTACGCCGCGGGC
>CASEJD010000055.1 GCA_949288145.1 uncultured Coriobacteriia bacterium
CGACGAGCGCCCGCGCTCCACCACGCGCGACGCTATCCGCGCCGGCGTCATCACGTCCGGCACGCGCACCCACGGCTCCGCCGGTTACAACGCGCTGTTCGAGTCCACTGCCGCCGCGGCGTCCGAGAAATCGTCTGCGGGCGCGGCTGCCGCATCTGACGCCGGCATCTCCAGCGCGCCGGCCCCGGCCGACCCGACCATCCCGGTGTTCGCCCCGAAGCGCGCCGTCACGGTGCTCAAGCCCACCTCCTACGATGAGGTCGAGCAGATCGCCAAGGCGCTCAAGGCGGGCGACGCGGTGGTGCTGCAGCTCATGAACACGCAGAACGCGCTCTCCAAGCGCATCCTCGACTTCTCGTTCGGCGTCTCGAGCGCGCTCGACGCGAAGGTGGACTGCATCGCGGACAAGGTCTTCGTCATCACGCGCGGCAAGGAGCTCACCGACGAGGAGCGCACGAAGCTGCGCAACCAAGGGGTGTACTAAGCCCATGCCTACTTGCTTTGACCGCATTGCCCGCTCGAAGGAACGGACGCGCGCATGCTAGCTCTCCAATCGCTCATACTGGCGCTCTCGGACGCGTACAGTATGGTCATCTTCGTGTACATCATGATGTCCTGGTTCCCGATCGGGACGGGCATCGTGGGGGACGTGTACCGGTTCCTGGGGAAGCTCTGCGACCCGTACCTTGACGTGTTCCGGCGTTTCATCCCCCCGATTGGCGGAATGATTGACGTTTCGCCCATCGTGGCACTGCTTGTATTACAATTAGCGACTAGGTTCGTCGTCGGCCTGCTGTAGCGCCGCGACCAGCGTACGAAATTACAACGGAGGACATTTCCATGGCCATCACTTCGGGTGACATCCACAACCAAAGCTTCTCGATTGACCGCAAGGGCTACAACGTCGACGAGGTCGACGTCTTCCTCGAGCACGTCGCCAACGAGATTGACCTGCTGAACGAGCAGATCGACCAGATGGGCCAGCAGATTAACGAGCTCACCGCCGCTGCCGAGCAGCATGCGGCAGAGCTTGCTGCCGCCCAGGAGGCCGCCGCGTCCGTCGAGCACGAGGCCGCGCCGCTGCCGGTCGACGCCACGCCGGACGAGAAGGACGAGCGCATCGCCGAGCTCGAGCGCAAGCTCGAGGAGCGCAAGCTGGACGACAACGCCATCGCCAAGGCGCTCATCACCGCCCAGCGTTCCGGCGAAGAGGTCATCGCGAAGGCCAAGGCCGACGCCGACACCATGCGTCAGGACGCCGAGGAGGAGGCCCGCCGCATCCTGGCCAAGGCCAACGGCGAGAAGCAGCGCATCATCGAGTCCATCGACTCGCTGCAGAAGGACCGCGAGGACGTCCGCGCCGAGTACTCCAGCCTTCTGCGCGGTTTCATTTCCTCCGCCACCAAGACGCTCTCCGAAATCGGCGGCGACTCGTCCGCCGTGCTGTCCGCGTACGGTTCCGCCTATGCTGCCGAGGACACCACGGACACCGGCCGCGTCATGCCGCGCGCGCAGGATCCCGTCCGCGAGGTGAGCTCCGCCGTCGCCACCTACACCACGCCGCAGGTCGGCAGCGCCGTCGTGACGCCTGCCACCCCGCGTCCTTCCAAGGTTGAGAAGGACCTGAGCGGTTACGGCGACGCCGACGACAACTTCGAGTTCGAAGAGGTCGAGTAGGGTGGCTCCGCCGTTCTAACGAACGGCGAAAGAGCCGACGCTGCGAAGCGCCCTGGTGCAGAATCTAGCCACTCAGAGGGGGCTCGGTGGACCACAGTCCAACCGAGCCCCCTCTTCATGTCTATCTTCTGCGCCAGGGCGCTTCTCGCTGACGTTACGAACGACCTGTGGGACGGCTTGCGAAATCGCACGATGCCCTTTGCTGACACTACGATTGACCTGTGGGAGGGCGCGCGAAGGAAGCGCCTTGCTCGCTCGAGCTTCGATCAACCCGCGAGATAGCGTGCGGACCGCTTGACGCTTCTTGCCGGCGGTGCGAACAACCTTTCCCTCTTTCGCGCCGGCGAGGGTTCGTGCACGCAATAGGGCTCAATTCCTGACGCTTTTTTCGATAGGGACGCACACATTGCGCACCGTGCGATTTGGACGCATGGTGCGAGTGATCATGCGGACAAATCTCGTTTTCGACAATTCGTGACCTGAGGAAACGCCAATGCACGCGGATGATGCAAAGAGGGAATGCGTCCATATCGCACAAAGTGTCATGAAAATGACGAGTTTTCATGCACGGTGGGTGCGCTCGAAGGCAGCGGATCGACCGGCCACGGCATCCAAACGCAAAACGACCCCGCGGCGTTCGCCGTCGGGGTCGGAAGGCAAGCGGGCCTGTAAGCCGGGTTCTGTCGAGGACGATCATTTATCTTGGACGCGCGTCACCGCGCGCCTCGAGCACGCAACCCGAATGCACGGAAGGGCGGCCGTATCGCACTCCTATTTGCGCTTGCTCCAGATGGGGTTTTCCAAGCCGCGCCGTTGCCGACGCGCTGGTGCGCTCTTACCGCACCGTTTCAGCTTTTCTCCTGACCGCGAAGCGGCAGGGGAGTCTTCTTTTCTGTGGCACTTTCCGTCGGGTCGCCCCGCCCAGCCGTTAGCTGGCATCTTGCCCTTGGGAGCCCGGACTTTCCTCACGCCGAAGCGCGCGATCGTCCGGCCCGCTTGCGCAGGGTATTGTACCAGAAGGGCGGCGCCAGCGGCGGCCTGCACGGTGGAGTACGCTACGGAGTGCGCGATGGCGCGTGCGGCGGAGTGCGCGATGGCGTTCGCGGTGACATGCGCGACGGCGCGCCGAGAACAGGGCGTTGCAGGCGCGCTTAGAACGGGGAGTTACGGGGCGTGTCTAGCGCTGGTTATCGCGGGGCATGCCGAGAGCGGGCGTCACAGGGCGCGCCTAGAAAGGGGCGTCGTAAGGCTCGCTCACCTCGACGCGCTCCTGCCCGCGGCAGATTTCCGTGAGCTTGTCGAGCAAGGGCTGCTGCGTGCCGTCGAGCATGAGCAGTGAGAGCTCGACCTCGTTCGTGAACGCGGTGTCGGCCACCTTCGCGCCCGCGTCCTCGGCAACGCGCAGGATGCGCTCGTAGAGCGGGTACTCCATGCGCACGGTCACGTCGACGCAACGCGACACGGTGACTTTCTCGGCCGCCGCCAAGCCTTCCTGCGTCGCTTGCGTGTACGCGCGCACAAGGCCGCCCGTGCCAAGGAGGATGCCGCCGAAGTAGCGCGTGACCACCACGATGACGTCCACGATGCCGGCGTGCTGGATGGCCTCGAGCGTGGGCATACCCGCCGTCTTCTGCGGCTCGCCGTCGTCGGAGTAGCGCACACGGCCGTCGGCGCGCAGTACGTAGGCGTAAACATTGTGTCGTGCCATGCGATTTTCGGCACGAATCTGCTCGAGGAAGGCGAGGGCTTCCTCCTCGGTCTCCACGTGGGCGACCGATGCGATGAAACGGCTTTTCTTCTCGACGATCTCTGCGACCGCGGTGCCGCGTATGGTGGTGTAAGACTGCATGCGGTCATTGTAGCGCACATGGTTTTACCTGATTGTCACCGAACGTAAGCTTCGGTATACTTTCACGAATTTCGGTTCAGGAGGCGCTTTGAGCACGAAGTTGGCCGCCAAGGCCCACTGCGAAAGGAGCGCCGAGCACGGATCGGGCAGTTGGGGCCTGACGTGGGATGAACGTCGGGCGCCGTAAGGCGGCGTCGCCGTGCCGCGAGGAAGGACGACGAATGAAACGAGCGCTTTTGCTTGCCCTTGCGTGGGCATGCCTCATATTGGGCCTGGCGGGAGTGGCCATTCCCGTCCTCCCCACGACGCCGCTCCTTTTGGCCGCCACCTTCTGTTTCGCGAAATCCTCCCCGCGCATGCACGCATGGATTGTTGGATCGCGCCTGTACCGGCTCTACGTCAAGCCGTTCAAGGACGCGGGCGGCATGCCCGTCCGTGCGAAAGTTCGCGCGCTCGCGCTGACGTACGTGGTCATGGGCATCAGCGCTTACTTGGTGCAAAAGCCTGTCGTTTGGGCCATCCTGGCGTGCTGTGCTGTGCTGATGGCCTACATCATCCTCGTGCGCATTCCTACGGTGGATGGCGCGCGGGCCAAGAGCGCGCGCGTGGAAAGCGCCGAATAGCGAAGCGCGCCGCATGATGCGGCGCGCTCGGTGGTATTAGATGGACGCGGGGTCTTCGTCCTCTTCCATCTTGTCCGCCTTCTCTTCCAGGCGGTCGGCGGCTTCGCGGCCTGCCTCGCCCACATGGTCGCCCCACTCCTTGAGCGGGCTGTGCTCGGTGACGTCGTCGATGATGTCGCTCGCGCCATCCACGATGTCGCCTGCGAAATCGACGACCTTCGCGGCGGCGTCCTGCAATGCGTGGCCGGTCGCGCCCACCGCGTCGATCACGGTCTCGCCAATGGTGTCGAGCGCCTCGTCAAGGGCGCTATCCTCGGGCATGCCGAGCTCGTCCTTCTGGTCCTCTGCCATGGGTGTCTCTCCTCTCAAGCCGGTCTGCGGACATCATAGCGCGTTTTCGGTGTGCGAACGGGCACGAGGGCGCCGTGCGGCCGGGCGTTGAGATAGGATGCGACACAGCATGCCGCGACGGTTCGCGGCGCTTGCCAAGCAAGGAGGCTGCTGTGATCGACGAGATTCACGTGAAGGACCTGGCGCTCATCAAGGAGGCGTCGCTTGCTCCCGCCCGGGGCATGACCGTGGTCACGGGCGAGACGGGCGCGGGAAAGACCGCGCTGCTCTCGGCCGTGCGGCTGCTCATGGGAGCGCGCGCCGACTCGTCGGTCGTGCGCGAGGGCGCGAAGGCGTGCTCGGTCGAAGGCCGCCTGTTCGACGACGCGGCGGGCGCGGAGGACGAAGGGATGGTGGTCGCCCGGCGCGTCTCCGTTGACGGCCGCAGCAGGGTGACGGTGGACGGCTCGCTCGCCAGCGTCTCGGAGCTTGCCGCCACGGTGGGCCGCACGGTCGACCTGTGTGGGCAGCACGAGCACCAGCGCCTGCTGAAGCAGGCAGAGCAGGCGCGCATGCTCGACGCATGGGGCGGCGAGCCGGTGGCGCAGGCGCTGGAGGCGTACCAATCCGCGTGGGATGCGGCTCGCGAGGCGGCCGAAGAGGTCGCCCGGTTGGAAGAGGCGCAGCACGCGAGCGTCGAGAAAGTGGACGAGGCTCGCTTCGTCCTGTCCCGCATCGAGGAGGCGGCGCCGCAGCCGGGCGAGTACGAAGAGCTCATGGCCGAGCTTCCGAAGCGCGAGAACGCCGAAGCGCTCGCGCTGGCGGCGCGCGGGGCGCACGAGGCGCTCGCAGGCGACGGGGGCGCTATCGACGCCGTGGCGCAGGCTGCGTCGATGCTCGAGTCCCTGGCCGGCGTCGACGAGCGGTATGGCGTGAGCGCCCAGGCGCTGCGCGAGGCGTGCTTCGTGCTGGAGGAC